>PMSX01000282.1 GCA_003167495.1 Bryobacterales bacterium | reverse complement strand
GGACACCTGCGCGGCAAGCGATCTAACGGAACTACCCCGGGTCGCTGTTGTCTTTTTCCTCTAGCAGTGCGATAAAGAGAATCAGGCCTGGTGTGAAGGCGCTCTGCTGACCGTCCCCTACCAAAGTTCTGATCAGCGGATGGGCCTTCACCCTCCACTAAGCAGTTTCGAACGAAAAAAGAATCTGGCCCTCGGCTAGTGCAAGCTCCGGCTAGACTGCAACATTGGCCGGTATATTAACCCTTTTCACAACCGGCAAAAATCGCGGCAATCCTGCGCACAAATTCGCCTCTGAAACCAGCCACTATCCCTCGTGCCGGGCCATCAAAAAACTTCAAAAACATCCTTCGGCCTCCGCAGTGATACCATCGCCCCAAATGCCCTCCACCGGAAAAGTAAAAGTCGGCATCATCGGTTCCCAGTTCGAAGCAGATATCCACGCCGCCGCGTTCCAGATCATGCCTGAAGAAGCCGAAGTCGTTGCAGTCGCTTCGCCCACGCCCGGCAACGCCGCCGCTCTCGCCCAACGCTACGGCATCCCCCGCGTCTTCCTCGATTACCACGATATGCTCAAAGAGCCCGATATCGAAATGGTCACCATCACCGCGCCCAACTCATTCCACGCGCAAATGACCGTCGATATCGCCAACGCCGGCAAACACGTCGTCTGCGAAAAGCCTCTGTGCATGACCCTCCCCGAAGCCGACGAGATGATCGAAACCTGCAAACGCCAAGGCGTTCTCCTTGGTTACGCCGAAGAGCTCTTCTTCACTCCCAAATACGTCAAAGCCAAACAAATGGCAGACCAAGGCGCTTTCGGCAGAGTCTATCTTGTCAAACAAAGTGAAAAACACTTCGGCCCCCACAGTCCCTGGTTCTGGGATATGGATAAAGCCGGCGGTGGCGCACTCATGGATCTCGGTTGTCATGGCATCGCCTTCTGCTATTGGTTCCTC
Source organism: Bryobacterales bacterium (assembly GCA_003167495.1). Lineage (GTDB taxonomy): Bacteria > Acidobacteriota > Terriglobia > Bryobacterales > Bryobacteraceae > Bog-105. The sequence goes on along the minus strand of PMSX01000282.1, from coordinate 56,529 downwards.
GGCCGCCCTGCCATCAAGTCCATCTATGCCCATCTCGCCACCAACGTGCACGCCGCCAAAACCAAAGGCGACGACGAAGCCGTTTGCATCATCGAATTCGAAAATGGCGCAACCGGTCTGATCGAAGACAGTTGGGCCCGCCGTGGTGGCATGTCTGATCGCAGTGAAATCTACGGCGAAGGTGGCGTCTCCTATGCCGATCTGCACATGGGCAACGCCCTCCCAACCTATAGCGAATATGGCTTCGGTTACGCAGTGGAAAAAGCTCCCACCACTCAGGGCTGGAGCTATCCCGTCTTCGAAGAACACTGGAACTACGGCATCCCGCAAGAGATGCGCCATTTTGCCCGCTGCGTTCGCGGCAAAGAGACACTGCAGGCTACCGGTGAAGATGGCCGCGTTGTGATGCAAGCGCTTTATGCAGCGTACGCATCCGCCGGGCTCGGCCAAAAAGTGTCAATGCCGTACCATCCCACAACAACCAAGCCCATCGACGAATGGCTCAGCAGAAAGGGACAGTGAACCATGGCCAATCAAAGCCCCGATCGCCGCGCGGTCTTGGAGATGCTTGCCAAAGTCGCTGTCGTCAGTCAGTTCCCCGGCTTCAGTCGTTGGAGTTTCGCCTCCCAACACGAGCACTCGGCACCTCCCAAGCCTCCCATTTATCAGCCACAGTTCTTTTCGCCCTCCGAATACCGCCTGCTCGATCAACTCTCCGAACTCATCATCCCTCGCGACGACACACCAGGCGCGCATGATGCCGGTGTAGTCGAGTTCATCGATCACATGGTTGCTCACGACCCTGACATTCAGTTCCGCTTCCGCCGCGGCTTGGCGCTCATTGATGCGTTCGCTTTGGAAACTCACAGTCAAGAGTTCATGAGTCTTACCGCGGACCAGCAGGAACCCATCCTCCGTAAATTAGCTACTCCCAATCAATTCGAGCTCGAAGGCCCAGCCTTCTTCGAACTCTTACGTTCCTACACTGTGATGGGCTACTACACAACCCGCATCGGACTCGAAGCGCTCGACTACCCTGGTTTGCGCTTCTACTCCGCTTCTCCCGAGTGCCCTCACAAAGACGATCCTGAGCACCGGCATCTCCCACCTCCCAGGTACTAAAAATGGCACAGAAAACGTACGACGTCATAGTTATCGGTACTGGCGCGGGAGGTGGTATGGCCCTCCACACACTTTGCAAAGCCGGCCTCACAGTCTGCGCCTTAAACGGTAGCCGCCGTCTCGATCCGAAAAAAGATTTCCGCAATCACAAGCAGCCTTACGACATGCCTTTCCGTGCTTTCGGCGATCCGCAAAAAAGTAAGAACTACATCGGCTACATGGACAATGAATACACCGAAGGCATCTGGGAGCATGACATTGCCTTTACCACCGCTCCCGGCACCGAGTGGACGTGGCGTCGCTGTTTCGCTGTCGGGGGCAAGACAAACTTTTGGGGTCGATCCTCCGCGCGTTTCTCTGATATCGATTTCAAAGCCGCCTCGCGCGACGGTTACGACGTCGATTGGCCTATCACTTATGAAGAAATCGCCCCTTACTATAGCCGCGTCGAACGTCTCATTGGTGTCGCCAGCACTGTCCAGAATCGCCCCAGCAATCCCGACGGCGAGTATCTACCTCCCATGAACTTTCGCTGTATCGACCGCATCCTCGAATCCGGCGCAAGCAAAATCGGTATCCCGTATCTACCTGACCGCATCGCCCAACTGACACGCAATCACAACGGCCATCCAGCCTGTCACTATTGCGGCAATTGCACTCAGGGCTGCGACACTGGTTCCTTCTTTTCCACTCCCTGGTGCCTTTTGCCCGAAGCCGAAAAATCCGGCCGTCTCGAGATCCGCACCAACGCCCTTGCCAAGAACATCCTCGTTGACACCGATGGCCGCGCCTCCGGTGTCGCCTATATCGACCGCGATACAAAACAGGAAATCGAAGTCTACGCGCGCGCTGTCGTAGTAGCCGCTTCGTGTGTGGAATCCGCCCGCATCCTCCTCAATTCCAAATCGCGCCACTGGCCCACCGGCATCGCTAACAGCAGCGGTCAAGTCGGCCGTAATCTCTGTGATCACCTCTACGGCACCACCGCGCGCGGCTATCTCCCGCAACTCCTAGGCCAGCCGAGTTTTCCCGATAACGTCTCCGAAAGCACCATCGCTTGGCTCCCGCGCTGGCAGAATCTCACGCATCCGCACGAAGAAAAATTCATTCGCGGATATTCTGTTTATCCCGACGGTGGTTGCGCCGGCTTCCCCGGTTACTTCCAATCCATTCCCGGTTTCGGCCGCGATTTCAAGCGCGAAATTAAGCGCCGCTATCCCACCGGTGTGAGCTTTTACGTGCAAGCGCCCACTCAGCGCAGTGACGAAAACTTTGTCGATATCGACCCTACTGTCAAAGACATCTACGGCATTCCCGCCGCGCGCATTCACTTCGCATGGGACAAGAACACGCTCCTTATGTGGGAGCACGCCAAACACGCCACCGAACAACTCATCCGCGCCAGCGGCGGCGAATATTTAGGTGCGGGCGAAATTGACATTCCTGGCACCAGTCTCCACGAAACCGGTACGCTTCGCATGGGTAACGATCCGAAGAAATTTGTTACTGACCGCTTCGGCCGCACTCACGATGTTCCTAACCTATACGTTACCGATGCTAGTGTTTTCCCAAACTGTACCGACAAAACCACTACCATCTCAATCCTCGCCTTCTCTCTTCGCGCCACCGAACACTTGGTTGAGAATTTTCCGAAGTAGCAACGACTACCTCTTCGAACCTGCTCGGCTGCCTGCGTTTGTTTATGCCGGCCCGCTTCACGCCCCTCATTGGCGTGTCGATCAGTTCCTGGGAGACAACATGCGAAAGAGTAGTGTGTTCGCGTTCTTAGCTTCGTTTTTGATTGGGTTTTCCGCCGAGTCAAAAGCTAGCGCTCCAACCCCGCCCTCGCAAGCGGGCGGTTATTCGCTGGTGTTTTATGACGACTTCGTTAACTTAAATCTGTCGTCAGACGGTACTGGAAAATACACATGGTACCCGGGCATCTGGTGGCAGTCACCGCCAACTCCCTTCAATGCCTCGGCTAGCTCATCGGTTCTCGATCTAGCCTGGAATTCCGGGCAGAATCCTGCAAACACAACAGTCAGCTCTTGCTCCTCCAACGGGATGCGCTGCCAGGCATTTCGCTACGGTTATTTCGAAGCAAGGATGAAGTGGGATGTCACCACTGGAGCGTGGCCGGCTTTTTGGATGACTCCGGTCGAGAGTATCTGGGGAGCCAACGAAACGGGAGAACTCGACATATTTGAGGGCCAGGGAGATCCTGCAAATTCCCATACCTTTTTTGGCACCATCCACGATTGGGTAAATATTAACGGAACATGGGTCGACGTGGCGAACAATAATCGCTATAACTTCCACACAATACCTGGTGTTGATTTCTCCCAGTGGCACACTTATGGAGTGTTATGGGCACCCGGAATGGTTACGTGGTACTTAGACAATGAACCCGTTCTTTCAGCCCCAACTTACCCAATCTTCGACCGGCAGAATTACTACCTCATGCTAGCTGCCCAGGAAGGGGCAAACTGGAGCTCGGGAAACATGACTGGTGTTACCGCGAGCTCTATGAATTTGTACGTCAAATGGGTAAAAGTCTGGCAAAATTGCGCGCCGCCAGAATCCATTTTTTGAGTTGTCACTGCCCAACAAGCCGCTCGAATAGCAAGGTGGGCTGGCCTTTGTAACTACCTCGGTGAAACTCCCGGTACCCGCATTTCTGCGCGACGTGCCGGGAGACGCTGTTTTCGGGGTTTACCAAACACACGGTCCGCGCCTTTTGAAACCGCTCATCGCCCCACGCCAGTGCCGCGCGGACTGCTTCTGTAGCGTAGCCCTTCCCATGTGAGTGAGCCGCAAACACATATCCTAACTCCGGAGTGCCGCTATCGACGGCTCTATCTCACGTCTATAGTCTGCGAATCCCATCTCACCAATGAATCGCCCCGACGCCTTTTCTTCCACTACCCAGTACCCAAAACCCAGCCATTGCCAGTGGCCTGCGTAGCGAAGCAAGCGCGACCAAACTTCTTCATTGGTCAACGGCTTCCCTGTAATATAGCGGGTCACATCGCGATCGCCCCAAAGTGCGGCGCTCGCCGCGAAATCCTCCACCCGATGCGCTCGTAGCATCAAGCGGGATGTTTCAATCACGGGAACCAAAGGTGCAGACATTTCCCCATCTTAAAGAAGATTCCGTTTTGTCCTCACCTGCCGATTGGTAATAATAATCAAAGCGAGGTCAACGTGAAAGAACAAGATCCCATTCCCGGCCGTCGAGATTTCCTGAAAGCATCAAGCGCGATCGCTGCCAGCGTCGTCACCGGCTTCCCTGCCATCATTTCGGGTCAAACCGTTACAAACGCGATTAAGGTCGGCTTGGTCGGTTCCGGCGGTCGCGGCACCGGCGCGGCGCAGCAAGCGCTGACCGCCGACGACTACGCTGAACTCACTGCTGTCGCCGATATAGATCAATCGCGCATCGACGCATCCCTGGCAGAGCTCAGCAAACACAAAATCGCCAGTCGCCTCAAGGTTGATAAAGCCAACCAGTACCTCGGTCTCGACGCCTATCAAAAGGTCATCGATTCCGGTGTCGATATCGTCATTCTCACCACGCCTCCGGGCTTCCGTCCCGTGCATCTCGCTGCGTGTATCGATGCCAACAAACACGTCTTCTGCGAAAAGCCCATCGCCACAGATGCGCCAGGCGTCCGCTCCGTTCTCGCCACCACCGAAAAGGCGACTGCGAAGAATCTGTCGCTCGTCTCCGGCTTCTGCTGGCGCTACAACGACGCCATCGTAGATTCGTTTAAACACATTCATGATGGGTCCATTGGCCGCCTTGTCGCCTACCACGCGACGTACTACACCAGCCCCGTCAAGCCCATGCCGCCTGAGAGTTCGCGCCCCGCCGGTATGAGTGACACCGAATGGCAGATTCGCAACTGGTACAACTTCGTTTGGCTGTGTGGCGATAGTATCGTCGAGCAGGCGATTCACAGCGTCGACAAAGTTGCTTGGGCCATGAACGATGAACCGCCTGTCAACTGCGTGGCCGTGGGCGGCCGTGAAATTCCAGCCGAGGGCGGCAACATTTACGACCACTTCGCCGTGAACTACCTTTACCCCAATGGGTTTCGCGCATTCGTGGTAAACCGCCAGACAGTAGGCTGCTTCAACGAGAACGCCGATTTCATTATGGGCTCAGACGGCACCTGCATCCTGGGTGGCGCGCGGCCCCCACGCATCGAAGGAAAGAATCCCTGGACCTGGAGCGGCGAGAAGTACGACATGTATCAGCGCGAGCACGATAGGCTCTTCGCCTCTATCCGCAAACACCAGCCCATCAACAACGGCAAACGTATGGCCACCAGCACGCTACTCGGCATGATGGGCCGTATGTCCGCCTATACCGGGCAAGAAATCACTTGGGAGCAAGCCATGAACTCGCAGGAGGTTCTCGTTCCTGAGCATCTTGATTGGAACGGCAGCCTGCCGGTTCCTCCGCGCGCCAAACCGGGTATTACGAAGTTCATCTGAGTAGTTCCTATGCAGAGAATTATTTCTTGGGTGGCCAGTGCATGCATGCTGGCCGCCGCCGGAAAGAAAATTGATTTCCAGCGCGATATCGCCCCTATTCTTGAGCAGCGCTGCTTTGAATGTCACTACCCGGGCACATCCAGCAGCGGCATAGAACTCAACGGGCGCAAGGAACTCATCGCCACCGGCAACGTTGTGCCGGGAAAACCAAAGCAGAGTTTCTTCTACAACTGCATGGTCGATGGTTGGATGCCGCCTGCCGGCAAGATTATGGCCTCCGAACTGGCGCTTGTCTACAACTGGATCGCGCAAGGCGCACCCTGGCCCGACGACGCCGTCTTGAAGAAGCCTGAAAAAACGGAGCAAGCCGTCGTTCCAGCTTCCGCCGAGCTCGACAACGTGCGGCGTATTCGCGAAAGTATCGTCGCCAAAAAAGCCGATTCGAGCAAAGGCGCATATCGGGTAACCATCCCCAACACCACCGTCTCCTATGACATGACTTCCATACCGGCGGGAGATTTCGTGATGGGCTCGCCGCAGAAACCGGACCAACTCCCACAGCATCATGTCCGCGTTGATTCATTTTGGATGCAAAGTCACGAAGTGACTTGGGACGAATTTCACCTCTTTATGTTCGCCGAGCAAGCCAACGAAAAGGCTGGCCAGAATAAAACGGTGGACGCCATCAGCCGCCCCACCCATCCTTATGTTGAGATGAGTTTCGGCATGGGCATCGAAGGTTTCCCTGCCATCAGCATGACCCAGCATGCAGCCAATAAATATGCCGAATGGCTCAGTGCCAAAACCGGCGAGTTTTACCGTTTGCCCACCGAAGCCGAATGGGAGTATGCGTGCAAAGCGGGTGGTAAACAGAGCGCTCCCTTGGCCGACGTCGCCTGGTATGCCGCCAATAGCACCGGCAAATATCAGAAAGTTGCCACAAAGAAACCCAACGCTTTTGGACTCTTCGATATGCTGGGCAACGTCTCCGAGTGGACACTCGATCAACTCGCTCCTTACTCCGCCGCTTCCCAAGACAACCCATGGGTAGCCCCGAAGAAAGCCTACCCCATCGCTGTTCGCGGCGGCAATTGGAACGACCCTCCCGAGAATGTCACTTGCGAAGTCCGCCTCGGCTCCGATGCCTCCTGGAAAGAGCAAGATCCGCAATTGCCCAAGAGCATCTGGTACGAAACCGATGCTCCTTGGCTCGGCTTTCGTCTCGTAAGACCGGCAAAGCTGCCCAGCGCCGAAGAAATGTACCACTACTGGAACAACGGCGTCGAACACGATGAGCAGTAGCGCCGCTCTGGCTCTGCTGCTCTCGGCCGCCACTCTACAGCCCTATGAAGCCGTTGAACCGCATATGGGCACGCTCTTCAGTATCAAGCTCTATGCCGCCAACGAACAACAAGCTAAACAAGCATTTCAAGCCGCCTTCGCCCGCATCACTCAATTAGATGCAACTCTTTCGGATTACCGCGCCGACAGTGAACTGAGCCGCGTCACCACTACCTTAACTCCCACCCACATCAGCGACGACCTGTTCACCGTCCTTGCCGAAGGTCAGTCACTCTCCCAACAGACCGAGGGCGCGTTCGATGTCACTATCGGGTCTCTCACTCACCTATGGCGTCAAAACCGCCGTGCGCGCTCACTTCCCAGCGCCGACGTCCTCAAGGACGCCTTGTCTCGCAGCGGCTTCCGCAAAATGCACCTCGATCCCATCGCGCGCACCGTCTGGTTCGACATTTCCGCCATGCAACTGGATGTGGGCGGCATCGCGAAGGGCTACGCCGCGGATGAAGCGCTCATCGTCCTCGACAAACTCGGCATAAAGAGCGCCCTCGTCGCTGCCAGCGGAGATCTCGCCTTCAGCGACGCACCGCCCGGCGAAAAAGGCTGGAAGATTGGCATCGACGCCCTTGATCGCGCTCTCCTTCTCGCCCACGGGGCCGTCTCCACTTCCGGTTCCACTGAACAAAACTTCGAAGTGAACGGCGTCCGCTACTCTCACATTCTTGATCCCAAGACAGGCCTCGGCCTAACCACGAACATCACTACCACTGTCATCGCCCGTCGCGGTATTGATGCCGACGGCATGGCCACCGCTATCAATGTTCTCGGCCCTGAACAGGGTCTCGCCTTCATCGATAAACAGCCTGGAGTATCCGCCGTGGTCGCAACGGGTGCCAAAGTGCTCGAATCTACTTCGTTCCGCGCTCTTTCTCGCTAACCGGTACTGCTCGCCCCGTCTTAATCGATTCCTTCGACAAGTCAATCAAGTGGATCACGTCCACATTGATCTCAATCGCTGTCAAACCTTCAATCGGCTTGTCCGCCTTAATGCGCGAAACCATATACGCCACCGGTTCGCTCTCTTCTTCCGCCAGCGAAGCCACTGTCAATTGCTTGGTCTCTTTCCCTTTACGGAATTCCACGCCGGCCTGCGTCATATACAAACTACCCGGCGCTTGCTCAGGCGCTCCGGAATCTGACGAAAGACCAAACACTTCCAGATCCTGAAAACTGCGCGGCAAATCCCAACTCGCTTCAAACACCGCCGAAGCGTGTGGATACGTGAACACCAAAGTCGCGCTGTCTTCCACCTTCGGAAACCGCTCAGGCCGCAGATGCTGTGCCGTCGCATAGACACTCGTTGGCATACCCAAATACCAGATGCTCCACAGCGCGTTGTAACAGCCGAAATCCATCAGCGCCCCTGCGCCGTTCTTCTCGGGGTCTGTGAGCCAATCGAAAAAGTACTTGTTGCGCACACCATTCGATCCGGGACCACCATGACCAACGATTCCCCGCAACCGGTACACCTGGCCAATCTCGCCGTGGTCGGCCGCATTCTTGGCAGCGTAATTTGTGGGCCACCATGCCATCTGATAGTTGGTCATAATCCGTATGTTGTATTTGGCGGCCAAACTCTGCATTTGTTTGGCGTCGGCGTACGTGCTCGCCAAAGGCTTTTCGAAAATCAGACTGATATGACGCGGCGCGCACACACGGGCGATCTCCAAATGGCGGTTGTTTTCCACAAACGCCCAAACAATGTCCGGCTTCGTTTGATCCAGCATTTTGCTGTAATCGGAAAAGAGCAAATCGTCCGGCACGCCCGCTTTTTTCGCCTCGGCCAGCAATTCCGCATTCGGTTCAGCCACACCAACAAGCTTGGCCGATTTACCTTGCACCATGGCGCGCAGCCGGCCCCACGCGTGCGCGTGAACCAAGCCCACCACGGCAATTTTGTAGGACGGTGGACTCGTTTCGGCGGTTAGGCAAAGACAACAGAGCGAAAGGAGGAGGAGAAAACGCCACATGCGAGCTTCATGATAATACAAAATTTACAAAATCTTTCTGGCGGCAGCGTGCTAGTTTCATGTCTAATGGAGTCTAGGGTGAATCTGTTATCCGGTTCAATCCGTAAATGATAAAGTAAGTTTCTAAAGTTGGGGGGGAGTGCACCATGATTTTCCGTTCGTGGAAAGCGCAAAGGGCGCGGATGTGCGTCGCCAGACAGCAAAGCAACTCCGCCGATCTTTGGGCGGCGTGCCCGATACCGCGCACGTTTTGCGCGATCTTGCTAAAGTTGCAAAGGGCGCGAAAGTGCCCTGTCATTCGGACTGTTCTGTCCGTGACGCTGTTAGCCGCACTGGCTCCGCCATCGGCTAGGCCCGATCAAGCGACCAACGACCATGTCGCTCAGTTCGAGGCGACCGGCGATTTGACGTCTGCCAAGGCGTTGTTAACCCGTGAGGCCGAGTCGAACGCAAATGATCCCGCTACCCAGCAGTCACTCGCTGAATTCTTATGCCGGCACGGCGAAGGCAGCTGCCGTGATGCCACCGCCAAATGGGCCGGTATGGAAACCGACGCCAATCGAAAAAAATTGGCGCAGCGCCAGTTGTTGCTCATGGACTACATGAACGGCAAAGACACCAGTGCTGACCTGCAACAATACCAAGCCGCCGGCGGTACCGATCTTTCGTCCCCGGCCCAGCGCGAGCATGCGAAATATTCCATGGCCACAGTGCCCGGACCGCTAGCCTCTTTTGCTCGCATGGCGGCTCTCTCACCCGATCTGGCCCCCGAAGAGCTGCTCCCGGCGTTAGCCCGCAACATTGTCACCAATGGTTATGAGGCATCCGGTAACGAAGCTCTACAGCAAACCGAATATTTGCGCCTCTTGATTCGCTACATTGCGCAAGCGCGCGAACTCCAGGATATGGCCACCAAAGAAGGCAAAATCGTCATCCCGACTTGCGACAGCGAAGAAACAGGCGCGCTGCTCAAGGTTTTAGGCTACCGTATGCGTGGCTCCTGCGGCGCGGACATCGTACTCGAAACCGTCAACCCCACGCGCGCCTTCCTCACGGTTGATTCGGCGTTTCCCCTCACTCAGCTGGAACAGGATTTGCGAGCCAATCACCGCTTTGAATTCCCCTACCGGGCCACTCAGGTCCCAGTCCTGTACACTTCCGAATACTGGCTCGCGGCTCTCAACCGCCAGGGACAAACTGACTTCCTGGACGCCTTTTTGTCCGACCCCTCCCTGTGCCGCTTGTATCTCGGCCTTTCCCATCTCGACCGTCCGACCGCGGAAGCGCTTCGCAAGCAGGCCCCTCCCGCCAAATTGAAAATCTATTCTCACGTCCTGGACTTTTTCGGCGGCATGTTCCAGATCCGCGACGGCAGCGCTGTTGTGCCGGGTTCTCCCAAAGTCTGGGCCTCCTTGGTTGGCGTGAATCCCTCGACTCCAGGCCCCTTTTTTGAAAAACTCATGGCCATGGACGATGGCTGGCTGGCCAGCTATTTTGACTCGCTTTCGCGTATCAGTGGTCCCCCTTTCGCCTATCTCACGCAACCCGACCGCCTGAAGCGCAACTACGATGCCTTGCGCGGCAAAGTCACCAGCCCGGGACCCGCACGACCCGTTTTCCGCTCCAGCACTGATTTGATGCTCCTCACTAATTCGCTGCGCATTGATGCCAACGGCCAAGCGCACATACCCGGCAATCTGGAAGTGTGGCGGAATCTTTTCATTCATCACCCCCACGGCAAGTACGACGGAAAGCTGACCCGCTCAGCCACAAGTTGGCGATCGAGCGAAGATTTGCTCGAAGCGCTTTTTGGTCTTAGCCGTAAGTCGGTCGAAAATGAACCGCTGAAAATCTTCCTTGCCTTGAACGATATCGACCGTGATCGCAGCAAACCGCTGTCGCCTGAAATGGCCGCCCGCTTGATCGCCGACTACCGCGTTCTTGGTCAGCAATACGTCCTGTTTGCCGATTCGCCCACGCTCAGTGAGGCTTCTATGACGAGGTATTTGGATTGGGGCGCTGCCTCACTGAAGATTCACGACAACCTGCTGCGCTCCGACTCCTTAGGCGCTTCTCAAGCCTTGGTTGAATTGTGGCGGATACTTTGCCGCCAGGATTCAATTCCGCTTTCCGCCCGCGACGAAACCTTCAGTAAGATTGTCGCTCCCTTCGCCCAAGTCAAACAAGAAGCGGATGTGTTTGATGCCGCGCGTTCCGGCGTCAACGCGTTGTTGGCCGCCGCTGAATCTAAAACGGCCGTTGGCGGCAAGCAAGAGCGCCTGATTGAATTGCTGGTGGGTAGAGTGCGTGGACCCTCGCCCGTTTCACCCGCCGAAAATTTCCTGCGCATTTTCGATGCCCAGCGGCTCGTCTCTTTAGATGGGCTGTTTCTCGCCGCCGACCGCCTGGACAAAGGCTCGGCCGATCCCACCTCCCTCAAAGCTCTTAACGAACAGCTGACCCGGCTTGAAGAAACCGAGCCCACTCGCGGCTCGCTCTCCGCTGAAGAGAAAAACACTTTGTCTGTCGGCTTTTGGAGCGATCGTCACATCGACCTGGAACGTAAGCTCAACGTGGAAAGCCTTATGAAGGGCACGGAGAAGAAAGATCCCAAGGGCACGCTCGCGCCGTTTGTCCGCGATTCGCTCGTGGGTATCGTCTACAGTTACTACGCTCCGCCCGGCGCGCAATTATGTTTGACCAATCCCTTGCTCGTTCGCGCGCATGATTTTATCGGCCCTGAAGGTTCACCTGCCGAATGGCGTCACACTGAATTGTCCGGTACAGGTTGGCCCGAAAGCTCCGGTGGCCGGCTCACCGGCTCGCTCATTGCTATTCCCTATGCGTTAGCAGAGGCCGAACAGAACTTCCTCACGCCAAAACGCGAACAAGCTCTCATCTGGGCCGATCTTGTTCCGCAAATCATTGCCGGCGTTACTGTCAACCGCTGGCGCAACATCACCCCGGCACAAATTCGCTGGGTCGCGTTGCACTTGCAGCGCGGCCGCGCTCTCCTCGCTATGGCCGCCCTGAACGCACAAGTGGAAGCCCGTGTGTTGGATAGTTTGCGCGCATACATGCAGCCCTCTAGCGTTGAATGGATTGACGATCATCTTTTGATTGCCAGCGATTTTGAAAACACCGCCGCGCACGTTCCTTCTTCGGTCTTGTACGCCATCGCCTCCGATCCCGCGCTCGCAGACATCCAGCCTGATTTGGCCTCGCTCGAAATTAATTCCCTCGCTGCCAAAAATAAGGCTGATTTGGATCCCGTTGCGATTGGCCGAGCCTTCGGCACTCCCAAACCGACCTTGACTCATTCCTACCGTCCCGGTCTCTTGTATTTGCGGACGTTCCCCGCGTTGATGGGATATTCCAGCCGCGTCTTGGCCGAGAGTTGGGAATCCAATAATCTTTACTACGCTGCTCTGGCCGATGAAGCAGGCGTCCCCGCGGGGCAACTGGATTCCTATGTTCCCGAATGGAACCGTTCCGCCATCGAGAATATCTTTGCCACTCATTTGGAAGATTGGCCCGCGTTGTTGCGCTCGCTCGACGCGTTGGCCGCAAACGTAAGGCAGCATGGCGCACAAAGTGTTGCCATGAATGGGGCGGGGAACTAGGAACATCTTGTGAAGAAAATAACGGGCATCCTTTCTACCTGCTGTTTGATGGCCGCAATCGCGGCGGGCGTTTGGCTGCGGGCGCAAGAGCCCGAACAGCCCACTTTCCGCGTGAAGGTCGACATGGTCGTTCTCGGTTTTACCGTGCTCGATCAGAAAAATAAATACGTGAACGGCCTCAAACCCAAAGACTTCAAAATCTATGAAGATGACATCGTTCAGAAGCTAGCTACCTTCGCCGAAGGCTCCCGTTCGCCCATGCAAGTGCTCGAAAACGGTGAAATGCGTCCCTTGCGCGCGTCGGCTGCGGAACCTTCGCCGGGTGGCGTCCCCGCCAATCCCGACGCCGTCGATTCCACTTCCGAGGCCACCGGCACCAACGTCTTCGTCCTGTTCGATACCAGCAACTACATGTATCGCGGATTTGTCTACGCCTCCGATTCCATTGCCGATTTCATTCGCGGCCTCGACCGTTCGGATTCCATCGCTGTTTACACCTACAGCCGCAACCTCAACCGCGCGGTGCCCTTGAATCGCGATCGCGGTAGTGCGATTGGCGGTCTCCGCAAAGCCGTCGCCGGAGACGATTCCGCGCTCTACAACTGTTTGCTTCTCACACTCCGCGACGCCGCGAAAGTGCCGGGCCGTAAAGTGGTGATCGTGTTCTCCAACGGCCCCGATAACGCCAGCATGGTTTCTCCCGACGACGTACGCGCAGTCGCTGAAGATGAAGGAATTCCTATCTATGTGATCTCCACTTCGGAAGTGACCAAAGATCCTATTTCCTCGAACATCTTTAAACGCATTTCCGCCAACACGGGCGGGAAAAGTTATTTTGCGAAGACGTGGCAGAAGCAGATTGAGGCCTTCGAATCGATTCGTGAAGATCTGGGCAACAGCTATACCATCAGCTACTACCCGCAGCCGAATCCCAACGAAGGCTTTCGCAAAATCAGAGTGGAGCTAACGGACGAAGCCATGCGCAAGTATAAGATTCGCGCCCGGCCTGGTTATAGGCCGCAGCGCGGTTTTTAGGCTACTTGCTCCGCTTGATATTGAACGGCCCGAACGCCTGGCAAACCGGCATTAGTTGCATCACATTCACATTCACATGCGGCGGCAGCATAGCCGCCCAATGAATTGCTTCCGCAATATCTTCTGCCGTTAACGGCTGCGTCCCGTCATAAACGGCCGCCGCCTTCGCCTTGTCGCCTTTGAAGCGCACTTCCGAAAACTCCGTGCCTCCGCACAGCCCTGGCTCGATGTTTGTGACGCGAATCGGCGACCCCACTAGATCCGCGCGCAAATTCTGGCTGAACTGATGCACAAACGCCTTTGCCGCGCCATAGACGTTGCCGCCAGGATACGGGAACTCGCCCGCCACCGAGCCAATGCTGATAATGTGTCCGCGCCCACGCTCGATCATTCCAGGCAACAACAGACGTGTGCAATACATCACGCCTTTCACATTGCTATCCACCATCGCGTCCCAATCGTCCAAGTTCGCGCTTTGCGCGGGATCAAGCCCCAACGCGCCGCCTGCGTTGTTCACCAGCACATCCACGGCCGCAAATTCGGCGGGCAATCCGCTGATCGCCTCTTCCGTTTGCTTGCGCGAACCGACGTCAAACGTCAGTGGCAAAAAGCTCGACCCGATTTCCTTTGCCACGTCGGCGAGCCGGTTCGCCCGGCGTCCTGTGCCAATTACTTTTGCGCCATCTTTGGCAAATTTTCGAACAGTGGCAAGGCCGAAGCCCGCGGTCGCGCCGGTAACGAAGACAGTCATGTCTTTCAGGATAGAATTATCGGTGAGGGAAGTGCACAATGACAAAAACAAATCTTCTTCTCACGGCCCTTGTCACCTTTACCGGTGCCGCTTCTTCACTTCCTGCGCAGATCACCTTTAGCAAAGACGTCGCACCCATCGTCTACCACCGCTGCGCGAGTTGCCACCGTCCCGGCGAAGCAGCGCCATTCTCATTGTTGAGTTACGACGATGTATCCAAACACGGCAAATTAATAGCTGCCGTCACCGCCGCACGAATCATGCCTCCCTGGAAAGCCGAACCCGCCTCCTACTCCTATAGAGACGCGCGCCGACTCACTGACGACGAACTCAATACGATCCAAGCCTGGGTTAAACAGGGCATGCCCAAAGGCGATCCGGCCAAAGCGCCGGCCCTCCCGGAATTCACAAGTGGCTGGCAGCTTGGTACTCCCGACCTCATAGTGAAAATGGACAAGAGCTTCACTATTCCCGCAGAAGGCGCAGATATCTATCGCTATCTCCGCATCCCACTCAATCTGCCGGACGACAAATGGGTGCGCGCGATTGAACTGCGGCCTTCATCGCGGCAAGTGGTTCATCATGTTCTCTACTTTGCCGATTCCACCGCCGACGCGCAGAAAATAGAGGCTGAAGAGGATGCCAGCAAATCTCCCATGGCAGGCATGAAGGTGAACCGCGACATGGTTCCCCTGGGAGGTGTAGCGGTCGGCGCACAACCGCACCTATTACCTGCCGGACTTGGTTTGATCTTGCCCAAAGGCACTGACTTGATGTTTCAATACCATTTCCATCCCACTGGCAAAGAAGAAACGGAGCAATCCACTGTCGGTCTGTATTTCGCGAAGGAAGCCCCGGAGCATACGCTGATCAGTATTCAGCTCCCGGTTGCCTACGGGCTTTTTTCCGGCCTCAATATCGCTCCCGGCGAGAACGATTTCACCGTTCGCGATTCATTTGTCCTGCCTGTGGACGTCGAGGCAGTCAGCATCGGTGCCCATGCCCACTATATCGGCAAAACAATGAAGATGACTGCCACTTTCCCCGATGGCAAGATCAAGACGCTGCTCGACATAAAAGACTGGGATTTCGCCTGGCAAGACCGCTACTTTTTTGAGAACATCATCCTTTTGCCGAAAGGCACAAGGCTCGATAGCCAAGTCAGTTGGGATAACTCAGATAACAATCCGAAAAACCCATCGCGCCCTCCCATTCAAGTCACTTGGGGAGAGCAGACGAAAGATGAAATGGGAGCTGTCACCTTGCAGGTTTTTCCGGCAGTGGAGTCCGATTTCGCTACGCTGCATACCACTTACCGGCAACACGTGAGAGAGATCGCGAGAATGCGCATTATGCAAGACCCGAGTCTCCTGGTAAAGGTGCGCGAGCTTACGGGCAATTCGGACCTGGGCAAGAGTAGATGATCAATCTAACCGGCTTGCTTTTGTTATCCCTCATCCTTGACATCAACGGCGTGGAGCGTCATCCTTTGCGAGTGGAAGCAGGCGACAAAGCCAATGCGCTTTTTTTCGTCACCAACGAATGCCCGATCTCGAACTCATTCGCCCACGAGATCGCGCGGATTTGCGCCGATTATAAATCGAAAGGCATCGACTGCGCTCTAGTGGATGTCGACCCGGCATTAACCGGCGATCAAGTTCGCCAACACGCTCAAGAATACGGGCACGGAGACTACCCGAAGATCGTAGACCGCCGCCACGAATTAGTAAGAGCCACCGGCGTGACCGTCACCCCAGAAGCCGCAGTTATCGATCGGGCTGGCAAAGTGGTCTATCGTGGCCGCATCGATGATTCGTACGCAGCGCTAGGCCAGCCCCGCCGCCCGGCGAAGAATGCAGACTTGCGAAATGCGCTCGATGCAATCGTTGCGGGAAGACCCATCGAGACAGCGGAAACTAAAGCGCTCGGCTGCTATATCTCCGACTTCGCCGTGCACAGCCAACCTTGAGACCATAGTCTCTCTCTATGGAACCGCCGTCTAACAAACAACATGCCCACACTTTGATCGAGCGTTTGGAGGACTCTGAGGTCGTGGCGGCCGTACGCTTCCTGGAGTTCTTCACTCTCGATCCCGTTTCCCGCTCTCTTGCGATAGCTCCTGTCGACGATGAGCCGCTCACTGGCGAAGAGGAACGGGCGCTAAGTTCCTCGAAAGAGTGGTTCAAGAACAACAGCGGCATTTCCGCACGATGAAATTCTAGCGGAATTTGGGCTGACACCACCCGCTACACCGCTCCTGTAATGGTCCAAAGCGCGCCGACATTCGCGCTGGACCCCAGCACAGCCATGTCAGCGCATCAATTTCCTGTCGGAATAATCCCCGCGTTTTCCACCATCAAAACCGTGGTCCGCTGCGGCGCTCGCGTGCGATGTGTCACTCCCTTCGGAACCACAAATCCCTGTCGTGGCGACAGCTCCACCGTGCGATCTTCTAAATCGATCAACAATCGTCCTTCTACAACATAAAAGAACTCATCGTCTTGCTCATGTTTATGCCAATGATATTCCCCTTCGAAAATGCCCAACCGGACCACCGCGTCGTTGACTTTGCAGAGAGTTTGGTTATACCACTTGTATTCGCATGCGTCGGCAAGAGCTCTTTCGTCGATTACTTCCAGCGGCTGGTGCAAAATGTTTAACCGCGTCTCGTATGGAAAGGAAGATGTCCCTGCCATGTTAGTTGCCTCTCAGGTACAGCATAGCTGTCTCTCGAGATTGGCCATTTGTGGGGCGGGACGGCGTCCCGCGCGGCGATTGGAAATCGGCTCTCTGAAGTTTCTACATTTTTTCGCTGTTAATCGCAAATCCGCACTGTGTTAGCCTGTTAAACGTTCCTCCGAACACGCTAAGTCCGTTCAGTTTGCGGACCGGACCACCCAAGTCATGTCGCTGCAAGTCTTTTTGCAAGCCCAAATTTCCGGAACGGAAGAGTTCCTGGCCGGTCAGTCTTCTGACAGCCAAGACGCAATGGCCGATTTATTAGGCCGGTGTGCGTGGCTCACGCTATCGTGTGAAGTTCTTCCGCGCGCTTTACTGGCCGAGCTGAAACTTTCGCCCCTGTTGTTGGGTTCAAGCAGCGCTGAACAATTTCTGCTCGTCCTGGCCGAAGAAGATGTCCCGCGCGCCAACGAATTTCTCAATTCCGCTGCCGGCGAAATAAGTAAGCTCTCCGGCAACACGCTCCGCTTAGTCTGGGCGAGCACTGAAAACCTCGGCGCATGGCCAATCGCTCGCAAGCGCCTTGATGATGCTCTGCTGGCGAAAACCGTGGCGCCCCTCGCTGGCGGCACAGACTTGGCTCACGTCTTCGCGCCCTTCGCCGCTGCCGCTCCGGAGCCAGGTGATTCCTATTTCGAGTCCTTCGCACAAGGCCTGCCCACTGCCAAAAGAGTGGGCTGGTCTAGCGAGCAGCCGGCTCATCTTCTTTGGGACAGCGGTCAATACTCCTGGACTTTGAAAGAACAATCCGGCGTAGAAGACGATGGCATTCTGTTTCCCCGCCGTTTTGCGACCGACGATAACAGCGGTCATCTCACGCGTTTGCCGCAGTTGGCCAAGCGCGCCAGCGGCGCCCATAAGTGGGGCATCTTGCGTGGCGATGTCGATCATTTCGATGCGCAGCTGCGCCGCGTCAACTCCATTGAAGAACACATCCACCTTTCCGTGATGTTCAAAGAGTTTTTCGCCGGCGAACTGGCATTGCTCTGCACACTGCCCGATTTCTGGCGCAAAGTGACCATCCTCTATCGCGGCGGTGAGGATTTCGCCGTCATCGGCGCTTGGGATGCATTGGTGCCCCTCGCGCGGGAATTGCAGCGCCTCTTTGAAAAACTTGTCGAACAGAACACCGTGATGTTCCCTAACCTCGAAGCGCGCAGCATCAGCATGGGCATGGCCATCGCGCCTGACGCGGCCAGCCACCCCGGCGCGGTATTCCAGGAAGCCGGCATTGAGTTGCAAGCGGCCAAGGCCAGCGAAGTGGGTGGCTTCCGCCTTTTCGGGCGTACTCTCGAATGGAAACGCCTCGCCGATGCCGAAGAGCTGAAGAGTAGCCTGATGCGTCTGGTTCGCGATTTTCGTTTTTCGCCTGACTACGTGCATGATCTCGCTTCCGTCTATCGCGAATCATTTTCAGCGCGTGCGCAACGTCGCGCGAAGGCCGTCAAAATTGATAAACCGTGGCGCACCTTCATGCGCCTATCCACCGTGGTTCCGCAAGGCCGCGGTAAAGAGCTGAATAACGTGCGCAATGCCGTAATCACGAATTTAGTTGGCAAGAAAACAGCGGGCTTGAAGTTACGGCCCTCTGGCCGTGTGGGTTTGGAATGGGCCCGCCTGGCTGCCGGCGACGAGAAGTAAAGAACGAAGGATGAGTCATGCCTGAAACAGAAGAGAAGAAACCTGAGGAGCGCAAAGGCGGAGAGAATCGTCCGCCCCGCGAAGGCGGCCAAAGTGGTCAAGGTGGTCGCGGCCCTGGCCCTGGCGGCCCGCGCGGCGAAAATCGCGGCCCCGGCGGCGGAGATCGTGGTCGCGGACCAGGCGGTGAACGCGGCGGCCCCGGCGCTGATCGCGGTCGCGGACCTGGCGGCGGTGATCGCCGTAGCGATGGTCCCGCTGACATGGATCTGGAAAAGCTGATTGCCGATCCTCTTTACCTCGATAATCAAGCCCACGTGGTCGTGAGCCGCATGCGCGACATGGATTCCGGCACCAAGAGCCAGTTGCGCCGTCTTTACAACGCCGTTCGCCGCGCCACCCGTGCGCCCGAAAGTGAAAGGCAACACGAATTTGTCATGGTCCGTGCGCGTTTGGCCTACACCATCGCGCGCCATTCTTTACGCAGCCTCGACGCTCTCGAGCGGCTGCTGCTGCAGGTCACGCGCAAAAACGACACCCGCGGTTACGAACGCTTTCGCGATCTGTTTGAAGCCATCATCGCTTACAACGAATAAGATTGGATCTTTAACCCCATGAGTTCTCACACCGCGGACACCGCACTCACGTTCTTAGGAAAGCTGATTTTAGAAGGCGAGATCCACTGCCAGACGGGCCTGCACATTGGCGCAGGTAAAGGGTCGCTCGAAATCGGTGGCGCCGATAACCCGGTCGTCAAAGACGCTTTTGGCATTCCCTACATTCCTGGCAGTTCTTTACGCGGCCGCTTGCGCGCGCTGCTCGAACAAACCATGGGTCTCGCTGTACCGGGCGAGTTGGTTTATCTTTCTAAGCGCAAAGGGCAGGAAGTGCGCATCCACCAGAGCGATCGCCCCGACGACGAAATCTGCGTCCTCTTTGGCCGCAACCCCGGACGCGTCGACAAGGTCACCGGCGAACCGCTCGAAGGCGCGTTCGCCACGCCCGCGCGTCTTACCGTCTATGACGCGCCTCTCTTGGTTGACAGCATCACCCCGCAAATGCGCGAAAATCTCGACGACGAATTGACCGAAGTCAAAAGCGAAAACGCCGTCGATCGCATTACCTCGCAAGCCAATCCGCGCACCCTCGAACGCGTCCCGGCCGGCGCGCGCTTCAAGTTCCGCATGGTTCTGGATGTTCTCTGCGAAGAAGACAAGCCTCTTGTCGCGCGCTTGGCCGAAGGCCTGCGGCTGCTCGAAGACGATGCGCTCGGCGGCGGCGGAAGCCGTGGAAACGGCCGTGTCGCGTTCGCTGGTTTGAATCTTGTGTGGCGCGGCAAAGACTATTACGCCAAGGGCTCCGCCGAAGAAAACCTCCTATCCGCAGCCGATCTGGCCGCCTTCCAGCAACTGGCCGGTGCCGGGGACTTCGGCGCGAAGTTAGCCTAACATGCAGCCAGGGCTTTTGATACGGCTCCGTCCGCTGGGTGCTTGGCGCTTCGGACCCGCGGATGGCAGCCACGACCGCGTAGACACGCTCTATCGGAGCGACCGCTTGTATTCCGCCGTTACTCTCGCCATGCAGCGCCTCGATCTGCTCGACCAATGGCTCGATGCTACCGCGCGCACCGCCAAACCGGCCGTAGTCTTCAGTTCGCTCTTTCCCTTTCAGGGCGATACACTCTACGCCATACCGCCCGCCACCCTCTGGCCTCCTCCGCCGGTTTTGCTCAATTCGCCGAGCCCCGTGTTTCTCACCAAGATTCGCTGGAAGACGGCGCGCTTCGTTCCACTGACTGTCATTGATTCGCTCGTCACTGGCCAACCCATTCTGGCCGATCAATGGTTACCCGATCCCGAAAGCGGCTGCTTGCTGCGGCGCGATCGCCCTAGCTCGAGCCCCTTCCGCATTGTTGTGCGCACTACCACGGCTGTCGATCGGCTCACTCACGCCAGCGACGAAACCAAACCGCTCGCCTGCGTGGAATTTGAAGCAAACGCAGGCCTGTGGACCGTCGCGCGTTTTGCCGGCCCCGCGCAGGAACAAGCCTGGAGCGCGCGCTTGCAAGCTGCCCTGCGTCTGCTCAGTGATTCAGGTTTTGGCGGCGGTCGCAGCAAAGGCTGGGGTCAAACACAAACGGGAGAATTTCAGGCGGGCTCGTGGCCTGCGCTCTTGCTCCCCAAATTGGGCCGTCTCTTGCGCAACTCCCCAGCCGCTGCCTCGGAAGAAGGCCGCGGGCTTTTTTGGTTGCTCTCGCTTTACTCCCCCGCCACAGCCGACAAGGTGGATTGGTCTGGTGGGAATTATTCGCTCGCCGCCCGTGGTGGACGCGTAGAAAGCACCGCTGGCCAAGGTGTAGTCAAGAAGACGGTGCGCATGGTGAGCGAAGGCTGTGTTTTGGCTTCGCAGGAGGAGCCGGTGGGAACTGCTGTCGACGTTGCGCCCGACGGCTTCGCGCATCCCGTTTACCGCTCTGGTTTCGCTTTGGCACTGCGCCTTCCCGTTGTCGAAGTGCAGCCGCAGGAAAAGATGCCTGTGGAAGAATCGTCC
Source organism: Bryobacterales bacterium (assembly GCA_003167495.1). Lineage (GTDB taxonomy): Bacteria > Acidobacteriota > Terriglobia > Bryobacterales > Bryobacteraceae > Bog-105. The sequence continues at coordinate 35,242 of PMSX01000282.1, read as the reverse complement.
ACCACTGAAGCCGTCGTCGAAGAATTTCTCCCGGCCGAACAAGCAGAGCAAGAGGTCGCAGCAGTCGAACCTTTCATTGAATCTCACCCTATCGCGGAAGTAGTCGAACATCCGGCCGAAATCCCCGCTACAGAAATCATTGCGGAGCACGCGGAGCCTGTCGAACCACCTCCTGCCGAACCGCCTATCATTGAACCACCGCCTGCCGAACCACCTGACACTGAACCACCTGAAATCGAACCACCTGGCATCGAACCACCTGGCATCGAACCACCCAACACCGAACCACCTATCATCGATCCGCCCAACGAGCCTCAAGTAGAGGAACCGTCACCCGAGTCTGCCGCCACCGCCGATCCTCCATCGCCCCCGCCCGCCGAAGCCGCCAAAGAGGAGGAGCCGCCCCATGAAATATAAGATCACCGCCCTCACGCCGCTGCTGGTTGGCGACGGCCGCGAACTCTCGCCCATCGACTACATGGTCTGGAAAGACCAGGTCAACGTCCTCGATCAGAACCGCATCTTCAAACTTCTCTCTCGCGGCCCGCGGCTTGAGAGCTATCTCGTACAGTTGCGCAAAGCCACCAAACTCGATTTCGCCTCGTGGGGCGGCTTCGCCCAAAATTTTTCGCAGCGCCGCATTCCCTTCGAAACTGCCGAAGCCGCTGCCATTTGGAACAGCGCCCCGCCGGAGGCTCTCTTCATTCCCACGTTTGCTGCCAACTACCGTGGCGCCTATCTGCCTGCTTCCGCGCTCAAGGGCGCATTGCGGAGCGGATTGGTCTTCTCCCGTTGGGCTGCCGGAGTTATCGAGCGCGCGGCCGCATCCATTGAAGGTGACCGCTTGCCTCGGCGCGTCGGCGAGAGTGCCGAAACCAGTGCTCAGGCTTCGCAGATGCGCGTCTTCGGAGCCGCCGATAGCGAACCCGTCCCGGTTAGCTCTTTCAAGGTTTACCTTTCGCGCACCGCATCGCTCGATCTTCGCCAGCCTGATAAACCGCAACTCGTCTGGAAAGTCGCGGGGCGGGGTAGTGTCGCCGCCCAACGTGCGAACGAAGCCACGCCCGTTTTTGCGGAAATGGCTGTGCCCGGTACCGAATTCACGGGCAGGTGCGAAGAGCACGCGTTTCTACGGCAGCCCGATTTGGCCCGTAGTTTGGGTTGGCGGGGCGCACCGGACGTAGAAACCATAATCGCCGCCGCCAACAGCTATGCCGCCTCACAGCTCGATCTTCACGCCAATTACGCCCAAGCTACCGGACTAAATGGTCTACAACAGACTGTCGACCATTTGCGCTCTACCCTCCAAACCATCCGAGCTACATCGCATTCTTGCCTGCTCTGCCTTGGCTGGGGGGGTGGCTTCCTTAGCAAAGTCAGTTTTCTTGACACCGAAACCGACGCTTACCGCAAGGTTTTGCGCGCCATACCTTCCATAAGTAAGGCCGTTCGCGACAAAGTCCCCTTCCCAAAAACCAGAAGGCTGATCTTCATGGACGGCAAGCCTACATCTCTTCCCGGGTGGGTAGCACTAAGACTTGTTGGCTAGTATTTTAATACTAATTGTGTGTTCGACGGTAATATGCTGCTTTTCTTAGCCCCGTAAACGCCAATTTACGGTTATGATGGGATCGTGGGAGCTTTCTCAGGAGATCCCATAGTCCCTTTTAGGGTCAACGATGCAAAACGCTATTTATAACCCGTACTTTGGGTTTAGTGAGAACCCCTTTAATATCAGTCCGGATCCGGAATTTTTGTATCGCAGCCCTCAGCACGAAGAGGCACTAGCGAACCTGATCTACGGCGTTCGCAGTCGCAAAGGGTTTATTGTTCTGAGCGGCGAAGTCGGCACCGGCAAGACAACGATGCTTGAATGTCTGCGCGATTATCTGGACACGATGCGTACCGAGTTTGCTTTCATTTTTAACGCGCGCCTGACTCCAGATCAGTTCTTCGAAATGATGGCTTACGATTTCGATTTGGATTGTGAGCGCAAGTCGAAGACCGACGTGCTGTTTGCCTTGAACACCTTGCTGATCAAGCAGGCGGAAAAGGGCCGCACTTGTGTGCTGCTCGTTGATGAAGCGCACAATTTAGAGTGGGATGTTCTCGAAGAAATTCGTTTGCTGGGAAACCTGGAAAACCGCGGCGGCAAGCTGCTGCAGATCATCCTCGCCGGTCAGCCGGAACTTGATCGTAAGCTCGATGCGCCCAATCTCCGTCAGTTGAAGCAGCGGATTGTCTTGCGCTGCAATTTGAATCCGCTTGAACCGGAAGAAGCCACAGGTTACATTGAGACCCGCATGGCCCGCGCCGGCATTCCGGACCAAAAGATCTTTTTGCCTGAGTTGTTGGAAGAAATATACAAGCGTTCGCGCGGTATTCCGCGCGTGATTAACCTGATTTGTGACAACCTCCTCGTAACAGCTTTCGCCATGGAGCGCAAAACATGCACTCTCGAAATGCTCGATGAGGTTTGTCATGATCTGCGCCTCGAATGGCCTGGTTCTAACCGTGAGCGCCGGGGCAGCCGTTCGCGCTACGGCATGGAAGAGGACCACTTCCCCGATTCCATCAGCGCCCGCGGCGACTAAATAGTGGATTCGTTCAACGCCGCTGTCCTGCGCGAGACTGGTCTGTCGGTTCCTTTTGCGAAATCAAAACCTCTGCGCATCGAGCAATGCGAGCTAGACCCTCCCGGTCCCGCTGAAGTTTTGGTTCGCATTCACGCCGCCAGTTTGTGCCATTCCGATTTGAGCGTCGTAGACGGCAGCCGTCCGCGCGTTATGCCCATGGTGTTGGGGCACGAGGCCGCTGGCGAGGTTGTCGAGACCGGCGCAGGCATTACTGATCTCATCGCGGGCGACAAAGTGGTCTGCGTCTTCGTGCCAAACTGCGGCCATTGTCCACGCTGCCACGAAGGGCGTCCCGCCCTCTGTGAACCTGGAGCCGCCGCGAATCTTGCGGGAACGCTGCTGAACGGTGCCCGTCGCTTGCGTCTGGCCGGCGCGCCTGTCAATCATCACCTGGGCGTTTCCGGCTTTGCCGAATATGCTGTGGTCTCGCGCACTTCTCTTGTGAAAGTGCCGGTGGATCTCAACTTCGAAACCGCGGCTCTCTTCGGCTGTGCGATCATTACCGGCGTAGGCGCAGTCTTGAACACCGCCAACGTGCCCGTAGGCAGCACCGTAGCTGTAGTGGGCGCGGGTGGCGTCGGCTTAAGCTGCGTTCTCGGAGCAGTCCTGGCCGGCGCGCGCCGTATCATCGTTGTCGATCTCAACAAAAGCAAACTCACTTTCGCCCAGGAACTCGGAGCGACTGACGCCTTCGATGCTTCCGCAAACGATATCGTCGCCAAACTCAAAGCAGCCACCTCCGGCGGAGTCGATTTCGCCTTTGAAACCGCCGGTGCTGCCCCTGCCCTCGCGCTCGCTTATCAAATCACTCGCCGCGGCGGCACTACCGTTACGGCAGGTTTGCCCAATCCCAATCACCAGTTTTCCATTCCGCAAATTTCACTCACCATGGAAGAACGCACCTTGAAAGGCTCCTATATGGGCTCCTGCGTCCCCCAACGCGACATTCCTAACTACATTGAAATGTGGCAGCGCGGCCGCTTGCCCGTCGAACGCTTAGTCACCCATCGCATCAAGCTCCAGGAGATCAACGAAGGCTTCGATCTCCTGGCGAGCGGTGATGCCGGGCGCATTCTCATGGCCGTGTAGGGCAGAATGGCATTCTGCGCGCCGATTGCCAATCGGCGCTCTCTTACCAACCCAACTCATGTTCCATGTGCAAATCGTGCGCCGCGTGCCTCACAAAATCCAGCGCCGCATCAATATGCTTGTACGCCAAGTTACGCCAGCCTATCGCGTTGGGGTTGTCTTCTTCCCTCCCAATATCGGCACGAGCCCTTTCTAGGAGTTCCTTTGCCTTTTGGAACCGGCCGCGCCGGTCGAGACTTGTATCAATCCGAGGATGATCTTCAAGGTCTTTGTGATCGAACCGGGCGGCAACGTCCATCTCATGGATCGCCCTGTCGATTTCTACGTCAGCCTCATGAACGCGGCGCATCACGTCCGGATTGTCGTGAACCCGCATCAGCCACTGTGCGCGGCGTAGATCGCTGCGCGCATGGAGATAAGCCGGATGCCGCCCCGGTGTATCGGCGCGTAATAGCATCGGTGCCGAAACCATCGCGGTTAGAAAAACAAAAGAAAACAACTTAGTCTTAGCAGTCAACATCGATATTTCCCCTTTCGGTTCGGGCTTTGCCCATCCCAGTAACCAAAACGAGGCCGCACGCGCGGGGATTACGGGATGACCCAATATCAAAGCATTTTAATCGCTTTGGCTTACCAGCGCCGCTAAACTTTTCTTCACTTTTTCCTCCAGCTCAACCGGCCGCCGCGTCGCCCGGTTAACATACACATGCACGAAATGCCCCTGCGCCGCCGCCAGGTCGTCTTCTTCGCGAAACAACGCAACTTCGAACCTCACACTCGTCCTCCCAATGCGCGTCACTCGCAACCCAGCAAGGATTTTGTCTGGAAACGCGATCTCTTTGAAGTAGCTGCACGCTGTCTCCACGACCAAGCCAACCACCGCGCCATGCTGCAAATCGAGCGCACCCGTATCGATCAAATACCGGTTTACCGCTGTGTCGAAATAACTATAGTGCACCGCGTTGTTCACGTGGCCGTAGATGTCGTTATCCATCCAGCGCGTCTGGATCTCAAACAAACGCGCGAAACCCGCTCTCGTCCATGGTTGTGCGCGTTCCACGTCTTAATTCACCGCGGCCAACACTAACTCTTGCCCTCGCCGGGAAAGTTGCGGCGCATGTTTCGCAATGTCCTCCGTAAACTCCGCCGCGTTTTGCGGGGCAATCAACACATTGCCTATGCCGTAATCAATCGCCAGCCGCCCGTCGTCCGATGGCTTCACGCCTTTGATCTGCGCGTAAGTAATCGCTCGGGTGGTAAGTCCAGCTTTGATAATCAGCGCCTCCGGTCCTGTTTCATACCGTTGCGGATAGGAAACGCCAAACACGAGCGCCGCCGCCAACAACGACGCTAAACTCATCCACGGCCAATTTTGCATAATCGCGATCAGCGCCGGCGCCACGATGCCAACCAACATCGATACTCCAACCATCCAATCGACTTTAGCCTTATACCGCATCTTTTCTCAATGCACCGCTTCAAACAACCCAGCCACGCCTTGCCCTCCGCCTACGCTCATCGTCACTACTCCATACCGCGAACGCGGCCGCCGCGCCATCTCGTTCGCCAGCGTGCCCGTCAGCCGCGATCCCGTCATCCCCAACGGATGGCCAATCGAGATTGCTCCGCCATTCACATTGAGCTTATCCATCGGAATGGCAAGCTGGTCTCGGCAGTACAACACCTGTACCGCAAACGCCTCGTTGAGCTCCCATAAATCGATATCGTCAATCGAAAGCCCATAGCGCTTCAGAAGTGTCGCCACCGCATACACCGGCCCCGCTCCCATCTCCTCGGGTTCGCAGCCGGCCGCCAAAAATGCCCGAAAAATCAGCTTGTACGGGATCCCTAGCCGGTCGGCGCGCTCCCTCGACATCAACAACGTCGCCGAAGCCCCATCGGCCAGCTGCGACGAATTACCCGCCGTTACGCTCCCCGTGCCGCTCTCTTGATCGAAAACCGGTTTCAGCGCAAGCAGCGTCTCTAAATTCGTCTCCGGCCGGTTGCATTCGTCGCGGTCGCAGCATGTTTCTGCCGTCCCAATCGTCTCGCCCGTGTGCCGGTCCACCAACGCCATCGTTACATACATCGGGGCAATCTCTTGCTCAAAGAAACCTTCATCTTGGGCCCGCACCGTCCGTTGCTGGCTGGTCAAGGCGTATTCGTCTTGTGCTCCCCGGCCGATGCGATAGCGATGAGCCAGCAGCTCCGCCGTCACGCCCATTTCCAGGTAGAGCCCCGGTACATCGCGCGCCAGTTGCGGATGGGAATCCATCATCCGCGGCGTCAGGCTGAAGCTTTCCACTCCTCCGCCAATCGCCGCTTCCGCTCCTTCGTGCACAATTGCATGTGCCGCCATCGCAATCGCTTGCAACCCCGAAGCAGAAGAGCGGTTCACCGTCACCGCCGGCGTCGAAACCGGTAACCCCGCCAGCAGCACCGCTCTTCGTGCAATGTTCGCGCCCTGTGGCCCCCATTGCTGCGCGCAGCCCAGTATGACGTCCCCCACTTCCGCTGCATCCAGCAGCGGTGTTCTGTGCAGAACATCGTTGAGGCAGTGTGCGGCCAGATCCTCCGGCCTGGTCATATTGAACGAGCCGCGATATGATTTGGCAAGCCCTGTTCGTGAACTAGCAACTACTACGGCTTCACGCATGGTCGATTCGAATAGTTTGTTTCATCAGTGTAACGTTGTTCGATTCTTTATGGAGGATTATTGATGGCGGAGCTTGTGCGTCTTTCGCACCACGGCGATGTGGCGGTAATCACAATTGATAACCCACCGGTCAATGCGTTGAGCCCTGGTGTGCCCGAAGGCATCGAATCAGCCATGCAGCAAGCGGTCGCAGATCCGCAAGTCCGCGCCGTCGTCATCATCGGCGCCGGCTCAACCTTCATCGCGGGTGCCGACATCCGTGAGTTCGGCAAAATTGTCTCCGGCGAACGGCCCAAGCTCACTCTCCTCCCGTTCCTGTTGGCCATTGAAGACTCGCCCAAGCCCGTGATCATGGCCATTCATGGGCAAGCCTTGGGCGGCGGTCTCGAGGTCGCCATGGCTGGCCACTACCGCGTGCTCGCTCCCAAAGCGCAAGTGGGCCAACCCGAAGTGAAGCTCGGCATCATCCCAGGCGCAGCCGGAACCCAGCGTCTGCCGCGCCTTGCCGGCGTCCCCAAAGCCCTCGAAATGTGCACCGATGGCAATCCCATCAAAGCGCAGGAAGCCGTCGCTCTCGGCATTGCCGACAAAATCATCGACGGCGATTTGCTCGAAGGCGCCGTCTCCTTCGCCCGCGAAGTGGCCGGCAAACCGGCCCCCAAAACCCGCGAACGCAATGAAAAGTTGCAAGCTGTATCACCCGCCCTCTTTCAAGCCGCCCGCGCGCAGGCCCGCCAAAAATCGCGTGGTTTGCATGCTCCGCTTGCCGCTATTGACGCCATTGAAGCATCCACCAAGCTCGATTTCGCCGCCGGTTGCGAAGAAGAAGCCCGCCTCTTTAACGAATGTCTCTTTTCAACTGAAGCCCAAGCCCTCATCCACCTGTTTTTCGGCGAACGCGCCGTCGCCAAAATCCCCGGCCTCCCGAAAGACGTGAAGCCCCTCGACATTCGCCGCGCCGCCATCATTGGCGCGGGCACCATGGGCGGCGGCATCGCCATGAATTACGCCAACGCCGGTATCCCCGTCATCGTCAAAGAAGTCAAACAGGAAGCCCTTGATCGCGGCGTCGGCATCATTCGCAACAACTACGCCAAAACCGTCGCCAAAGGCAGACTCACACAAGAAGCCATGGACCAGCGCATGGCTCTCATCGCTCCGCAACTCACCTACGACGGTTTCGACCACGCCGACATCATTACCGAAGCTGCCTTTGAGAACATGGCTCTCAAAAAGCAAATCTTCGCCGAACTCGATAAGATCGCCAAACCTGGCGCCATTCTCGCTACCAACACATCCACTCTCGATATTGATGAGATCGCCGCCGTCACCAGTCGTCCCGCCATGGTCGTGGGCACTCACTTCTTCAGCCCAGCCAACGTGATGAAACTTCTAGAAGTCGTCCGCGGCAAAGCCAGCAGCCCCGAAGTGATCGCCACCGCCATGGCCCTTGGCAAGAAACTCGGCAAAATAGCGGTCCTCGCCGGCAACTGTCACGGCTTCATCGGCAATCGCATGTTGGAGCCTTACTTCCGCGAAGCGCAGTTTCTTGTCGAAGAAGGCGCGTCTGTGGAACAAGTGAATCAGGCGATGTACGACTTCGGCATGGCCATGGGTCCGCTCGCCGTCGATGATCTCGCCGGTCTCGATATCGGCTGGCTGATTCGCAAAGCTCGTGCGGCCCACATCAAGCCTGGTCTCCGTGTCCCGCTCGTAGCCGACAAACTCTGCGAGCAAGGCCGCTTCGGACAGAAGACGGGGCGCGCCTGGTCCAAATACGACCAGAATCGCACGCAGTCTCCCGATCCCGAAACCGCCGCGCTCATTGAGAGCACCGCGCATGCTGCCGGTATCGAGCGCCGCCAGATTTCAAACGAAGAAATCGTCGACCGCTGCGTCTATGGCCTCATCAACGAAGGCGCCCGCATCCTCGAAGACGGCATCGCCCAACGCGCCGTCGATATTGATATCACCTACATCTACGGCTATGGTTTCCCTGCCTGGCGCGGCGGCCCCATGTTCTACGCCGACACAGTGGGCCTCCCAAAGGTGCTCGCCCGCATTGAGGAGTTCGAAAAGAAACACGGCTCCGATCTCTGGGCCCCTGCGCCGTTGTTAAAACAGTTAGCCGCGGATGGCAAGAAATTCAAAGATTTCGATAAGAGCAAAGAAGCCGGGCCCTAAGCGACTCATCCCAGATCACTTTCTCGTAGCCCATTCGGCCGCTATTCTTGATATCAGGATCCGACCGACTCCACGATTTTAGCCGCCGTCAACTTGCGCACATCACTCGACTTAATCTCCCTAAACTTCTCCAGAACGAAATCACCGCGATCCTCGTCCGTTAAGTCGTACAAACCAGACAGGGCTTTGCGCCGGTCCTCCTCGTCGGGCGGAAGTTTTGTCACAGCCGCTACCAGAATCTGTCGCATCCGAATCTCCATCTCGTCCCAGTTATCAAACAGCCAATCTCGAGTTTCGTCACCCATAGCACTGCCGTGAACTATCCTGGAGCGAATTTCATAGAGCCTCTTAACAAAGCTGCCAATGGCGGCCATCTCTCCGAGACCATCTTGCGCAAGCAGTACGCCAGCCCGTCGGCTTATACGACGGGTAATAGAATCCTTCTCTGGAACGAGTGTCGCCTCGAGCGCCGTGGCATAGTCGGCGATCCGATCTACATCGTCCCAATTGGGCTTAAATTCCTTGGCTCCGCCGGATAGGAAGAAACGTCTCGCTGTTGCAAACCAGTTAGACCTCCACGACTGACTTTGGCGAAGTCGGTCAGCAAACACCCTCCACGCCTCGCATTCTTCCGATTCAATCTCAAATCTAGAAAACGAGTAGCTATTGAGATCGTTCATTGCGCGGTATGGGAACTGAACGAGTACGCTGCCGCTTGGTGGAATGACTGCCTGTCTGATAAACGAGATGTCACCCGGCCTAAAAAAGCGGAGAAGAAGCAGGAGATCTTCAATATCCATTGGGATACCGCCAACCGGGGAACCGGGCGGCCCGGGCGGCAGCGTTGAATATTGTTTCTCTAGAATCCAATCATCCTGATTGGCGTCTAGAGAAGAAAGATCTTCCCTAAGCTTCGTGAATCTGAACCCAATACGCTCAACTGTGAATTCGCCGAAATCAAGAGTTTCCGACCTCGATTTGATATTACGGACCAGTATGAGCGCCTTGAACATTAGTTATGAGGGATTCGCCTTTTCGTGTTCGTCTAGCTCGCAACTCGTTCGAACACAACGATTCCATTTTGGTAGGGATGCCCACGCTCGCCGTGGCGAATGGAGTTAGGTCTTAAGAGCCGCTACGACGACATTTTCCTGCAGCGCTACTAACGCTTCGTCAGCGTTTTCATAGTGGCCCGTCCAGCCAGACTGCGTGTTATCGGGGTTGATTCGCATAATACGCCAATCGTTTCGGGACGGTGCTCCGAAGTTCGCAATCCGCGCCGTTCTTCCGTCGGGCATCCCACCGACTCTGTAGCCAGTAACCCTACCGCTTGCGAAAACTGGCCCGTCACTAAGCCATGCGTCTTCATGCAGCGTTAACGTGTATTGCATCGGCTCTCCAACAACAATTGTAGCGAAGTTCCACGCCTCAATCACGCTCCGCCTCCCATCCACTCATGACACCTTCCCGCTCACCCACTCCCGCGAGATCCACCTTCCCCCACAACAGCATCCCCGCCCCCGCCAACACCGCCATCGGCACCAGCGGTGCCTCATAGCTACCAGTCACCTTGACAAAATACCCAAAACCAGCGACGACAACGCATACCCCACCTGTCCCGCCGTATTCATCATCCCCGTCACCGCCCCCGTTCTGCATTCCGCCAATATCAGCACAAGCCGCAAACACCGCCGGCTGTTGAAACGTGATGCCCGTATACGCCAGACTCAGACAAACAATCACCGCAACATGTCCCATCGCAAAAATCGTGCAAGTGAGAGATCGCAGCCAGGAGAATGGCAAAATGACCCGGCTGGGGATGCGGACAATTGGCACTTCCGCGCACAGCCGACTATACACTCAAATAAATCAGGAGGGACACCTGATCTCAGCCGGATAAGATCGGGGAATGAAGCCCCGCCTGTACCTGGAGACCACTATTCCGAGCTACCTGACCTCCCGACCGAGCCGGGACCTGATCATTGCCGGTCATTAGCAGGTCACGAGGGAATGGTGGGAAAGTCGGAGGCACGCCTTCCAGCTTTACCTCTCCCAACTCGTCATTGACGAAGTCAGCGCAGGGGACCCGACCGTGGCACGTGAACGGCTGAAGACGCTGAGGGATCTTTCGCTGCTGGATATCACTCCTGAGGTTATGGACTTAGCCTCCCGTATCTTGGCTTCCGGAAAAATCCCGCGCAAGGCCGCCGCGGACGCTGCGCACATCGCAATCGCGGCTGTACACGGAATGGACTTCCTGGTGACCGGGCATTGTGTCCATATTGCGAATGCGACCAATGCCCGTGCACTTGCCCTGATCTGCCGGGAACAGGGGTGTGAGTGCCCGGTAATCTGCACACCGGAAGAGCTCATGGGAGAATAGCTTATGGTCAAGGATCCGATTGTCGATGAAGTCCGGCGCGTCCGCGAGGATCTGGCCGCCAAGTATGGCTTCGACGTTAAGGCGATTCTTATGGCATCAAAGAAGCGGCAACGGCGGTCCACCCACAAAGTCGTATCGCTTGTTCCCAAAAAGAAGTTGAGCGCCTGATCTGGCCCACTCAGACCCAATTTTCGAAAGACACGTCTAGGAAGTTTGCAACGGCAACGCGTTATTTTAACGCCATGCCATCAAGCTCCGCCTCCCATCAACTCATGACCCTTTCCCGCTCACCCACCCCCGCGAGATCCACCTTCCCCCACAACAGCATCCCCGCCCCCGCCAACACCGCCATCGGCACCAGCGGTGCCTCATAGCTACCAGTCACCTTGACAAAATACCCAAAACCAGCGACGACAACGCATACCCCACCTGTCCCGCCGTATTCATCATGCCCGTCACCGCCCCGCTTCGCATTCCGCCAATATCAGCACAAGCTGCAAACACCGCCGGCTGCTGAAACGTAATGCCCGTATACGCCAGACTCAGACACGCAATCACCGCCACATGTCCACTCGCGAAAATCGTGCAAGCGAGAGAAACCGCAGCCAGCAGCAGTCCAGCCATTCCCACTCCCCTCCTCGACCAAGTCCTTCCTACCCGCGGACTCAGCCAGTCAACACTCACTCCTCCCAAGAGATTGGCAGCGGCCCCAAACACATACGGCAACGCCGACCACGAAAGATCATGTTCACTGAATCCCCGCCCTTTCTCTAAATAAGTGTGGAACCAAGTCTGGTAGAAGCCCATTGTATAGACGTAACCGCAGGTCAAAGCCATGATGGCCCAAAGGCTCCGATTCATCAGAATCGGCCGCCATGGTACGTGGACCGTAGCTATCGTTTGACCTGACTCGGAGATGCGGTCGCGGAACCGCCAGAACCAAAAGATCGACCAGAGCACGCCGACACACCCGAACGCGTAGAAAGACATGCGCCATCCGAAATGTTGTTGGATCGGAAGCACCAGTAGCGGTGAAACCGCGCCGCCTAGTTGGCTGCACATAACGAACAATCCGAACGCGCGGCCACGCGTAGCCGGCGGAAACCACTGTGAGATGGCCACCGTCACCACCGGAAACGCACCCGCTTCACCCACTCCAAAGAGGAAGCGTACGCCCAGCAGGATCGGGTACGACGAGATCGCACCCGTCAAAGCCGTAAACACCGACCACCAAAGGACGATGCGCGTCAGAATTCTCCGCGCGCCCAGACGGTCGCCCAAATGGCCGCCGGGAACTTCAAACAGTCCGTAGCCGAAGCTAAAGACAGTGCCCACCCAGCCCCACTGCTCAGGAGCAATGTGCAGCGCGTCTTGCATGCGCGGCCCGGCCACTGACATGCAAACACGGTCGAGATACATGATGATCGCAAGCAGGCAAAGCAGCACCAGATAGAAGTAGCTGCGATTCCAAACCGGATTTTTCAGCGCCAGCGCACTTTGACTCAGCCTCTACCGCCTGTAAACCGCGCAAGACGTATCCGTCTCCCAAACTCTCACATACGCCAACTTGGCCGGCTCAATATCTCGCTGTATCTCATCGAAAATAAATTTCGCGATATTCTCCGCCGTAGGATTAACTGTGTCGAACGGCTTTAGATCGTTAATCAACTGATGGTCTAGATACCCACTCGTCTGGCGCAGTCGCTGCTTCAAGTCGGCAAAATCAAACAGCATGCCATTGTCATCCAGTTCTCCTGTCATCCCCACTTGCACGCGGTAGTTATGGCCGTGCAAGTTTTCGCACTTGCCCTTATAGTTGCGCAAAAAATGCGCGCTCGCGAACGTGTGCTCTACAAAAATCTCAAACATTGAAAAAGTTCTGGATATCCTCTAATTTCTCGGTGAGCCGGTAAGGAGGTAAGCTGTCGAAAAAGACCTTGCCGTACGGCAGCTTCGTAATCCTATTATCCAGCAACACCAATGCGCCTCGGTCCGTCGCTCCGCGAATCAGCCTGCCAAACCCTTGCTTCAACGCAAGCGCCGCCTGCGGCACCTGATATTCGTAAAACGCATTCCCACCCGCCTCCCGAATCGCCTCCACGCGCGCCGCAATCACCGGATCACTCGGCACTGCGAATGGCAACCGGTCGATAATCACGCAGCTCAACTGCTCGCCCTGCACATCAATGCCTTGCCAAAAGCTCGATGTACCGAACAGCACCGCGCCCGGCGTGTTGCGAAACGTCTCAACTAAAGCCGTACGCGGAGCTTCGCCCTGCATCATCATCGGATGATCCAGTCGGATCTTCAGCATCTCGTACACTTGCCGCATCTGTTGATAGCTCGTAAACAACACAAACGCGCGCCCACGCGACGCTTCTAAAACTTCATGAATCACATCTGCCGCCCGCCACGAAAACTCGGGTTGGCGCGGATCGGGTAAGTGCGGGGGCACGTAAAGCAGCACTTGCTTCGTATAGTCGTAGGGACTCTCAATGCGCAGTGTCCGCGCGTTGGGCAGCCCCAACCGTTTCTGCAAGTAGTCAAATTCGCCAGCCACGGTCAACGTCGCCGATGTGAGAACCACCGTTTCTAACCGCTCAAACAACCGGGAAGACAACATTTGCGATACGTCAATCGGGGTCGCTTGTAAATAAACGCCGCGTCCGCGCGCTTCCACCCAATACACATTCGCCTTATCCGGCGTCTCCAGCCAATAGCGCAACCCCTGCTGCAGCAATTTTGCGCGCCGCACCAGCGGAACCGTATCTTCCACCGCGCCCGGCACCAGTTCGAGCCTTGCCGACAATGTCTCCAGCGCCAGTAGCAACTCACTGTATACCGCTTCATTCGCATGAAAGAACTGCGTGTGGTTCCGAAACCCCTGCCGCCCTTCGCGTGGAAACAGCGCAAAGAACTCATCGCACCGGTCACCCAGCTGAATAAGTCCGCGATCGAGTTCCGGCGTCGCAAATAATTTGCGCCGCGAAACCGCCGCTGTGTCTTTGATCAACTCGTGCACTTGCAGATTGCTGACACTTAGCCCGAAATACTGCCCGGCAATATCTTCAATCTCGTGCGCTTCGTCGAAAATCACCGCTTCATAATCCGGCAAAATGGCGCCAAACGCCCGGTCACGCGCTGCCAGATCCGCGAAGAACAAGTGATGATTCACCACCACAATGTCACTCGCCAGCGCCCGCCTGTGCATCTCTGTAATGAAACACCGTTCAAACTGCGCGCACTTCTGCCCGGCGCAATTGTCGCTGCGCGCGTCCATCTTCCACCACGCGCTGCTGCTTTCGGGAATCTCGCGCAACTCGCTACGGTCGCCCGTATCCGTCTTCTTTTCCCAATCGCGGATGACCTGGAATTCTGTGCGTTCCTCCATCCCCGTCAGAATAGGTTCGCGCTCCGCGTCATATACTTTCTGCCGGCACAAATAGTTCTGCCGCCCCTTCATGTAACACGCGCGAATCGGCTCGGCAAACATGCTCTGCAAAAAAGGCAGATCTTTGAAAAACAGTTGCTCTTGCAGCGCCTTCGTACCAGTCGAAATAATGACCCGCTTGCCCGAAAGAATCGATGGCACCAGGTAAGCTAGCGTCTTACCCGTCCCCGTTCCCGCCTCCACAATCAAGTGCCGCCGGTCCGCCAGTGCCTCCGCCACAGCCACAGCCATATCGATTTGCCCGGGGCGGTGTTCGTAATTAGGATGCCCCCGCGAAAGCGCGCCATTGCGCCCGAAAAAACTCTTCGGCGTCAGCCTCGCTCTCGCGTCACGAGGTCGTTCGGTTTGGCTGGCAATGCTCACTTGCGGCGGCAGAGGGCGGAAACTCCCAGTGTATCCAAAGCCAAATCCTTTTTTTTTGCGTCTATCAGCCTTCATCTGCGGCCAAAAGTTCTTAGTTGTTTCTCCTCCCGTTGGCCATTTCCAAAAATAAAAATATTTCTATCACTTATTTTCAACAACTTGCCAGCTTTTCTCCCAACGGCCGTTCGCCCGTTTCGCTACTCTGATCACGGAAGGCGTTTAGAGACCAAAGGAAACCAAAAGCATGGAAACCACCAACCCTCAAGCCACCTGTGTGCCCGCCGCCACTCACCCAAATTCCGCCCCGATATTCATCCGGCAAAACAACCGGCAAAAATCGCTTTTCCCCACCTCCAAAAGTGGGAGTTTTTTCCGAGCCCGCCTATATATTTTTATAGAGCTCAAAAATTCACCCAAAATCACCCCTCTCGCAACCGGCAAAAATCGCGGCAAAAAGCGCCGGCAATTCCGTTTGGCGCTCGCAGTTTCCAAACTGAGACAATGTTACCCAAAGGGAACAACAACCATGAAAACTCGTCTGCTGCTCTGCCTCTGTTTCGCTTTCAGTCTCCTCAACGCCCAAAACACCCTGACCACTACCATGGTCCAGCGCTATTTCACCGGCGTCCGCAAAAACCTGGAGGCCAGCGCCGACGCCATGCCCGCCGACAAATACAACTTTCGCCTCACCCCCGACCAAATGACGTTCGGCCAATGGCTGATTCATTCCATCGAGCGCAATTACACCGACTGCGCCACCCTCAAAGGCGAGCCCGTTCCCGACGCCCAGAAGCAGGCCGCATCGCTCAAAGACAAGCCCGAGATCAGCAAGGCTCTCAAGGATTCGTTCGCTTACTGCGCCGCCGGCTTGGAGACGATGGACGATCAGAAAGTTCTGTCGTCTCCCCAAATGAGCTACTCGTTCATGCACATCGCCGTCCACAATAACGAGATCTACGGAAACATCGTTGGCTACATGCGATCGAACGGTATTGTTCCGCCGTCAACAGCCGCTCGTCTAAGTCAGCAGCCTAAGGGGAAATAGAAATTGCGCTACTCTCTACGTCAATTTCGCCGCAACCCTGGCTTCGCGACGGTTGTTACGCTTTCCCTCGCCTGTGGAATTGGTGCGAACACCGCGATTTTCAGCGCTATCAATGCGCTGCTATTGAAGTCCCTGCCAGTGCGTGACGCCCAACAGCTAGTTCAGCTTGACTCAGTCAATCGAGACCACGTCAACACCCTGCGCGGCTTTTCCTATCCCGGTTTCGTGATACTGCGCAAGGCCGGCAATCCCCTGCTTTCGGGCCTCTTCGCGTATACCTCGCCCGATACGTCTTCGTCAATTTATTCATCACTTGCCGCGAGCAATGTGATCTACCAGGGCAATGCAGCCCTCGCCAAAGGAATGTTGGCGTCGCCAGCGATGTACTCAGTGCTGGGAGTTGAGCCTGCAATTGGACGTCTCTTTGTTGCCGATGATGATCGTGTCGAAGGAGGAAGCCCGGTCGTCGTTCTCAGTTACGCCTATTGGCAGGCGCGCCTCGGGGGCGATCGAACCCGCATCGGCAAGTCTGTCATCATAAACCAAGTTCCATTCACCGTCATCGGTGTCACTCCACCCGGCTTTGGAGGAGTCGAGCTAGGTTACGTGCCCGACTTTACCGCTCCCCTATCGATGGCTAACGCCTTAAACCTGCAGAGTATGGGAGACGGCAGCCGGTGGTGGCTCGCTATCTTGGGCCGGAAGAAACCCGGAGTCAGTGATCGGGAGGTGGAGACAGCCCTTCAGCCGGCCTTTCATCTCACAGTCGCCGACTTAATTCAATCCACTCCCACGACCATGGCGCAAGATATCCAAAAAATGGTCTCGGGACTTGTTCTCAAGGTCAACCCGGCAAATCAAGGCGCGTCCGCCAGCGCGCGAGATGAGTTGCGCCGCTCGTTTGCCTATCTTATGGCAGTTGTCGTGATGCTGCTTGGCATCGCCTGCGTGAATATCGCCAATCTAATCCTCGCGCGCACGGCCGCTCGCCAAACCGAAATCTGCGTCCGGCTGTCCTTGGGTGCAAGCCGCGCTCGAATATTCCGCCAGTTTCTGACTGAGATTGCCCTCCTTGCACTCATGGGAGGTGTGCTCTCTCTTCCGGTGGCGTGGCGAGGTGGACCTCTCCTCCTCACGGTCTTCGCCGATCAATCCATCTCCCAGTCACTCAACCTGAATCCCGATTGGCGAGTATTTTTCTTCAGCTTATCTGCCGCCGTCGCCTGCACTCTTTTCCTCAGTCTTGTGCCAATCTTCCAAATTGCCGGGACGCGCCTCCACAACGCTGCGCATACCAGTCGCTCAAGCACAAGCAAAGTGCCCGACGCGCTTATGGCTACCCAAATTGCCTTAGCTTTACTCTTGGCCGTAGGCGCTGGGTTACTCGTTCGCAGTTTTCAGAATATTCGAAGGATTAATCCTGGATTTCGCCCTGATCAGGTTCTCGTCTTCAATCTGACACCTTCCTCGGCCGGCTATTCAAACGCCCGTGTGCAACAGTTTTACGACGACCTCGTAGCGCAACTCGAGCGATTACCCGCCGTCAGCTCTGTTTCGTTTGCTAGAACCGCGCCTGGCGGTACCAACATCGGAACGCTTGTTCGCGTGCCCGGCGAGCAACCGCGATCTCAGAAACAGACGCTCGGTGTCAACTTCGTGGCCTCCCGCTATTTCCAGACCGTCGGCATAGACTTGCTCCTGGGGCGAGCGTTTGATGTTCATGACGCCGCTGTGGCGATTGTCAATCAAACGTTTGTCCGCCAACATTTTGGAAATAAGAATCCACTCGGAAGAACCTTCACAATCCTCGGCGAAGACAAAACTCCCATTCAAATTGTGGGAGTTGTCAGAGATGTGAAGGAGCATGGGCTGCTTTCTGAAACACCTCCCATGGCCTATCTCCCATACCAACATGGGTCTGGCGGAGATATGGCGTTCTTTGTCCGAACGCAAGTCGAACCTCTCAGTCTGATTCCAGCCGTTCGCCAGGAGTTGAAGCGCCTCGATCCGCTCGTGCCTTTGTCCGGCGTTACGACCCTCAATTTGCAATTGGACGAATCGGTCTCCCGAGAGCGCCTCCTGGCCGTACTTTCGAGCATCATGGGCGTGCTGGCCCTCACACTGGCCAGTGTCGGACTTTACGGCGTGATCTCCTACAGCGTTAGTCGTGAGACGAAGTCCATCGGCATCCGTATGGCCCTTGGCGCGAAAGCTGGCACGATCCTGTGGAATGTATTTCGCCGAGTGCTCCTCTTACTATCAAGTGGAATCGGCATTGGCCTCCTCTGCGTGTTCGGCTTGAGCCGCTACTTGAAAAGCCTCCTATACGGACTCTCGCCTAACGATCCCGCGAACATTGTGGTCTCAGCGGCGATTCTAATAGTAATCTCTCTGCTCGCAGCTTACTTCCCCGCTCGAGAAGCGGCGCGTGTTGACCCTATGATCGCTTTGCGCGAGGAATAGCTATCTCATCTCACGCCGGCCGCCGCCATTTTCGCCCGCAAGCCCTTCTCCGCGTCCGGTCCCCAATACGCGCAATCCAGCTGCAAGAACACCGTCGTATACGGTACCGTCATGTTCGTCTTGATAATCAGAACCCGAAACGTCCTGCTTACTTCATCCAGCTTTTCAATAATCCGTTCATGTGGCAACGAATCCACAGTCTTGTCTTTGAATAGCGCTGCGAGCCGTTCGCGGTAAGCTTCCACGCCCGGCGCCTGCGTGTCGTCCAAATAGTTCAGTTCCTGATCGGTATGAATAATCGGCGTGACGTGCTTCGATCCTCCCAGCGCTGCTAGCACTGCCTCCAACACCTGTAGCTGGTCGGCATTGGCCACAATCGTCTCAATCCCTTCCTGCGCCTGAGCGGGATAAGCCGAATCGGCCACTACAATCCAGTTCCTGTGGCCATACGCGGGAATGCGGTCCGCCAGGACTTTTTGCCAGTTTGAGTTTGTATCGGCGCCCAAGCAGATCATGGTACAAAACAAAGTTGCGAAAGTTATCTTGTTCATCGCCTTCTATTAGACCCCATGATATACTTCACCGGATTGCTTGAGCCATGCCGACCTTTCAGGAATCTCAACAGAACCGTCTTCAGATTTTCGCGAACGTCTTCAAAGGCTACATGGGCGTTATGCCCATCGTTACGGCTGCGCTCGCGCCCCTGCTTACGGCAATGAACGTTCTGCCGGTCTATGAGTCGCAGCGAAAGCCCCTGGCGACCATGGCAGGTGTGCTCGGCTTTCTCCTACTCGCTTGGCTGTTTTACGTGCGGCGGACCATCGCACTCGGAAGCATCACGAAGACCTATCGGATTTTTTTCAATCTCTGCCCGCTGCTGCTGATTATCGGAAGCATTGGGTGCTATGTCGGGTATTCCGACACTCTGGACGCATCCGTGCTTGCCGCTAATCCGGGCGCCAAACTCCCCCGCGCCAAGGTGCTGAGTGACTGGAGCCAGGAAAACCCCGCGCCCCATTCCACTGCTCTGCAGCTTTATTATCTCGGGATGTTTCTTTTCGCGGAGGCTGCCTTCATCATGATGGCGCTGCGCGAATACGCTAACGACGTCCGGCAGATCTCCGAATATCAATGGATGTTTGGCTTGCAAGCCGGTACGGGCGGCATTCCGCCGGAGGTCAATCCCGTTCCAACTTCGCCGCCATCTCCTTCAGCCGCGGCTTAAACTCCCCCATCTTCCCCAGCAATTCCTGCAAGTTTCTACTCACCAGCAGCAACTCCCTGTCTTCCACCTTCAAGAACTTCTCATCCACCGCGTGTCCCAAGAACTGTAGCAGCAGATCGTAATACCCATCCACATTCCACAGGCCACAAGCCTTGTGGTGTATTCCGAGTTGTGCCCACGTCAACGCCTCGCACAACTCATCAAGCGTTCCCCACGCTCCCGGCAGAATGAGAAACGCATCCGCGCGCCGTGTCATCTCCGCCTTGCGTTCATGCATCGAGTGCACGATATGCAGTTCCGAAAGACCGCGGTGCGCGATTTCCGCATCCACTAGCGACTGCGGAATAACGCCGGCCACGCGCCCGCCTGCTTCTAGCGCCGCATCGGCCAGCGCGCCCATGAGTCCGCGCCGCCCGCCGCCATAAACGATATCCACCTTACGCCTGGCCAGTTCCCGTCCCAGGGCTTTCGCCGCTTCTACGAAAACCTCGCGCTTGCCCGGACTCGACCCACAATAGATACAAATGCTGTTAATGCTCACCTATCTTATTGTGGAATGAGGCTAGCGGCTAACCACGCCAGTTTCTTCGTTTGGCTTCGGCGGCTGGCTTCTTACCTTCGGCGCGCGTAAGCGAGCTGATCTGAATTACCGGCATTAAGCTGTTTTCTTCGTCTTTCTCTTTAGTGGTTGCGCGTTTTGACAGCTCCTGATTCAAGTTCGAAATGAAGCCCTCAATCTGCTGCTGCATGGCTTCCATCTTTTCGCGCATGTTGAGAATAATTTCCACGCCGGCCAAATTCACGCCCAGATCGCGCGTCAGCTTCAAAATCACTTCCAGACGTTCCAGATCGTCGTCTGTGTAAAGCCGCGTGTTGCCATCGCTGCGCGAAGGCGCCAACAGACCTTCCCTCTCGTACAGCCGCAGAGTCTGCGGATGGATTTCATACTGTTCGGCTACTGCCGATATCATGTAGGCCGCTTTACTCTTGCTCTTTGTCATGGTTTTGCGCTCTTCGCCACTAAGCCGCTGGTTGCACCTTGCTCCAAATGCCCGATCGCACATCCTCGGTCTGAATCTGCGCCAACTCACGCAATAGTTCGCGCGTGCGCTCATCATGCACATCCGGAGCCTTCAGAAGAACTTCCACAATCTCATCGCCGCGCGTATTCTTCCGCCCGTTGAACACGCCCTTTTCGCGCAGTCTGAACTTTTGTCCGCTTTGCGTACCTTGCGGAATCTTCAGCAGCGCGCGGCCGTCAATCGTCGGTACCTCAATCTTTGCCCCTAATCCCGCCTCGCTCACCGTCAGCGGAATCTGAATGACGATGTTGTCGCCATCGCGCTTAAAGAAGGGGTGTTCTTCCACCCGGATCGTGATATACAAGTCGCCCGCCGGGCCGCCGGCTGTTCCGGCATTTCCTTTGCCCGCCACGCGCAGCCGCGAGCCGGAAGCCACGCCTTGCGGAATTCGCACTTCCACCGAATCGGGCCGGCTGATTCGTCCCTCGCCGCGGCAATTCGGACACGCGTTCTTCAGCCGCCCGCTTCCGCCGCAGCGGTTGCACGTCAGGTTGAATTTCATCGCCCCGGCCATCTGTGTCACGGTTCCACTGCCGTCGCATTCCGGACAGACGGCTACACTGTTTCCCGCCGATCCGCTGCCGTGGCACGCCTCGCATGTCTCTTGCCGCGAAATGTTCAGCTTGACTTGCGTGCCCCTGATCGATTGCCAGAAATCGACATTCAATCCATATTCCAGATCGGCGCCCCGCTCAGGCTGAACGGCCTGACGCCCTCCACCACCCCGCCCAAAGAACTGGCTGAAGATGTCTCGGAAACCGCCGCTACCGCCGCCACCGCGCTCTTCTTCGAAGCCCGGCGTTGGCCCCTGCTGTTGTTGTTGCTGCTGTCGCAGAAACTCCGCAAAGTCGAAGCCTTCGAAATTTGGCCCCGTTGTCGGCCCCGCGCCCGGATTCCCCCCGTTCGGCGGAATATTGTCCGAATAGAAACCGAACTGGTCGTATACTTTCTTCTTGTTCTCATCGCTCAGGATGTCGTATGCCTCCTGAACCTTCTTAAAGCGTTCTTCAGCAGCCTTGTCGCCGGGATTCAGATCGGGGTGAAACTTGCGCGCCAGCTTGCGGTACGCCTTGCGTATCTCGTCCGCATCCGCAGCACGGCCTACGCCAAGAGTTTCGTAATAATCCTTTTTTGATGCTGAAGGCATTGATTTGTTCCACCGGGCCTATGCGTGCGCACCCCTCCCGAATGCGTACAGTTAACAGCTTTGGCGGCGACCTTTTCTAAGCCGCCGCCGTTTTAAGCTACAACCCTACTCTTACTTACTTCTTGTCTTCAACGTCCACAAACTCGGCGTCGACTACATTATCTTTGGGTTTCTCCGCTTCAGGGGCCGTACCCGCGCCTGGAGCCCCTGCTCCCGCGCCCGCCGCGCCATTCTGCGGTGAGCCCGCTTTGTACATCGCTTCCGCCAGCTTGTGGCTGGCCGTGGTGAGTTTGTCCGTCGCCGACGTAATCTTGTCGAGTCCGCCTTCGGCCATCGCTTTCTTGACCTCTTCCAATGCGGCTTCCACTTGCTTGGCATCAGTGTCGGAGATCTTCTCGCGATGCTCCTTCAGCATCTTCTCCACGTTGTACGTCATGGCGTCCGCTCGATTACGCGCTTCGATCTCGTCGCGCTTCTTCCGGTCGTCGGCCGAGTGAGATTCGGCGTCGCGCGCCATCTTCTCCACTTCGTCCTTGCTCAAACCCGACGAAGACGTAATCGTGATCTTCTGCTCGTTGTTGGTCGCTCGGTCCTTTGCCGTCACGTTCAGAATGCCGTTCGCGTCAATATCGAACGTCACCTCAACTTGCGGAATGCCGCGCGGCGCTGGAGGAATACCCACCAGTTGAAATACGCCTAGCAGCCGGTTATCTCTGGCCATGGCGCGCTCGCCCTGGTAGACCTTGATCTCTACCGACGTCTGGCTATCCGCCGCCGTTGAGAATACCTCGCTCTTGCGTGTCGGAATCGTCGTGTTGCGGTCAATCAACTTGGTGAAAACGCCGCCTAGCGTTTCAATACCGAGCGACAGCGGGGTCACGTCAAGCAGCAACACATCTTTCACTTCGCCGCCCAACACGCCGCCCTGAACTGCCGCGCCGATGGCCACAACCTCATCCGGATTCACGCTCTTGTTCGGATCTTTGCCGAACAAATCGCGCACAATCTGCTGCACCTTCGGAATACGCGTTGAACCACCGACGAGCACTACCTCGTCGATATCCTTTGGCGTGATGCCGGCGTCCTGCAAAGCCTGTTTGCATGGCCCAACCGAGCGCTGCAGAATATCATCTACCATCTGTTCAAAGCGCGCCCTTGTCAGCTTGATATTCAAGTGCTTCGGACCAGTGGCGTCCGCCGTCAAGAACGGCAGATTGATTTCGGTCTCAAGCAGCGTCGACAATTCGATCTTTGCCTTCTCTGCTGCTTCCTTCAGGCGTTGCAGCGCCATCTGGTCTTTTGAAACGTCTACGCCGATCTCTTTCTTGAATTCCTGTATCAGCCAATCGATAATGCGCTGGTCGATGTTGTCACCGCCCAAGTGCGTATCCCCATTGGTCGATTTAACTTCTACCACGCCGTCGCCCACTTCCAGAATCGAAATGTCGAACGTGCCGCCGCCGAAGTCGTACACCGCAATCGTCTCGTCCTTCTTCTTGTCGAGACCATATGCCAGCGCCGCCGCCGTCGGCTCGTTGATGATACGCATCACTTCGAGTCCGGCAATCTGTCCGGCGTCTTTCGTCGCCTGCCGTTGCGCGTCGTTGAAGTACGCCGGAACGGTAATCACCGCTTTCGTGACCTTCTCGCCCAAATAGGCTTCGGCGGCTTCCTTCAGCTTGGTCAGAATCATCGCCGAGATCTCCGGCGGTGAATATTTCTTGCCTTGGATCTCTACGCGCGCGTCGCCATTTTCTCCCGACACGCTTTTGTAGGGAACCAGCTTCATTTCTTCGCTCACTTCGTTGAAGCGGCGGCCCATGAAGCGTTTAATCGAGTAAACCGTGTTTTCCGGGTTAGTCACAGCCTGACGCTTGGCTACGTTTCCCACCAAACGTTCACCGTTCTTGGTGAAGCCGACCACCGACGGCGTTGTGCGGCCGCCTTCCTGGTTCGGGATGACAGCCGGCTGGCCGCCCTCCATAACAGCAACCACCGAATTTGTGGTTCCGAGATCAATTCCGATAATCTTACTCATGTTATATTATCTCTGCCTCCGCCGACTGGCGAAACTCGCTGCCGGCTGCTCTTAGCACGACTTCATTATTGAATATGAGTCCTAGATTGTCAAGTTCTCTCCTGCTAACTTTGTTTTTTCTCGCTACTTCTATTTCAGTAGCTCAGAATACTCTGACGGTCGCTGCCGCTGCGGACCTGTCCAAAATCACCCCAGAACTTACCCAAGTCTTTGAAAAAACAAACCCAACCATTCGGGTTAGTTTCGTATCGGAGGCCTCCTCCATTCTCGCTCAGCAAATCGAAAATGGCGCGCCTTACGATGTTTTCTTATCAGCCAACGCTCAATTTGTTGATCGCCTCGTCTCGTCCGGTAAAGTTGAAACGAGTGCGGCGGTTTACGCCACTGGCCGCCTCGCCATTCTCTGGCGCGACGGTAAACGTCACGAGATCAATGATTTAACTCAGGATTGGATTCGTTTCGTAGCGCTGGCGAACCCCAAACTCGCTCCTTATGGTGCCGCCGCCCAACAAGCCTTAGAGCACGAGCATTTGTGGGATAAGGTCCAGCCCAAAATCGTCTATGGCGAAAACGTCCGGCAGACCCTTCAACTATTCGATAGCGGCAACGCCGACGCCGTTCTGACATCCGACGGTTTAGTTAACGACCGCAAACCTCAACTCATCCCCGCCGACTGGCATCAGCCCATCATTCAGAAAGCTGGAATCGTTTCCGCTAGCTCCAAACAAAAAGATGCGTCTTTGTTTTTGCAGTTTTTATTAGGCCCAACCGCGCAAGCTATCTTCGCAAAATACGGCTTTGGCAAATCTGCGCCTTAACACTTTTACCCCCGTTAATCGAAAATAATTAGCAAAGTCATCGCGGCTCATTCCGTCGCTGCCGAACGCCTCAATGCGGACCTCGCCGGTAGTGGGCTTGATCCGGACGAGCCGGCCATCTTCATCTGGGAGGGCGTCACTCATCAGTATCTGCCGCTGACGGGTGTCAATGCACTGATAGAGACGATTGCGGCGCGAAAAAAAGGGGTCGGAACTGATCTTGAATGGGCCTTTCAGGATATTCTTCCAGGCGGTGTTGCCGACGAACATGAAGACGGGCGACAAAAGTCGGTGATCCAGCGAGTAAAGAGTGATTCCGTCTAATACTTAAACCAAATTTGCGCGGAGAGACTGAGAGGCAATGTTAACCTTGCCAGCATGAATTATCGTGCAGTCATGGTTTGTGTACTCGCCGCGGGGACATTGACGGCGGGAGCGAAGAAACCGGCGAAGTTTAAAGACCACTATGCCGTCGTGAATGGCGTGAAGCTGCATTATGTGAGCGTCGGGAAAGGGGACCTTATGATTTTTCTGCATGGTTTTCCGGAATTCTGGTATGAGTGGAGAAATCAGCTGGCGGAGTTCGGCACGGATCATCTGGCGGTGGCGCCGGACATGCGCGGGTACAATCTTTCGGACAAGCCGGGCGACGTGGATAGCTATCAGACGAAGTATTTGATTGAAGACGTGCGGGCGCTGGCGCGGCATTTGGGGCATAAGAAATTCACGCTGGTGGCGCACGATTGGGGCGGGGCAGTGGCTTGGGCGCTGGCGATTGCGCATCCGGAATGCATTGAAAAGCTGGTGATTGTGAACGCGCCTCATCCAGGCGTTTTTGCGCGGCTGCTGCGCGATGATCCGGCGCAACAGAAGGCAAGCGGGTATATGCTGCTGTTCCGCGGTCCGCAGGCGGAGAGTGTTCTGTCAGCCAATCATTATGCCGTACTGGTAGACGCGGTGCTCGGGTCCGGGCTGAAGAGCGGCGTTTTTAATGAGGATGACAAGAAGGCGTATATCGAAGCGTGGTCGCAAACGGGGGCGCTGACCGGCGGATTGAACTACTATCGCGCGGCGCGGCTTGGGCCGCCGCAGCCTGGGACAGAATCGACCGGAAATTTCAGCGTCGATGCGGCTAAGCTGACAGTCAGTGTGCCGACGCTGGTGATTTGGGGCGAGAAAGATACGGCGCTGCTGACGGCGAATCTGGATGGGCTGGACCGGTTTGTGCCGAGACTCACCATCAAGAGAATTCCGGAGGGCACGCATTGGGTGATCCACGAGAAGCCTGATGAGGTGAACCGTTACATACGCGAGTTCATCGGGAAGTAGTCGCCGTGTACGTATGTGCTCGAAGAAGCCATTACCGGCCATTTACCGGTCGATCGCAGCGAGGCGTCCCCCCAGGTAACGCGCGAGGTGCTGGTTCCGACCTATATATAGTTCAACCTAAAAACGGCAGTCGCCGCGCATACGTTCTAAACGTATAAACCCATCGCGGATTTTACCTTGCGCACTGTATCCTCCGCTATCGGCAACACGTGTTCGCGTCCGCGCGTTAGAATCCCATCAATATAAGCGGGATCGGCCGTCACTTCTCGATAGCGCTTTTGAATCGGCTCGAGCCGCGCGATTACCGCTTCCGCCACGCGCTTCTTGAAATCTCCGTAGCGCATGCCGTTCACGCTTTCCTTCGTGACTGAACTGTCGCAAGCTTGCGCAATCGTCAACAGGTTCGCGATACCGGGCCCCATGGTTTCGACATCCACCGCGGGCTGCGAGTCCGTCGTCGCGCGCAAAATCTTTTTCTGAATCGTCTTTAGATCGTCCAGCAAGGCAATTGCATGCCCGGAACCCGTGGCCGATTTGCTCATCTTTTGCGTTGGGTCGTCCAGGCCCATGATGCGCGCGCCCACAATCGGTAAATGTGTCGCGGGTACTACAAACGTCTGGCCATAAAGCGAATTGAAGCGCTGGGCGATATCGCGCGTGAGTTCCAAGTGCTGCGATTGATCTTCGCCTACCGGGACAATAGCCGCTTGATAGAGCAAAATATCCGCCGCCATCAGCACCGGATATTGCAGCAGCCCGTCGCCAATCGTTTCTTGCTTTTCGGCCTTGGCTTTGAACTGCGTCATGCGTTGCAGCCAGCCAAGCGGTGTCACACATGTCAGCATCCAGGCCAATTCAGCGTGCCCGGACACGCTCGATTGCACGATCACCGAAGATTGCTCTGGATCAATACCAGCCGCTAGAAAAAGTGCCGCGGTTTCGCGAATCTTGGCCGCTAGTTCCTTGGGCTCCTGATACACGGTAACGGCGTGCAGGTCGACAATACAGAAAATACTTTCGTATCCGCCTTGAATCTCGGCCCAATTTTTAACAGCGCCTAAATAGTTGCCAATGTGCAACTGGCCGCTTGGTTGTAAACCGGACAATACTCGTGCCTTCATTTCTTTTCGTTGCGAATCTCTATCCTAAAGGATGGCGTCCACAAAAGAAAACTCTCCGGCTGAGATAGAAATCGAAAAACTGGTTTATGGCGGCGATGGTCTAGGCCGCTTGGACGGCCAGGTTGTGCTTATGCCGTACGTGCTTCCTGGCGAGAAAATATCGTTCCGGCCGCAGCGCATGAAGGCCGGTTTGCTGAAGGGCACGCAGGTGGAGATTCTACATGCCTCGGCTGAAAGGATCAAGCCGCGCTGCGAATATTTCATGGCGTGCGGCGGATGTCATCTGCAGCATACGGGCTACGCATTCCAACTTACCCAGAAATTGAGCATCCTGCGAGAAACCCTGCGCCGCATCGCCGGTCTGGAATATTCGGAAGACATCGCGGCCATCAGCGGCGAGCCCTGGGCCTATCGCAATCGGGTGCAACTGCATTTCAAAGCCGGGACCTGCGGATTCTATAAGGCCGAGTCGCATGCCATTCAAGGTGTGAGCCATTGCGAAATCTCAGCGCCTCTCTTGAACGAAGCGATCGGCAAGATCAACCCGGCTGTCAAGAAACAAGAGTGGCCCGATTTCTTGCGTTCGCTGGAACTCTTCACCAACGGCACGGAGATTCAGGTGAACGTGCTGGAATCCAACCGTCCAGTCGCGGCGCGCTTTTTTACATGGCTGAAAGAACTGGTGCCTGCCATCGCAGCAGGGGCGATCGAATATGAAGCCGCCGGCGAGCGCTTTCGCATCAGCGGAGGATCGTTCTTTCAAACCAACCGTTTTCTGATTAACGCGCTGGTGAACGAAGTCTTGGGCGATGAAAGCGGCGAGGATGCAATTGATCTCTACGCGGGGGTTGGCTTGTTCACGCTGCCTGTGGCGAAACGCTTTCAGCGAGTCCAGGCTGTAGAGCGCGGGGCTACGGCTTTTCGCGATCTGGAATTCAACGCAGCAACCGCAAAACTGATTAACGTCAGCGCACAGCGGGCTCCCGCCGAAGAATTCCTGCGTGAACTACGAACTGCTCCGGCATGGATGGTGGCCGACCCGCCGCGCGCGGGTCTTGGCAAAGAAGCCGCCGCTGAACTGTTGCGGCTGAAACCGAAGCTCCTCACGCTAGTAAGTTGCGATCCCGCTACCCTCGCTCGCGATCTGAAAACGTTACTGGCGGGCGGCTACAAAATCTCGCGTTTGTCCTTAGTCGATCTGTTTCCGCAAACTTATCACTTCGAAACCGTCGTTCGCTTGTCCTTTGGAAATTAATGGTGTCTGACCGGGCAGACACCTTTTGTTCCCTTTTGAAAAGGTGTCTGACCCCTTTGTTGGGACCTGACCCCTTTGTTGGGACCTGCTAGCTCGCTTTAAAGTTTGCCATTAGGCCGCCCCACTTACGCGCCACCAGTTCGCCTACATTCAACGCAATCGCCAAGCCTAGCAAGGCCGGCCAAAGCTGCCACACGGTAGATACGGCCCTGCCGCGCGCGTCAAAAATGCTGTCAACTGGAGGATCCACACGCCCGCCCGTCAGGTTTGCAATTTGCGCGAGCAACGTCCTGTTGGATCCATAATCCTGCAACTCCTCCCGCTGGCGATAAAGTCCGACCTCTGGAAATGCAGGCGAATCTTTCAACGGTCTGATCCGAAACAAGCCATGCACGCCGCCCACATGTAAACGGCCACTATACAAACGCGCGGCCACCCTCTTTACGGGAATCTCCTTTTCAAACTTATTGGGTCCCAATACGTAGATTGCGGGGGCACTGCCCGGATCAGTCATCTCGTCGGATAGCCGATAGGTCACATCGATGTCCCCGTTTGCACCGTCAAACTGGGCGCTGGCTTCACTAGGATCAGCATGCGTCAGAAGGTCGCGCGACACATTGGTCCAGAACTTGTCGAAGCCGGGCCAGTTCATCCAGTCGGCCGCCCAGCGGCTCTTAGCGTCTGAAGCAAATACCGCCGAGCGGCCTAACCCATATTGCCAGCGCACGTACAAAGGATCTCGCTTGACTGTATCGATGCCGAGAATCGTTTCGGCGCCATCCTTGGCGGCAAAACGCGCATATCCCTTCAAGGCAGGCGCCTGCTCCATGCCAACACCGTCCAGTACCTCCGCTTTTTTCTCCACAATGGGCGAAAGCACTGCCTCGACCGCCGTGCCACCGGTATAATCTTTCACGTCCTTCAATAGAATCTGTTCAAGCCCTTGCGGCTCGTTCAGGAAGTAACTTCGCCCATTGGAAGTTGCCGCGACTTTCTCAAGATAAGCCCGGTTGACATCCTGCCCTAATCCGACCGTCGAGATAGTAACTTGGTTGTCCGCCGCCTTCTTGGCAAGCTCCATGCTGTCGCCTTCTTCGGAGATACCATCCGTCAACAAGACAATGTGCTTGAACACGCCTTTGGATGGCAACACCTTCCGATAAGCTTCCGCTAGCGCCGGCGCGATCTGGGTACCTCCGTCCGGCGTAATTCCGGAAATCAGCCGCTTGATAAGCGATTTATCCTCCGCCCGCCGCATGGGGACAGCCCATTGAAACGAATTATCGAAAATCAGAACGCCGATATTATCCAAAGGCCGCAGATGTTCAACCACACCGATGGCCGAGAGCCGCGCCAACTCAATCTTCCGGCCTTCCATAGAGGAAGATTTATCGATAATGAGAACCACGCTCGTCCCTTCGGGCGACTTTGGCGGTGCGAGTTGCGCGGGCAAGGCGCGATCCAGCGCATCCATGCCCTTCTCGGGTTTGTAAACCTGCCGCTCGCCGCCAATAAGCAGCAGTCCGCCGCCGTTGCGCACGTAAGCATCCAGCCGGGTTTTCCGGGCAGCGCTCAAATCGTTCAGGTCGAGATTATTGAGCACCACAAGCTGAATACCGGCCAGATCGCGATCTAAGAAAGATGCGTCGCGGGTCACCTCAAAGGCGCTCTCCTCAAACACTCGCAGCAAATTAAGATCGCTGCCGGGCGGATCTTGCGAAAGGTAGAGCACCTTGGCGCGCCGCATGGCAATGGCCTGCTCAAAAGGCAAATCGCCAAATTCCTTAGTACGAATACGCCCCGAAATCGAAGAAGCGCCTGTAGTATTCAGGCGCGCGTGAACGCGCAGCGTATTAACACCGGCTTCCAACTGCACTTGGTTAGAACCAAGCGGCCTACCCTCGACCGCAACGTCTACGGTGGCGCGCGCAGCCGCGGGAGATTGAATCGTTAGATCAAGAGGAACCTGTTCGCCGGCATACGCGACTTGCGGAATTGAAACCGAGTCCAAGCGCAAATCGGTTGAAGGCCGGCCATCAATGGCGATCGTATCAACCGGAACCTGCAAACGCCGCATCTGTGCAATAGCGCGCGCCGAGCTGCCTTCGTTTTCGTTGCCGTCGCTAATCAACACCAGCCGCGGAAGGTACCCGGCTGGAACCGCCGCCATACTGCCTGCCAGAGCGGCTTCGATGTTTGTCGAATCTGCCGCTGGCGAAGCACTGGATGCCAAGTGGACTCCCTTCAAGACCTCATCCGCCGCGAGCAAACGAGGCTTTGCCGCGAACGGGACCACTTTCATCCAATTGCCGCCGCGTTCGAATTCAATTTTCTCGACCAACGCCGAGGCTCGTTTCAAATCGGCTGGCGTGATGCTGGCCGAGGTATCAACCAGCACCACTGCGCCGACCTTGGTTCGCGGCAACATTAGCGTGGGTTCGGCAAAGGCAATCAGCGCTGCCGCAAAGCTGCCGGCCTTCAGCAGAAAAGGCAAGCGTCGCGCCGTTCGCCGCCAGCTGAAAGCTACCCAAGCAACGAGCGCGAGGAGCAACACTAACCACCATGGATGCACAAAGGTCATTTCGCCGCCATCTCCGGCTCGCGCTGCGTTGTGGCCTTCTGATTCACCACAAGCCGCTTGGCCCGGTGTTGCCGTCCAAACAGATACCACTCGGCCGATAGACATCCAAGACCCGCCAGCGCCAGCCACTTCCAAAGATCCACCGGGTCAGTCGGCAGCCGGGAACGGCGCGGCAGGCCCTCCGCAGCAGCAGGCGGTACCTTCCACGGCACTTCACCCACCTCCGGTAATGTAAGCGAAAGAATCCGCTCCCTAGCGGGCGAATAGACATGCACCACAGTGGGTTCAGCTGTAAAAAGCTGCAACGTTCCTCCGCGCACCGTAAAGGGCAGCGCCAGTCCACTGTCGTTCACCACGCGCATGTGATCGGTGCGTTCTTTGGGATCGAGTACAACGGTTGCCGTTCCCACACTTTGCGCACTCAAATCCAAAGTGCGAAACGACTCCGGGGAGAGCCAGCGGAGAAAATTCGCGAACAGAATTGGCGTCGTGACTTGAAACTTCAGTGGCCCCTGCAAAGGGTCGAAGCCGATCAGGCCAAATCGAGGATGATCGGGGCCGCCATCGCGCGCGATCACAATCGGTCCTCCCGCCGTGCTCGCCACCGGGATATCGCCTTCATAGGTTTCGAAAATTTCGGCATTGACGATATGCGTTTCTTTGGCGTGCAGCCCGGCACCCAGCACCGTTTCGTTATGCCAGGTTTTGATTACCGCATCGTAATCGATACCCTTGACCGCTATGGGCGAGCCCGTGCGCGGCGGATTGATCCACAGGCTCGGTAACGTGGGACGCACTTGAGGCGTGAAACCGTCCAGTAGAACCACTTGTCCCTGTTGGGCGGCTGGATAGTGCGCCGGATCGAAAAAGTGTGCGACTAGACGGTGGTTCGCCTCCAACAATGGCCGCAACTCCTGTGGACGCGCGCTGTAAACGGTAACCTGCAGTGGACCGCTCGGTGGAAGGCGCAAATGGGCTTCCTGGTCGGTTGGCATTACGTCGGCAGGAGTGATGCGCGAAACCAGATCGCCTGCCGTGGCCGTGATAAAGCTGTATTCAGCGGCCGTCTCCTGGCTCGGCGCCAGTTGTATGAAACGAGGCGCAAATTGCGTACCGGCATAGCGCGTCTCAAGCCTGACGGCATGCGTTTGCGTTCCAAAGTTCTTGAGGGTAACGGTCGCATCCCAGGCATTTGATTCCTGCAGATCGCGCTTGGCCGCCAGACGCCGGATACCCACATGCTCGCGATTGAAAGCGGGGTTTAAGATTCTCAAATTCGCGGGAACTGGCGCATCGATGCTCTCGCCCGAAGTCATGCGCACTCCGGTATAAACAATCTCGCCCGGCATTCCTTCTGCCCAGTTCCGCGCTTGCGCGGCAAATGCCAATGCCTGTTCGACATTCAGCGCCGAAGCCTGCGAAACGGATCCGGCAATTGCCGCGCGCGCTTGGCTGCGGTTATTTGTGAACGGAGTCACCGGCGTGGCCAAACCGTCGACGCGCACGACCATCACACGATCATTGCCCGGTAATCGCGCAACGTAGTCGAAAGCAAGACGCTTCTCTTCGTCAAGAACGGTTCCGTCCGCGGTCCGTCCGGCAGACCATGCCGACGTGTCCAGCAGCAGCACGTGGTCTCTGCCACGCCAGCGCTTGCTACCCCACTGCAGCTGCGCAATCGCCAGCAGCAGCAGCAACAACCCCATCAATTGAAGAACAAGAGACCAGGGCTCGCGCATCCGCCGCCGGCTTTGCAGTTCCTCGGCGGAGGACGCGGGGGTCCAAAATCGCAAAGTCGAAACAACCTTCTTGCGTTTGCTTTTATCGAGGAGATAAAGAGCAGTGACTAATCCGCCGACCACGCTCAGCAGCGTGAAAAACTCGCCCATGGTCAGATTCAGAAAAAACATCGCTGTTTAGTTGCCCTGTACCATCATCAACGGACCGAACATGGCATCTTCGAGCGGAACGGCTGTTGAAAAACCCGCATAGCGGCCGCCGTTACGCATGGCCAGCTTGCGTAAATTCGCGGCATGTTCGTCAAACGCCTGAGTGTAAGACTGGCGTGCCGCTTCATCGAGGGCGATCTTCAGCTGAGCGCCCGATTCCGCATCGCTCAATTCCATTTCGCCCTGTCCCGTGGGCGTGCGGTCTTCTTCTCCCCAAAGCTGAATGAATAACAGTTCATGGCCGAAATCGGCTAAGTATTGCAGGGGCCGGAAACAATCGCCGTCATCCAAAAAGTCTGAAATAAAAATCACCAAGCCCCGTTGCGGATACTCGCTCAAGAATTGCCGCGCGGTCTCGAGATAGTTCGTCTTTCCATGGGGCGTCAAGCCGCGCAAAAAAATCTCGGCAGGCTGAAATCGGTGCCGACCGCCACTGGCCATAAACGGATCAAGCAAGCGCGCGGAAAAGGGCTGCAGCAAAATAGAATCGAGCCGCACTAATCCTATATAAACAAGCGCAGCGGCAAGTTTCCGGGCGTAATCGAATTTGTTCATCTGTTTGGGCGCGTGGCCGGCGATCATAGACGCGCTTACGTCAACAAGCATGCGCACCGGCACGCGCGGTTCCACTTGAAACATCTTGAGAAACAGCTTTTCAAAGCGCATGAAGGCGCGCCAGTTGACTGCCCGGAGATCGTCGCCCTGATGGAAATTCCGATGGTCGAGAAACTCTTGCCCTGGTCCCGCAAAACGCGAGACGTTATGCCCGCCCACCAAGCCGTTGAACGATTTCTGCCAATGCAGTGTGAGCCTTTCGAGACGCTCGAGAAAGCCACGGTCAACAAGAGGCTCAGCCATAAAGAACCACTAAGCCGGCGCCACACCCGCCAGAATTTTTTTCAGAATCGTTTCGGTGGTTTCGCCGTCGGCATGCGCATCGAAGTTCAATATGATGCGGTGCCGAAGCACGCCGGACGCAACGGTGCCCACATCTTCGGTGCTCAAATGCAAACGTCCCCGCATGAGAGCAAGCACGCGACCGCACTCGATGAGCGCTTGCGCGCCACGGGGTGAACTGCCATAACGAATGTAGCGGTTGGTAATGTCCGGGGCTCCCTGCACTCCTGGCTGCGTGGCCATGATGACGGAAATCGCGTAATCCTGCACGTGCGGAGCGACCACGACCTGGCGGCAGATGGATTTCAGTTCGGCAATCTGCGCCCCGCCCATTATGGTTTGCAGCTTGACTTCGTCGTTCTTCGTAGTGACATCCACAATCCGGTTGAGATCTCCGCGCGATGGATACTCGACCAGAATCTTCATCAGAAATCTATCCAACTGGGCTTCCGGCAGAGGATAGGTACCCTCCATCTCAATCGGGTTCTGCGTGGCCATCACTAGAAACGGCGCATCCAGTTGGTAACTAGTGGTGCCGCTAGTCACGGTGCGCTCCTGCATTGCCTCAAGCAAGGCAGATTGCGTCTTCGGCGTAGCGCGATTGATTTCGTCCGCCAGCACAAGGTTAGAAAAAATAGGCCCCTGCTGAAAACGCAGATTCTTGTGCCCGTGCTCGTCAGTCTCCATGACCATGCTGCCGACGATGTCGCCCGGCATCAGATCGGGTGTAAACTGTATGCGCGAATAGTGCAGATCGAGCACGCGCGAAAGCGTGCGCAAAAGGGTTGTCTTGCCAAGCCCGGGCACGCCCTCGAGGAGGACGTGCCCACCCGCCACAAGGCAGATAAGGACGCCTTCGATGACAGCCGTCTGGCCGACAATCACTTTTCCAATCTCTTCACGTACCCGAGCCAGCTCTGCCGTGGCGCGTTCGACGTCGGCGGTGTAGGCGCTCAGTGTTTCTGCCATTTCAAATCATTCTAATAGGTGGGACCTTTCTCTTAGTGTACGAATAGTCTACGAGGATGGCTTTGAAGGGCGAAAAAAAGATGGCACACTTTGGGTTTTCGTCGTGACCGGCGCTGGATGTTCGAGCTTGTTTAGGCAGCCATTTCGACGCCTGCGGGGGTGGTTTCGGGGTTCGGAGCCGGTGCGGCGGTCTCTCTTTCACTCTTTTTCGTCTGATCGAACCCAGCGGCGCGTTGTTTTTTGATTTCGAACTCCTGTTTTTTGAAGTTATGCGTTTCGGCGGCGCGGTTTTCAGCGGCTTCGGCGTGTTTTTGCGAAACGAAGCCAATTTGGTCTTTCGTCCTTTGGTTTCTTAGCTTTTGAAGTTCGTTGAGGGCTTTGTAGAAGCCGCGTTCGTGCATACTTTGGTAGCGCAGGTAGAGAGCGAAGTGTTTTTCGTTTTGAAGTAAGCCGTCTGCATAGCAGATTGTTTGGAGGAGGATGGCGCGGCGGCGCAACCACTCCGATTCGATCATGCGGCGCACAAGAATGCATTCGGTTTCGTCTTGCGGATTTTGTTCG
>PMSX01000374.1 GCA_003167495.1 Bryobacterales bacterium | reverse complement strand
GATCTCGAAGCCGTCTCTGCCCGCAATCTCTCGTTTGAATCTGTCGCGGGCTTCTTCTCCGGCGACGTGGCGATTGTGGGCGAAACACCGCTGCGCATCCAGGCCATCTACGCCGACGCGAACCTGTTTTCTTTGCTCGGGGCTAACGCCGCGCTGGGACGCACCTTCTCAAAGTCCGAACAATCGTTTGGCAAACATTACGTAGCGGTGTTGAGTGACTCACTCTGGCGAAACCGCTTCGGCGCCCGGCCAGGCGTTATAGGCGAGACGGCACGGTTGAGCGGCAAGGTGTACACCATTATTGGCGTCATGCGTCCGTCGTTCCAGTTCCCCAACCCCGAGGTTCAGCTTTGGCTTCCCTTGTCGTTCGCTCCGAAAGACAACTGGGCAACCCGAAACAATCACTACATCAGCGCCATCGCTCGCCTGAAGGACGGCGTCAGTCTTCAGCGCGCGAGTGTAGATGTGCTGACCATTGCGCGAAACCTGCAGCACGAATTCGCTGAAAATGTCGGTATCGAGGGAGGTACGTCTGACTATGTCACTTCGGTAGTGGGGGATGTGCGGTCCCCGCTGCTCATCCTGCTCGCTGCGGTGGGATTAGTGCTGCTCATCGCCTGCGTCAATGTCGCCAATCTTTTCCTGGCCAGAGCGTCGGCGCGTCAGCGGGAGTTTTCGGTAAGAACTGCCTTAGGCGCCGGACGCGCGCGTTTGGTTCGCCAACTTCTGACTGAGGCAGCGCTGCTGGGCTCGATCGGAGCTGGCTTCGGCATTGCTTTGAGCGCTTGGCTCGTGCGCTTGATGCGGATATTCGGTCCGGGAGAGATTTCACGCTTACAGGACATTACGATCGACATGCGAGTCCTGGTCTTCACTGCCGCGCTGACGCTCGTTTGCGTCTTGTTATTTGGCTTAGCGCCGGTCATCCGTCTCTCGCGACTGGAAATCAGCGGTGCGCTGAAGGAGGGCGGCCGAAGTTTGACCACCAGCAGACTCACTGGCCGCTACCGAGATTTGCTCGCAGTGGCCCAGGTGACATTTGCTCTGGTTCTCGTTATCGGCGCTGGATTGCTCTTGCGTAGCCTTTATTCACTGCGCCATGTCGATCCAGGATTTCGCGCCGAGAACGTTCTTACCCTCAGTCTCGCTCTGCCTGACACAACGTACCCGGATAGTAACTCGGCGAAAATCGAGCGATTCTTTGACGATCTGAACCAAAAACTGGAAAGGATATCCGGCGTGAAGGCGGCCGGTGCGAGTACGTCATTGCCGATTGCAAACGTTGGAGGATGGGGTAAGAACTTCACCGTCGAAGAGCGTCCGGCCGCTCAAGTTTCCAACGTGCCGCTGATTCAATACCGTCAGGTGACGCCTCACTACCTGCGCGCTCTTCAAATCCCGCTCATCGAAGGAAGATTTTTTACAGAAGAAGACGATTCGTCCATGCCGCTCGTCGCGGTTATCAATGAAAGCGCACGCCGTCGTTATTTCCCGAATGAAGACCCAATCGGAAAGTTGGTCTACCCCGGGGTGCCGGAACCCCTTGTCAAGGAGCTGTTGCCACGCCCGACTTTCGCACACCTCGCCTCACCATCATCGGAGTCATTGGCGACGTACACCATGCCGGGCTTCGGGAGCCGCCCTATCCGGAACTCTTCGCCTCACATTTGCAAGGCTCCGTCAAGGACACCGACGGGGCAGCGTCTCATATGTATCTTGTGATCAGAACCGCTTCCGATCCGATCCGCATCCTGCCCGAAGTCCGGGCAGCAGTCCGGTCGCTTGATCCGGATGTGCCTCTGGGGGAAGTCGCCACGATGGACGCGAGACTCGCTGGATCACTCTCCGCAACGCGCTTCGAATTGTTCTTGTTCGGCGCATTCGCTGGCTTGGCGATCGGACTCGCCGGAGTCGGCATCTATGGCGTCATGTCGTATTCAGTGCGTCTCCGATTGCCCGAAATGGGGATTCGCATGGCGTTGGGCGCCGCATCACGCGATGTACTCAAGATGGTATTCCGCCGTGGCCTTCAGATCGGTATCGCCGGCATCGCTTCGGGAGTGATCCTCGCCGGCGCTCTTACGCGTCTCATGTCCACTCTTTTATTTGGAGTGAAAGCAATCGATATTCTCACTTTTGCCGGCGCGGCCAGCGTGCTATTCGCCGTCACGGCCGCCGCCAGTTTCATTCCCTCCCGCCGCGCGGCGCAGACAGATCCTTTGAACGTGCTTCGCGCTGAATAATAAGGGAGCGAAATCACCATCACAAAAGTTTGAAATTTTTCTTTCCCATTTCTTTCAGCGACTTACGTCGAGAAAATCGAAAAGCCCGAACACCGCTCATGCCAAACTTCAGTCAAAAGAGGCCCTCAGACATGGGGCCTCCTCCTTTGTTGAGTGAAATGAGAGGCTCGCAGTCGGGTGGCGTCAACAGTTCGGCTGAAGACGCTGCCCTGTCTGCGGGTTCGAAATGCCACAGCACGCCGATTGGGAGGCAAGATGGTGATGGCTTGACAGGCTGGAAATAGGTTTTCGACTATACCGTAAGAGGAATTTTGACGAAAAGAACTGTATCACTTGATGGAGGTGTTGACACTGGGTAACGCGAAGCATATGATGGAGCATCTATTGGGTATGGGAACCGCGACAGCGCAAGCACTGAGTTCTGGAGTGGCCAGCTCGTTTAGTGACATCCCACAGGTTGAATCCGTATATGTCTCCATCGACGAAAACGTCATGAATGTGTCTATCTTTGTAAATCACGAAGATGACGAGGCATATTACAAAATATACGACCGTCAGACGGAAGTCGAGAAGCGCGAACCGCGCTTGTGTCTTGATTTTCGTATTGTAGCTCGGCGTGACCGCCCGATGAGTGAATTTGTCGGAATGACAAGTCCTGCGTGGGATCGAATTGCCGAAGCCAATAGATCACATTGATTGGGCAGAAAAACTTGAGAAGGAAGCGGCGAGATTTGACTTAGCCACCAGCTTCGGAACCTGTCAGGCGATTACGTATCTGTTCTACTCGGCGCTTCACTACGCAGATGCCTATTTAGTGTCTAGAAGCCTGACGCGCATGGACCATGCGACTAGACAAAGATCAATGGAGCATCCATTCTTTGACTCGATACGGTCAAAATACAAACGACTCAAAGATATGAGCCGCGAAGCTCGATATAATCTGCCGCTCTACTATTCATCTGATTTTGCCAAGGCCAAGCAATTTCACGAAGAGATCAAGACTCATATTCTCGCTCTGTTCAGGCAAACGGGGTAGTATATCCGGTCAAGACGGTTATGGCGTAACGGGCTGGAGGCAGCCCTTGTCTGCGGGTTGTCGATAATAGCGGTGTGACCGAACCATTTCATCCCTATCAGGAGTTGGCAACCGCGCTCTTGCCGTACGCTGTCCAGCACGATGATGGAGCCCACGACGCCGCCCATCTAAAGCGTGTTTGGAAAAACGCCTCCGCTATTCAACGGGTGGAAGGCGGTGACGCTGAAATCTTGGCCGCCGCCGTCCTGCTGCACGACTGCGTTGCTGTGGAGAAAGATGCGCCTCAGCGCGCTCTGGCTTCTTGGCTCGCAGCGGAGAAAGCATCCCGTATCTTGGCAAAGCAAGGCTGGCCGGAAAACCGTATCGCGGTCGTCGCTCATGCGATTGAATCGCACAGTTACTCAGGCGGCATCGAACCCGAAAGTCTCGAAGCCAAGATCCTGCAAGATGCCGACCGGCTCGATTCCATCGGCTTTGTCGGCGTCGCGCGTTGCTTCTACACAGCGGGACGCATGGGAAGCGCCCTTTACGAACCTGCCGACGCGATTGGCGAAACCCGTCCGCTGGACGATAGACGCTTCGCCCTCGATCACTTCTATACAAAATTACTTAAGCTCGCAGGCAGTTTCCAAACCGAAACCGGTGCGCGTCTGGCCCGGGAACGCGACACGCGTTTACGTCAGTTTTTGGAAAATTTTCGCGCTGAAATTTGAGTCTCAGTCAACCGGCACGCTCGTGCCCTTGGCCTCAGTTTGCGACATCTTCTGAATACGATCGTCAATGATCTCGCGCAGCCCCATTAGGATATGCTTACCAGCCTCACGAAAATGTTGCTCAACCTTTTCGGGCGGCGACATCATTTTTCCCAATTCGTGAAAGGCAGCGCCGAAGGCTCCGCAAACAGATTCTGCTGAAGCGCGGGCGTTTTCTTGGGTCATGCGGGCTCCTTCATCTCTACTACCAGCATATGCTCATTCAGGCGAGCTTTGACGGGTACCAAGCTCGTCATGGTAGTCGGCAATCCGATGTGGCGGCGGATCGTCCCCACCTCCACCACTAATTCGTCGTTTTTCTTGAACAAACCCACTTCCCCTTTCACCGTAAACGGCATGTGAATGCGGACTTCGTAGTGATCTTTTTCGCGCATAAAAGAATACGGCGGCGTATCGCGCGTTACGGCGGACGGGTCTTCCGTCGAGCCATAGAGTTGCCGCGCCATCAACTGAAGCCGCTCGTAGCCGAGCACTTCTTGCGCAAACAGCGGCACTTGCTTGGTGGGCACAGGGTAAAAATAGCGGATGATCTCAGCCAGTGTCGATCGTTGTGAAGCGTGCCATGCCGCGAAGAAACTGTCTTGCACGGATTCGGGTAGCAGACGGTTCACAATGATGTGATCGACTGTCAAACCGTGCAATGTGAAATAAACAAATGCGCGTTGTGTCTCACGCAGCACCATCTTCTCGGCATTGGTCACTAGCCGGACGCTTGTCAGTTGCGGGTTTTCCATCACGGCATCGATGCCTTCCACTTTCTGAAACAGCTCCTCGATATTGCGGAAGTAACTATCCGGCGGCAATTCCGCGGGCGAGAGCCGGTTCAGCATCGGCCGCGCAGCTTTGAGCAAGCCGCGTTGGAAAGCGAAAATATGCTTCATATACCAATCGAGGGTTGCTGGAAGGCTGATAAACCGCAACGACTCCGCCGTGGGCGCGCAATCGAGAATAACGACGTCGAAGTCTCGCGACTTGCGGTATTGATTCACGTACATCATGGCGCTTATTTCCTCCATGCCGGGAAAGATTGCCATTTCTTCAGCCTCCACGCCCGACAAGCCAGTCGTCCGTAAGACGCTGGTGATGTAACTGGAAATGTCCTTCCAGTGGCGCTTCAGCTCGCGGTTGATGTTCACTTCCTGTAGGAAAAGGCGGTCGGCGACTTTGACCGGATCAAAGGTCGCCCCGTGAAAGAGAGTCTTTTCGAGATCGAAAGAATCGGCCAAACTGTGCGCCGGGTCAACACTCATGATCAGCGTCTTCTTGCCTTGTGCGGCGAGATGCACGCCCGTCGCCGCCGCAACACTCGTTTTGCCAACACCGCCTTTACCGCTGAAAAGAAGAATTCGCACATACTATTAGACGCATGTGGTGCGCGTTGCGATCATTCTTAGCAAGTTTGATACAACAAACGTGATGAGAAAAATCGCCTCTCTCAGCTGTTGCGCCTTACTTTTCGGCTCAATCCTCGCCTTCGCTTTTCAAATCGATCTCGCCGGACCGCCCCGCTGGACCGCTGAAACCGCCAACGCCTGGTACGCCAAGCAACCGTGGCTCGTGGGCAGCAACTATCTTCCCGCCAATGCCATCAACGAACTCGAAATGTGGCAACCCGCAACTTTTACTCCCAAACGCATCGATACTGAATTGGGTTGGGCGCAGAGCCTCGGCATGACCACCATGCGGGTCTTCCTTCACGATCTGCTTTGGCAAGACCCCGCTGGATTCAAGAAACGCATCGACATATTCCTCACCATTGCCGCGAAGCACCACATCAAGCCGATATTTGTCTTATTCGATTCTTGTTGGGATCCGAACCCGAAGCTGGGCCCCCAACACGAACCGCGTCCTGGCGTTCACAATTCAGGTTGGGTGCAGAGCCCAGGCGCAGCCGTGTTGCAAGATGAATCGCAATATCCACGACTCAAGGCTTACGTAGCAGGCGTCGTGGGCGCCTTTGCCAACGACAGCCGCATTCTCGCCTGGGACCTCTGGAACGAGCCCGACAACCGCAATGATTCTTCTTACACAGATCCAAAGAACAAGACGGAACTGGTCCAGGCACTGTTGCCGCGCGTCTTCGCCTGGGCCCGCGGCGCCCATCCGACCCAGCCCTTAACGAGCGGTGTCTGGCACGGCATTCCGGCCGAACCCGGCAAGATTCCGCCCATGGCCAAAATTCAGCTTGCACAATCGGACGTGATTTCGTTTCACAGCTACGATCCACCCGCCGAGTTCAGCGCCGAAGTGAAATGGCTGCAAACCTACGGCCGGCCCATTTTGTGCACCGAATACATGGCGCGCCCGCGCGGCAGCACCTTTCAATCAATCCTGCCCGTCGCCAAAGAAGCTAAAGTGGCAGCTATCAATTGGGGATTCGTGGCCGGAAAGTCGCAGACCTATCTACCTTGGGATTCTTGGCAGCATCCCTACGTTGATCGTCAGCCGCCCGTCTGGTTCCACGACATCTTCAAAGAAAACGGCGAAGCCTACAAGCCGGACGAGACCGGTTTTATACGCCGCATCACAGGCGCGGACAAACTCCGCAAATTCCCCATAGGCGGCTAAATAAACCAGAACTAAGGGAACCTTTGCGCCGATAGGACTTACATGAGGCGCCATGCTGGGCTCGCCGATACCGAGAAAAATCAGTTTCCCAACCATCTTGTATGGTGCCTGGCGGCCCTGTGTGCACTTCCAACGATTTTGAGCTTGGCGGGCATGGATTTCGGTCTTCCCGACCACGCACCAGATCCGGCGGCACTGGCGCAGATGTCCCCGTTGGCACGCATCGACTCGCTGCGCTACAGCCTACAGGGCAGTTTTCTGCACAACCTGCTGGAATGGACGGCAGTCTGCCTGGCGGTGTTGACGGCGCTCATCACTTTTGTTCATTTCGATTT
This sequence comes from Bryobacterales bacterium, assembly GCA_003167495.1. GTDB lineage: Bacteria > Acidobacteriota > Terriglobia > Bryobacterales > Bryobacteraceae > Bog-105. Next base: position 9,243 of record PMSX01000374.1, on the reverse strand, counting down.
GACACGAACGATGGTGGCGCCCATAATCGGCGCGGCACTGTTTTGGTCAGGCTGTGTCGATGCCTTTCACACGTTGGCTTCAGATCACTTTATTCATCGGGTGGCGGATGCGCAGCGTTTCATCCCGATCACCTGGACAGCATCGCGGCTCTTCAGTTGCGTAGTCCTTCTAGCGGGAGCGGCCCTGTTGCTAGTCGGCAAGAGGGGTAACCGATGGGACCCCAGGCTACTGATTGGCACCGTGGCGGCATTTGGAATCGGCTCGTATGCTCTGGTCAACTACTGCGCCAACAACAGTCACTTGCCGCAGTGCTTGTTTCCGGGCAAGCTGCTGGCGCGGCCCTATGACCTAATACCGGTTCTGCTCTATCTGACAGTAGGTTACCCGCTGTTCCGGCTGCTAAATCGACAGGAGGGGAACCGCTTCTCGCACGCGATGCTCATTAGCATCCTGCCGCAATCGGTTTCAGAGCTGCACATGGCGCTTGGATCCTCCGCGCTTTATGACGCTCACTTCAATATTGCGCATTTCCTGAAAATTGTGGCGTACGCGGTTCCTCTTGCCGGATTGTTGCTGGATTACATGCATACCTACCAATCTCAGGCGGACCTGGTGGTGGAGTTGGAGAGGTCGTCACGAATGCTCCAGGAGGAAGGCCGGGTATTGGAACAGGCACGAGCCGAGGCTGAGCGGGCCCTCCGGGTGAAAGATGAATTCGTCGCAAACATGAGCCACGAGATTCGTACACCAATGAACGGCATTATCGGAAGCATTAGTCTGCTGTTGGACTCCGGTGTGACGGAAGAGCAGCAGGAAAATGTGAACACGATCCGCACTTGCGGCGAAGGGCTGTTGAGCCTGGTGAACGACATCCTGGATTTAGCAAAGATCGAGGCAGGTAAGCTTACGCTGCAGCCGACCCCCTTTCGCCTCGAGAAGGTTGTGAAGGAAACGCTGGCTGTCGTCGCGCCAAGCGCCGCGGCACGCAAATTGGAGCTCCGGCATTTTGTCGGGGAGGATTTGCGTCATATGGTAGTTGTCGGTGATCCGCAACGTTTGCGTCAAGTACTGCTCAACCTGTTGTCGAACGCGGTGAAGTTTACGGAAAGGGGGCGCGTAAGCGTAGAAGCATCTCTGGCCGGCCGCGGCGACCATTCGACGGACGTGCGATTCGTCGTTCAGGATACCGGCATCGGAATAGCGGCGGAGAAACAAGAACTTATATTCGAACCGTTCACACAGGCTGATAGCTCGACCACGCGGCGGTATGGCGGCACGGGCCTGGGTCTCTCGATCTGCAGAAAGTTGATCGGTCTGATGAATGGCACGTTGGAGTTGAAAAGTGAGTTGGGGCGCGGCAGCACCTTCAGCTTCACCGCTCGTCTGGCAATTGCGACCGCAGCCGAATCGCCAGCGTCCGAGATTCAATGCCGCATTCCACGTTCCTTAAACGGGTTACGCATCCTTCTGGCCGAGGACAACCCGGTCAATCAAAGGGTTGCGCTCCGTCTTCTCACAAGTATGGGCCACCAAGTGCAGACGGCCTGTAATGGCGAAGAAGCAGTCGCCGCCATGGAGCGAATGGAATACGACTTGGTACTGATGGATTGCCAGATGCCCAAGCTAGATGGCTACGGGGCAACTCGTGCCATCCGGGGCTTGGAAAACGGGCGTCGAGTTCCGATCGTGGCGCTAACAGCAAACGCAATGGCCGATGATCGCCGGCGATGTCTCGAAGCGGGCATGGACGATTTTCTGGCCAAACCCGTTTCCAAGGCCCGGTTATACGATTTGATCGAAGGACTGCGCACCCCTGCGGACCCCGGAGAATCGCAAAGTTCGTGCAATAACGAGGCCCTGATGCGGCTATGATGATCAGTTCCCCGCCCTGAGCTGTGGGCGTGCTCTATTTACCGATTTTCGTTGAATGACCTAGTTCGCGCAATCGAATTCCACCGTGCCCACCAAATGCTGGAAGACCGGCGCGAACCGCGCAATCTGATCCGGCCGGCAATTCAGTTCGAACCGGTAAACCGTCTCATTCCGGTTCACAAACAGCACTTCTTCCATCCACGAGGCGCGCTCTTGCGGATCGTAATACCGATGTTTCGCGAACAGCGCCGCGCTTCCTTGCACGCTCGTTTCGCGTTCTTCCAAGATCTCCATTCGCTCAGCCCTCTCGAACTTCTGCAAACCGCTCAAATGGTCCTGTAGACTGTCCGCCAAGCTCACCGGTAAAATGCGCGCGTCTTTCGGTGGACTCGAAATCGCCTCAAAATCAATCGCACCCATCGGCCGCGAGAACTTCTGCATGCCAGTTTCCACGTACAGACCCGCCCCTTCAAAAGCCGCACCCTTGACCCACCGCGACGGAATACTGACGCAGTAGCCGTATTCAGGATTCCGGTAACGCTTCCAGGAGCGGTCAAGCCTCTGGTCGAAACTCCCATGACCCCAAGCCGCCAAAAGAGATGAAAAGGCAAGACCACATAAAACCGCCTTGCGCCCGCCGTACACTAGTGCCATTTAAGAGAAGCATATTGGATCAGAGGGGCCTTTGGCTAGTACTATTACGCCATTTACCGTAACGGGGATAAGATTTTTCGCCTAAACTAGCCGCCTCGTCCAGGGAACTAGGAGTATTTCCTAGAGCCCCGCTCAGAGACACCAAACCTCGTGCTGTGACTTCTTCGATACATGGATGAACGCCGTAAACAAATACTCGCGACCCTGGCACAGATGGACAAGCAGTTTGGCAAGGGTTCCGTCCTGATGCTAGGATCACACGCCGCGCTGCCGGTGGACGTGATCTCTACCGGATCGATCTCCTTAGACAATGCTCTGGGTACCGGTGGCCTGCCGCGTGGTAGGGTGATTGAGGTTTTCGGCCCGGAGTCGTCGGGCAAGACAACGCTGGCGCTGCACGTCATTGCCGAAGCGCAGCGCGCCGGCGGAAGCGCAGCGTTCATCGATGCAGAACACGCGCTCGACCCTACCTACGCACGAAACCTGGGAGTGGACACGGAGAACCTGGTGATATCACAACCCGACTATGGCGAACAAGCTCTGGAAATCGCCCAAGCCCTTGTCAATTCACAAGCGTTCGACGTGATTGTGATCGATTCGGTCGCTGCCTTAACCCCCAAAGCTGAAATCGAGGGCGAAATGGGCGATAGCCACATGGGTCTGCATGCGCGCATGATGTCGCAAGCCTTGCGCAAGCTCACGGCATCCGTATCGCGCGCTCACACCTGCCTGATTTTCATCAATCAACTGCGCGAAAAGATAGGCGTCATGTTCGGCAATCCGGAAACCACCACCGGCGGACGTGCGCTGAAGTTCTTCTCGTCGATACGCATTGATGTGCGCCGCGCCACAGCCATCAAAGATGGCGAAATAGTGGTGGGCAACCGAACCAAGATAAAAGTTGTGAAGAATAAAGTGGCCGCGCCCTTCCGCGAAACCGAAGTAGACATTATGTATGGCAAAGGTATTTCGCGCGAAAGCGACGTGCTCGATCTGGGCGTCGCGCAGGGAATCATTGAGAAGAGCGGCTCCTGGTACAGCGTCAAAGGCGAGCGAATCGGTCAAGGCCGCGATACCGCTCGTCAGACGTTGATTGATCAACCCGAACTCTGCCGGCGAATTGAAGGCGATTTGCGTAAGGCGTTGGGTTTCGGAGCCGAGCGCAAAGATCCCGAGTTCGAACTCGTGTCCAAGAAGGTTTCGGCGGCCGTCTGAGCGTTCGGCGGAATACTCGATCCGCCTAGGCACCTCCGGCTGCCCGTTCCCAATCTTGAAGGATGGAGGCCATAAGGGGTCGATCATTCGTGCCGTAGGGCTTGCACAGGATCCAATTTGCTCGCCCTTCGCGCCGGAACCCAAGTCGCGAAAAGAGCGACCGCGGCGAGCAGGAGGGGCGCGCTGAAAACGCTACTGGGTCTTGCACTTTGAAACTGAACAGAAAGTTTTGGATCGAGCGCGTCAGCACCCAAGAACAGAATGCCCCAACGGCGACTCCCCAAATCGCACGCAATGCGGAGCCCCTGAAACAATACTATCGCGGACACATTCCCGGGCTGAGCACCAAGAGCCACACGAATTCCGATCTCATGGGTACGCTGTTGAATAGAATGCGCAATCAGACCATACACGCCGACGGCTGCGAGCAGGAGCGCAGACGCCCCGAAGACAGTCAGCAAAATCATATTGAATTGCCGTTCCGCGACAGATCGACCCAAGATGTCGTCCATGGAGCGGATGCTAGCTACGGGAAGACCGCCGCTTTCTCGGGTTAGCTGCGTTTGAAGTCAAGAGCGAATCCCACGCGAGTCTTCACGGGTTCGAACAAGCCAACCAATGGGACTGCGAACAATATACTCGGTGAGCTCGTCTGGTGTTTGGGCCATTGGGAAATAAACAATGGGAGGAGCTTTGGTCTCTAGCCCGGCGGCATGAATGTCGCCGACGATTCCCACAATTCGCCAATGATTCTCAGGAAAATCTGGAAATGTCAATTGAGCATCAAGGGGGTCGTCTTTGAGGCCATTCGGCCAGAACTTATGCGCAAGAGCCTCGCTGACGACCACCACAGGCTCGGAGGCATGCTTGTCACCGGCGGCCAACGCCCGGCCCTGTAAAAGCGGAATTCTCAGGACGTCAAAATAGCCGGGAGTTACGGTGGTCACGTTGACCGAACCGTGAGACCTGCCGTTCAACAGACGTCCAGCGATGATCACATCGCCAATCAAATAGTCATCAACCGAGTCGAGAGGTACGCAACAGGTGGCAGCAGCGCTTAGAACGCCGGGCAGACTGCTCAGGCGTGCAACACTGGTTTCCGCGAGCTGAGACAGGCCGGCGGTGCTCCCAAATCGCGTGCTTGTGAGCGACATCCGCATGGTTAACACATTTCGCGGATCAAACCCTGGGTTGGCAAACCGCACAGCCATGAAGCCTCGAATCATCTGCGCGGTCCCAATTAGGAGAACCAGCGCTATGGCAATCTCAGCCGCCACAAGCAGCGATCTGGCGTTCTGTTTCCAAAAGCCAGCAGATGAGTTACCCGCGCTTTGTTTGAGCATTTCATTGAGGTCGGTAGACGACCCGTGGAACGCTGGTAGCAGGCCAAACAAGATGCCGGTGGTCACCGACAGGGCCACTGTGAATAAGAGGACACGCCAATCCACACTGACCATAGATCCGAATTGTCCAACTCGCGGGATGTGAGCGCTGTCCAAAGCTAGAATGCCTCGAATGCCCGCAAAGCCCAACATTATGCCCAATGCCCCACCAGCGAGGGACAGGATTACGCTTTCAGTCAACAATTGGCGAATCAGGCGTCTCCGCCCCGCTCCTACCGCGGCCCGAATGCTGAATTCTCGTCTACGATCAGCAGAGCGAGAGAGCGAGAGGCTCGCTACGTTCGAACAAGCGATCAGCAATACAAAGCCGACGGCGACCCAAAGAATCAATAGCTCATTGCGAACAGTGCGATCCAAAACTGTTTTCATGGTCCGCACTGCAAAAAACGAGTGTTGCGCCATGCCAGGAATGTTGCGTCGAAACTGCTGGGTTGCAAGCTCAAGTTCAGCGTTAGCCGTGGCGAGGGTGACTCCAAAGCGAAGTCGGGCCGCGACCGTCAAATAACCGTTCCCGTCGCTACTGCTCGAATCGATTTGCAAAGGCCTCCAGACGTCAGTCTTCTCCCGAAAGCTGGACGGATCCGAGGTTACTGGAACTTCTGCCTGCGGACTTTCGGCGACGATGCCAATCACTTCGTAAGGTTTGCCACCAAGGCTAATTTGTTTTCCGATCGCGCCCGGATTAGACAACAAACTCGCCTCCAGAATGACTCACTGATCATCACAACGTCCGCGCCGTGCGGCCTATCTTCCGCGGAGTTGAATTCGCGGCCGCGGGCGACGGATAGGCCGAACAGTCGAAAGTAAGAGCTATTGACGTCTCCCAGCTGTATCTGCTCAGGCCGATCGACGCCTATCAAGTTGATCCTGCCGTACCGATAAGCAGAAACGTCTTGCAAGACCGACGTTTGCGGCTTCCAGAAATTGAATTCCACGGGGGACGCCGCTGCGATACTTTCATCGTTCGCCGTGGTAACGAACATAACGAGACGGCTAGCATCGGGGAAAGGGAGCGGTTTCAGCAGGACGGCGTCAATGACCGAAAAAACGGCGATATTCGCTCCTATGCCAATTGCCAGGGCGCTAATAGACGTAATAACGAAGCCCGGATTCTTCGGAAGAGTTCTGGCGCATAGCCGCACGTCCTGGCGAATGTCTTCAAGCCAGAGGAGAGATCGCTCATCTCGATGCAACTCTTTCGCTTGCTCGCGATGTGACGAGATCTCTCGATCCAGTTCCTCTTCCGATCGGCTCGGTTGAACAAAATTGCGTAACTTGCAAAGTAAACGCCGCCAGAAAAGCATTGCCTAGAGCTCCTCCAGAGCATTTTATTGACTTTTCACCTCTCTGTTTCAACTCAACCTGATGTGTATTCTTTACTGGATTTAACAAGTAGAAGCTTACAATACTCAACTGGGCAGGCAAGTAGTTTGGCATCGGACGATATATCTGCTGTGCGCCTCCGCAGCGTCGCGCCGGCGTTTACTTTGTGATTATGGTTTCAACATCCCCAAATCAATCGCATCCGCCATCGCTTGATAACCCGCATTATTCGGCCGAATCGTGTCGCCGTTGTATTGCGCAAGCAGGTACGCCGGATTTGCCGGATCGGCCAGCGTTTTATCAAAGTCGATCACACCATCAAAAACTCCGCCGTTGCGAATAAGCGTATTCACCTCCTGGCGGAGTTTTTCATGGGCCGCGCTGAAATAGTTCGACCCGCCAAATGGCGGAATCGTCGCTCCATAGACCAATATATTTTGTGCGTGCGCCAACGCTACCATGCTGCCATACGCATCGGTCAACTGCGCGGAGGTCAGGTTAGGCGCGTTCCCAATGTCGTTCGCGCCAGCCAGTATGATCAAATATTTCACCCCGGAAACCGTGAGAACGTCGCGTTCGAAGCGCTCGGAAACACTCGGACCAAGGCAACTCATCACTACACAATTACCCGCAACCCCGGCGTTGACAACCCCAGCGCGGTCGGCGAAGGCAGCTTGCAGTCGGCGCGCCAGATCATCGGGCCAACGCAAATTCTGATCCCTGCGTGATAGCATTCCGTCGGTGAGCGAATCGCCCAGCGCCACAACCGCGCTGGCGCCGGGCGCATCCACGTCGACCCCCGTCAGATAGGGGCGCACCGTGTCGGTGGCCGCATTGGCAAGAACCGGGCTTGCCGTAGAATCGCCGAGCGAAAAATAGGCAGTCTGATCGCCAAACGTATGCATGGTGGCCGGAACATTCGACGTTCGTGGAATATAGAAACTAACCGCCAGATCGGCCCCCGCCGGCATCGGTAATGAAACAGGATCGCTGAAAACCTCCGCCCCGCCCGGTATCACAACCGTCGAAGATCCGCCGAAGGTCACCACGCGATCCGTAGCGGGTAGAATCGCGCTCGTCACGTTCGTGCCATCGCCCGCCCACTGCGCCACGTGCACTGCGCCAAACGAAACCGCGTTCCAGCCTAGCGCATTCGAAAGTCTGATCCGCAACCCAGTTGGCGTTCCAATGCTCAAGTGGGCAATCTGCCGAACCGTGACATTCGTCAGGTAATACGCTCCGCTTTCGTTCGAAGGCGTAACCGCACTCGCGCCCCAACTCCCCACCCAGTGTGTTCCAACCACTACGCTTTTCTGGTCTGGCGCTGGCGCACCAGGAGACGGCGGCAGTGGCGTAGCAATGGGAGACTGTGGTTGCAATTCCAACGGATTCAGGGGCGGAGGCGGTTCGGGAACCGTCCCCTCTGGCAGCACGGTAACTGAGAAGTTTGCCGAACGATTCTCGCCCCCTCCTGCCGCATAGATCGCAATAGAATAGGTTTGCGGCTTCGCCGTCGCAGCGGCGCGAATCTCAATCTTCACGGCTTGGTTACCCACCACGGGCGACGGAATCACTACGCCAACGCCTTCCGGCAGCGCACCAGTCATGAGATAAATCGGTTGGCTGTATCCACCCACAACCGAAACTTGCATCATCATAGTTGCATTTGTTCCGGCTGTAACCTTGAGCGACGTGGGTTCCATAGACAAACTGAAATTGCCGCTTGTCTGACCAGACACTTCAAACGCTAAAACGCTCAACAGCACGGCCAGTCGCACGCGTAAACGACGCGGAAGCACGCCGCCGGACAACAAGGGACCTCCCGTCTGGCGGGAGTTCTTGCAAATGATCATTGAAAGTGATATCGACCGAGTACGTCAGGGGCGAGAGGGCAATTTACCCAGTCCGGCTAAAAAATTAGGACAAATCCTATAACCAGCTCGAAACTAAGGTACTTTTGGCAAGGGCTCTAGACCGCCTTGGGGGAAACTCGGGGAAACTCAAACTCGGGACGTGCTACCCGTTACATCAATTCCCAATTGGTAACGACGATTGCCTCTCCGTTAGTGAACCTATTTCTCTAGTGAACCTATTTCTCGCGGAAGTGGGAGCCTTTCGTTCCGAAAACCGGATCGCTCCTATCCCGCACCGAGACCGCAATGCGCGGCTTGCTGCAGCTCTTTGAATCTCGAATATGAATACAATGAATGGCTGAGTCATGCGTTAGCTGCCCCTCTACGAATTCAACAGTGAGAACGATTCGGACGAAAATTACACCTGATGGCTTAATCTTCAGGATTGATTGGAACAACAGCTCAAGTTCTCGAAAATGCGGGCAGGCAACGGTAAAGGGTTGGCACTGAAAGTCCAAGGGTTTGAGCAACTTCCTGAGCGGTGTGCCGGATCCCAAAAGCTTTTTCGCCGGGTTCAGCTTCCTATCCGTCATCAGGCGCTTCCTGCCGCCGACACGGCCTTGTCGCCGCGCGGCTTCCAAACCAGCAAGAGTCTGCTCCACAATCAGTTCCCGTTCCATTTGCGGCAAACTGGCCATGACATGAAAAAAGAAGCGCCCTGCCGGCGTTTTCGTGTCGATGCCGTCATCCAGGACCCGGGCGCATCAAGCTCAGCGAAAATTCGGAAGGTGGCTTGTTCACGGACGGAACCGCTTTGGAGGGAGCGCCGTTGAGGCGGCAGATGATGGACTCCGGCAAATCCAATAAGTTCGCTACACTTGTTGAGTATGAAAATCGCTCTCGGTGGCCGGCCTGTCTTGAT
>PMSX01000344.1 GCA_003167495.1 Bryobacterales bacterium | reverse complement strand
TAGTAATGCTATTAAGCACTAGCGTGAAATGTGCGTTCTTCATTATTGGTGGTGTAGCTTTTTTCCCTCTTATTCAACTTTTATTCGGACTTATCGACCCGAACATCGAGTTGACAACTGGTAGTAAAGCTTAGTGGTAACCTGATTTCGCTTTTGAAGGAATTAGGCTTTGGGGGCTTTTTTCGGGAAGGCGAACAACCATTCCTTGTTCGAGGATCGGTGCTGTTAATTCTTCCAAATCCACATGCGAGCGAAATTGGACCGTTTCTGCTAGCTGGCATTCTGGGCGGGGGTAACACGGGACGATTGGGCCGGAACCGCCTGAGGGATCCGTGATTTTCGTTCGACGCGACTGATGCCGATGTGCTCAAGATTCACGGGGTGCACGCCGCCGATGTTTCATTGAACGTCCGAGCAGGGCCTCAACAAGAGGGCTTGGTGGCCGAAGCCGGTTGCACACCGTCTCTTTGCCGCTCTTGACATGTGCCGACTGTGGCTCTAACCTAGGGGCATGGAAGTGCAATTCACACCCGAATAGGAAGCCTTCATTCGGCAAGCCATAGAATCGGGACGGCTGCATTGCGCGGAAGACGCTGTGCAGCAGGCTCTTTCCATGTGGGAAAAGCAGGAACGTCATCGCGTGGAGATTCTCGCCGCGCTCGACGAAGCCGAAGCCGACCTGCAAACCGGGCAGTACGCCGACTACACAGATGCAACCTTGCCGCTTCTGGCCGAGCAGCTAAAGGCAGAAGCACGAGCATCGCGCGACTCTAAGCCGTCCTAGATGACCTATCGCCTGAGCAGGCGCGCACGCCGCGATATTCTCGCTATCTGGGTTTACATTGCTGAAAATAACGAACCTGCAGCGGACCGTTTCGTCGACTGCTTAGCCATAATTTCGAGTTGCTCGGGCAGTATCCTTTCGCGGGGCGAAGCCGTGAGGATTTGCGGGCCGGGTATCGCAGTTTCCCAGTAGGTCAATACCTCATTCTCTACCGTGTCGCCGACCCTGGCATCAGAGTCATGCAGGTATTACAAGGTCGCCGCGATATCGCCGCGCTGTTCGAGCACTAACTCCCGTCGCCGAGCTGGGTTTTTGTGCGGTTAGCGAGCAATTCTGCCGCGCGGGCAAAGAGGGAACGGCCGCCTGCCAGACTATCCAAGCCGTGAAGCCACAGGATGCCAAGCTCGGCGATTTCCTTGATGAGCACCTCCTGCCCAATCTTCATGCCGACGGCGGCTGGGCAACCGATCAGGAAAGCAAATGCGAGAACGGATAGCTTCGCTGCGGTTGGAGGCGCTGGGGTCCATGATGCACTGAAGGGCGAGATCGAGGGCTTTTGAAGAAGGCGGGCTTTGCTGTAACAGGCTCCAAAAGAGCCGCGGTTCGGCGGGGTTTGTTTCGGCGGTTCGCGCGCGGCAGATATCTTCGATCTGGCTTGACGGTTCTTGCTTAGCTTGATTCATGCCTAGGTTGATCCCTCCGGACCGCAACCAAAATGCAGGCAGTAAAAACGGTTACTAAGAATTTATCAAAGAAGGAGGCGAAAGGTAACGCCCTACAATAAAGAAGGAAGCCCGCACACCGTCAATTCCAAAAACTGATGAAACTATCGCAAAGACTGGAGGGTGAATTTAACGCCGCCATCCGCCAGCGAGGGCAGACTTATCACTGGCAGCACCTAATCCGCATCCGTAGTGGCGACGCGCGCGACGTGCAGGCGGATGTCACAGGGACAGAACGCTACGGGCTCACATTGCATTGGGATGCGCCGTTTCTGACTGTATGGTGCGATTGTCCATTCTTCGAGCGGGAAGGGCCGTGCAAACATTTGTGGGGAGCGATTTTAGCGGCAGAGGCGCAGGGGTGTTTGTCGGAGGCGGCTCATTCGCCGGAACTGATTCTGGACGACGGCATGCTCCCGTACGAGACAGGCTTCTATGAGGAGGAGCTGGAAGACGAGCCACCCCTTTTTAAGGCGGCCCCTTTGGCGTCGAAAGTTGTTGAACCGGCGGCGTGGAAGCAGGAAGTCAACAGCCTGATCATGAGCAAGATTTTGCGCGAGCGGCTGACCGACAACTGGCCGACCAAGCGCGAGATCGTGTATCAAGTGGACGTGCAATCGAGCCTGGCAGCGGGCGGCTTGGTGCTGGCACTGGAAACGCGCGACCGGAAATCCGATGGCACGTATGCAGCGCCGAGCCGGGCCAACATCAAACGCGGCCACTTACGCAACTTGCCAGCGGCCGATCGTGGAATCTTATCGCTGCTGGCGGGAGGTTTCGAATATCACGGCTGGGGCGATGCGGATGCGCAGGGGCAGGTGCCTTCATCCAGTTTGGTAACGCCCGCGCTGGCTGCGATGGTTCTGCCGCTGGCTGTGCAAACGGGACGTTGTTTTCTCAAGAAGTTCAAACAAGCAGCAGCGCCGATGCCGCTTGAGTGGGATGACGGCGAGCCGTGGCGCTTTGAGCTCGAAATGAACGAGCGCAAAATTACGGGTTGGACCGTCAGCGGTTTACTACGCAGAGGCGAGGCGCGAACGGAGCTGGCGGATACAGCGCTTGTCTCGGAGGGCTTCGTATTCATTGGGCACACAGTGGCGCGCTTGGCCCCCGACACACAAACAGAGTGGTTGCGCCACATGCGCAGAACAGGCGGGATCACGGCGTCGGACAGAGATGCCGAGGCGTTGATGGCGGAACTGCTCACGCTGCCGGGAGCGCCGCCGCTCAGCGTGCCGCCGGAATTAGCATTCGAAGAGATCGCCGTGACGCCCCGAAAACTGCTCAAGATTCGAGCGCGAGGCGGCGCGGCTCTGCAAGCGAAAGTGTGCGCGGATCTAATATTCGATTACGGCGGCACGATGGTGCCTGGCGCCGACAAGCGCCGCGGCGTGTACGACAGCGGTAACCGGCGGTTTGTGAAGCGTGATTCCGATATGGAAGAAGCTGCTGCGGCGACGCTCAAAGAACTTGGCTTCCGGCAGCCCACTACCTATGATCCGCGAGAAGACGGCAGCTGGCACACGCACACCAACAAAGTGCCGAGGATTGTCAGAAAGTTGATTGAAGCGGGCTGGCACGTGGAAGCGGACGGCAAACTGTTCCGCAAGCCAGGCAGCTATCGCATGGAAGTAGCTTCGGGCGTGGATTGGTTTGAACTGCGCGGCGAAGTGGAGTATGGAGAAACGACGGCGGCTTTGCCGGAACTGCTGGAAGCCGTACGGCGCGGCGAAAACACGGTGCGGTTGGGTGACGGCACCTATGGTGTGTTGCCTGAGGAGTGGCTGGCGCGGGTCGGCTTAGTGGCGGGATTGGGAACGGCGGAGAATGGGCACATTCGTTTTCGCGGCAATCAGGCGGGGCTGCTCGATGCACTATTGGCTACGCAGCCTGAAGTTTCGTGCGATGAAGCTTTTAGCCGCGTGCGAGAGCAGTTGACGAACTTTCAAGGCGTTGAGCCAGCCGCGCAGCCAGCCGGTTTCATTGGCCAGTTGCGCGATTACCAACGTGAGGGTCTGGGCTGGATGGAGTTCTTGCGGCGCTTATCGTTTGGCGGTTGTCTGGCGGATGACATGGGTGTGGGCAAGACGGCGCAGGTATTGGCACTGTTGGAGACGCGGCGGGAATTGCGATTGAGAGGGGAGCTGAAGCGTCCATCGCTGGTGGTGGTACCGCGTTCGTTGATTTTCAACTGGCGGGAGGAAGCGGCGAGATTTACGCCTGCCTTGCGGGTGTTGGATTATACCGGCGCGGAGCGGGGCGACGATAGTTTCGAAGGCTTTGACGTGGTTCTGACAACGTATGGAACGCTGCGACGGGATGCACCAAAGTTAAAAGATATTGAGTTTGATTACCTGATTTTGGATGAAGCGCAGGCGGTAAAGAATTCCGGGACGGAATCCGCCAAAGCTGTTCGATTGTTGAAGGGGTCGCACCGATTAGCGTTGAGCGGCACGCCGGTGGAAAACCATTTGGGGGAGTTGTTTTCGTTATTTGAGTTCCTGAATCCGGGCATGCTGAATGCGGCGAACGTGTTTAAGATTGCGGGCGGCGGATTGCGGAATGTCAGTGAAGAGAGTTTGAGTTTGCTGGCGCATGCCCTGCGGCCGTTCATTTTACGGCGCACGAAAGAGGAAGTGGCGCGCGAGCTGCCGCCGAAGACGGAACAGACGATTTACTGCGAGTTGAAACCGCCGCAGCGCAAGCTTTATAACGAACTGCGCGAGCATTACCGCAATACGTTGTTGGGCAAGATTGCGAAAGATGGCATGGGCAAAGCGAAGATACAGGTCTTAGAAGCGTTGCTGCGATTGCGGCAGGCGGCTTGCCATCCAGCGTTGATCGATGTCAAACGCAGCGACGAAGCGAGCGCCAAGATGGACGTGTTGCTGGCGCAATTGCGGGAAGTCACGGCGGAAGGGCATAAGGCGCTGGTTTTTTCGCAGTTCACGAGCTTTTTGAAGATTGTTCGCAGACACTTGGATGAAGAAGTTTTGGTGTACGAGTATTTGGATGGCACAACGCGCGACCGGCAAGCTCCGGTAGAGCGGTTTCAGAATGATCCGGATTGCAAGCTGTTCTTGATCAGCCTGAAGGCGGGCGGGTTGGGTTTGAATTTAACGGCGGCGGGATACGTATTCTTGTTGGATCCTTGGTGGAATCCGGCAGTGGAGGCGCAGGCGGTGGACCGGGCGCATCGCATTGGGCAGATCCAGCAGGTGTTTGCGTATCGTTTAATTGCGCGCGACACGGTAGAAGAGAAGGTGCTGGATTTGCAGAAGACGAAGCGGGATTTGGCGAGCGCGATTATTAGCCAAGACAACAGCGTTATTAAGAATTTGCAGAAGGAAGATTTAGAGCTGTTGCTGTCGTAGTATGAAAGCTCAGAGGCCCGGGTGGCGAAATCGGCAGACGCAAAGGACTTAAAATCCTTTTTCTCGCAAGGGAAGTGCGGGTTCAAGTCCCGCCCCGGGCACCACTTAGCTCGTTTTGGTACCAAAGTACTCCGTAGGTTTTCCGCATGTTGTCGCATCTTTTTCCTCTTTCTTAGCCTTCAAATAACTTTCCGTGCGCCTTCCGGCTTCTTTCACATCGCGCGTATCGGTGATGTCATAGCGCCACAGCATACTCGCTGTCTTGTGACCTGAAATTTCCATCGCGACCTTCGCTGGGACGCCGGCGCGAATCATGTTGCGTACCGCAGTACGCCGCAAATCATGGAAGAGCAGACCGGAGACGCCGGCCTTTTCACACGCTTGAGCCCAGTCGCCTTTAAAGCTGTGGATGGGCTTGCCGTCGCGGGAAAAAAGCCAAACGCACTTCGGCGATTCGACTTGGCCACGACTCAGGAGCATGTCGAGCCACGGACCCATATCGCCGTAAATCGGTGCTGTTTTCGGCTCTCGATTTTTCGTCACCCGCCCCTTTACGTAAATGAGGCCCTCCGGTAGATCGACCCAACTTCGTTTCAGCGCCAGCAACTCGCCGGTTCTCATGCCGAGGTGATAGGCGACCACGAAGATGGGCTTGACCTCTTCTGTGAGGGCATCGAGAATCAGACCATAGTGCTCTTGTTCCAGAAAGCCTTCCCGGACGTTGTCTTCCTTAAGGGCTTTGATCACCGGAAGCCGGTAGACGAGTTGCGGATCGTGCTGGAAGCCGAGCCGGAATGCGCGGCGCAGGTGAGCGAGTTCGCGGTTGATCGTGCCGTTCTTGCGACCAAGTTTTTGGCGTTGCTCAATATAATCGTTCAGCGCCTTCGTAGTGAATTCAGCGGGGCGCAAATGCCCAAAGGCCGGTTTGAGCAATCGGTTTACGCGCTGTTCTGTTTCGCGCAGGTCGGCTTTATCGTTGCGGCGGTAGTCGTCGACGACGAGTTGCAAAAGAGCAGCCAACTTAATCCGCTCCGGGCTAGCGGACTTCCCGATGACATGTTCGGCTAGCTTGCGTTGCAGCAGCTTTACTGCCTCGCCATGGTCATCTGTGCGGGCGGATTGACGAACTTGCCTCGTGCCGTTCCAGTAGGAGATTTGCAAGTAGGGCGAGCGAGGATCTGGGAAAACGCTCCCCTGGCCCTTGGTGCGCTTTGCTCGACGTTTGCTCATGCAGCAGTTTCCTCGGCGATTTGGTCTTTGTGAGAGTCAATCCAATAGTCAAGGTCGGCGATATCGAAACGCCAGCATTTGTCTAGCCGGACCTTGCGAAGGCGATCGCGAACGACTTTTTTCTTGAAGCTGTCGCGGGTGAGACCGCAGTACTCAGCCGCTTCTTCTAAATTAAAAACTCGTTTCACCGGAGCGTAGGGATTGAGATTAGATTTCAACTCTTCCGCTAGCGCTTTGGCAAGTAGGGATACGTTTATAAATTGATCCGGCTGACTCATACGTTAGCCCCTCAAATTCCTTTCGATTGAGAGAAAGTGCGTATGCTTCACTCGAACGAGTCCCTCTGTTGATTTGTGAAACACAGGTACGTTCGTCACGGGCTCTGAGAGCTGCTGCGGTCGGAGCTTCGTCAAGTGAATCGTGCCCAGCCTTGGGTTGATGTTTAGGTCAACAATTTCCTTGCAACGCTCGAATGTCTTTGCTTCCAAATTCGGCTTGACCGTGGCCAGCCAGCGCTCTAGAAATTCAGTAAGCGTTTGTTTCGAAGCCTCGGCGTAAGTTCCGTCATCCAGTGAACGAAGGAGCTTGTTCAGTTCGTTCTGTGCGGCCTTTTGTGGATGGAACCCGCGATTCCAGCGATAGGCGTCCTGAAGAATTCCGTTCTTCGCGACGCGCTTGCCGCGGTAGACGAACGCTGCCCATCGTTTCTCGCCAGTTTTGAGTTGATAATTCCGCACGTGCCCTCGCATATCGTCTCAAGTTATCGCAAAGCGTGAGCCCTCTGTTTAGAGGTCGGAAGGCAAATCAGCATCTGTTCGAGCGCAAATTTAGGAATCAATATTCGCCGACCTATACGGATCGACGGGACTTCGCCGCGTTGGATCGCCTGATAGACGGAAATCTTTCCGATCCTAAGAATCTTGGCGACCTCAACTACGGTAAGGACGGTTGGGTTGGTGGTTTTGTTTGGCATTGCACATCTCGAAAACTAGTTCGGTTTAACGTTGAACTGACCTGCATATTGGCCGCGGCTAAGCAGGTCCTCCCAATTCTCGTTGAATAGATTCCAGAACTCTGCGCCGTTGGGCGGGGTCAGTTATGAGCTTCAAGGCTTCCTCGCCGATCGAGCCCAGGTACCGAGCGTCCGCGTCGATTAAAGGACCACTGGGGTTGATTCTGCGTTCGAGTGCTTTCGCAACAATCATCACGTGACAAGCTCCTAGCGCAGCTAATTCTCCGTCGTTAAGATGTTGGAACATCCATACGATAGCTGAAAACGGTGCCGGGGGACGATCATTAGCAATAGACGCAAGCCCCTCCCACGATCGAGGCGGAACGTCACCCACCT
This sequence comes from Bryobacterales bacterium, assembly GCA_003167495.1. Lineage (GTDB taxonomy): Bacteria > Acidobacteriota > Terriglobia > Bryobacterales > Bryobacteraceae > Bog-105. Next base: position 57,525 of record PMSX01000344.1, on the reverse strand, counting down.
CCGCCACTACCTCCGAAGGATGAAGGTCGGCTAACCTCTGTCGATCTAAATCCCGGGCTTGAATCAATGCAGACAGAAGGCCAGAAAGGGCATAGACGTACCCGTCCTCTGCGGTGGCCAAGAACGCCACTAGGTCCTGTTCTAAATTGCTTCGCCTTAGAGTTAGGGCTTCCTTTGATAACCCGCTCTGTTCGGCAAGGTTTGATAGACGGTCAAGAATCTTGCGATCTGGGATTCCGTTTGTCTCGTACCGCACTACCGATGCGGCCGAAATGTCTGCCGCGTGCGCCAAATCTTGCTGTGTCCAGCCGTTTTTCACTCGAATGGCCTTAATAGCCCTCGCAGACGGACTTCGTCCTTCGAGTTCTTTTTCGTAGTTCCTGCGAAACAGCTCTGCCAAATCGGGAAGGCCAGCCTTGTCAGCCTCACGAACAAGTTGCATCAGGACGTCGCCAACCGGCGGCTGACGGGTTTCGTACCGGCCAATCGTCACAACACTGACGCCCAAACGTTTGCCGAAAACGGTTTGTGATTCGCCAAATTGCTCGCGCAGCATCCTAATTCCTTGTGCCAACTCGCTTTGCTCAGGGGTCACCCTCAAAGTCTATACCCACCAGCACTTCAAGAGCACTAACGTTGACTCTTTCAGCTTATGATAAGTTGTATATAACGTCAAGAGCTAAAATGCTGTAGTTGCATATTTAGTGATAGAAGACAGCATTGGCCCTCGCAGTTGAATAGAGTGGATGGTAAAATCAGGGGCCAATGAAAAATCGAAATTGAGGCTACAATCATTTGTGTAGGGTTGTTTGTGGTTTGTCGTACAAGCTTGGCTTCAAAGTCATTTCCCTACAGACCGCCATCTTCTACATTCACGCCTGTTGGAATTTCGATCCAACGAAACTTCTGTAAGAGTTCCTAGTACGATGTATGATCGGTTTGATTTTTTCGATGGGATATCTTTCGACGGACAAGTTGTCGACGTGAGCTCGTGGGTTTTTCTTCTCGCAAGCCTAGTGGCGGTTTTCGTCGTTCACAAAATGCTGGGTCGAGGGCAGCGCCTGAAACTTGCGTTCGTAGCTGCGTCCCTTCTGAGTTTGGGCATACCCAGTGTTGTCCGGCTGTTTTTTGATCAGGTATTGGATCGGAATCGATTGGCTTTGTTTATAGATCTGTATCCAGATTTCATAACCAATTGTTTCCTCGTCGCAGCTTGCGTTGAAATCCTGATGGCGCGGTGTAACGCACCCAGGAACGTTAGGATCCCTTTTCAGTTTGCCTCTGCGATCACGATTCCGCTTTCAATTTGGTGGATGAGCCACTTGGGCGGCGTTGACATCTTTCCCGTCTTGATTGGTTCGTCTTCTTGTATAGCTCTTGGTGCCATTTGCGCCACGGCTATCGTTTTGAGATTTAAGAACCGACACAGTGAGGACAACTATCCTTTGCTGACAGCTGGTCTGTTTGGTGTTTTCATTGCGACCAATCTTATGAGGTTTATGCCAGCGTCTAAGCTGACACTCAGCCAGATCGAGAATGTCTTGATGACCGGCTCCGTTATCGCGTTGGCCACTATTTCTGGCCTTTGTCTACTGCTTGAAGGAAACAACGTGGCGCTTGACCGCCGTCTAAATATAACAAGCTTTAACGATTATGAATAAACCGCGAAAGTCCACCGAAGCCAACAGCATGATCGCCCTTCACAAACGGTACGTCGCCGGGATTAAAGTGGCGATGCGAAAACTTCTTAAGGATCGACCGGTACCGATTTCGAAGGTGGCCCTAATGGTCGGAATGAGAGAGCTTTACTTGCCGGCGCCGCCGATGGTGGAAGCCGCTCTTAGCTACAGAGGTGCCCTGCGGTTCGTGGCTTTTCACTACTCGCCTCGCCTGGCGGTTCCGGTTCACTCCGATGGTGGTGACGACTTGCCAATTCCCAATGCAAGCGACTGGCTAAATTTCGTTAGTCATCCGGCACTCTGTCCTGAAATAGATCAGTGCTCGACTCTGTTCGGTCGTTTGAGTAAAGGCCGGATACTGACGCACGAACAGTTCGAGGAACTCGACGATACAGAACGGGGTGTGTATTGCAAGCGGTTCCATGCGTTGGTGCTTGATCGCGAAGAACGAAAGCTATATCTGGCGGGGTGGGAAACGCTCAAGATGTTCCAACCGTATTCGGAACCCGACGATACTGAAGCGCATTTCGAGATGTTCGACGGCAAGATGGTGAGCCGTGGCGACAAGCATTATAAAGAACCGGCGGGCCCCGAAATAGTCGAAGCGCTTTTTGGGTTCCTTAATGATCAATTACTGGACGTTGAGGTGCAGGAGCGTCTAGCCCACTGGCACATCCATCATGGACGCCCGACTGACGGATTGCGGATTCTCCGCGAGGTCGTCCAGAAACATCCTGACCGCCGGAAATCCCCGGAATTCCAGCAAACGTTATCTTATTTGTTTCGGCAACTTCATGATTGCGATGCCGCCATCAGCGCGTTTGAAGAATGGGCTCGCGCTTCGGAAATGAATGCCTATGACCACATCGAGCTTGGCCGCCTTTATCTCGAAGCAAAACGATATAGACAAGCCCTCGATCAGTTTCAATCTGCGAAGCAAAAGGAGCCGGAAGTGAAGGACGCCGAATGGTACGCGTTTGAGGCACACGCGTACAAGGGATTAGGCGATTTAGATCGAGCTTTTGATTCGTGCAGAACAGCCATGACCAAATATTCATCGGACGAAACTGTCCTTGGCCGCGGCGCGGTCCACCTGGAACTTGCAGATATCGCAGCTTTGCGCGGCGAATTGGGAACGGCAGCGCTAGAATGCCGCGCCGCTATTCAAGCGGGATACGAAGACGAAGCCGAATTTGAAGAGTCCGTTGTTGTTTACCGGCCAGGCTGGTGGTTGTCGGCCGACGCTCGTTTGGCTAATGCCGCTCGGTGCTTCGAGGTTGCGGGCGATGAGCCCGCCGGTATCCATCTCGGTCGCGGCTATCTGTACCTCGCGATGGGCCGGTACGCGGAGGCTGAAGAGCAATTCCGTCAGGCCAGCGCAGTTGAGAGTTCTGGTGAGGCCTTCTGGTTTCTCGGCGTGAGCGTGCTGGCGCTAAAGCATCGAGACCAGGCTCTTGAGATTTTCAGCGAAATGGCTCGGCGATTCCCCCGGGACGAGCGGGGTCTCGTTGGTCTCGCGATGGTGGGTGCCGCTGAAGGGAATAATGGCGCGGCGTTCGATTATTGTGATAAGGCGCAAGAAATCAATGCGCAAAGCGGGGAAGTACACGTTGTTCTGACGTATCTCAATTGGTCAAAGGGGAATTATGCAGAAGCTGCGAGCGAGGCTCAGAAGGCTGCTCGGGGAGGTTTCCGGGTTCATCATTTGTTAGTTGATCCGCCGAACGATCAACAGAAAGATCATCGTTTTTTGACGCTGGATGTTGAAGACGGTCTTCGCGAGATTGCGGCAAAATGACGGATACGCGGGAAGGCGCCGGCGAGATTTCTAGCTCTCCTTATTTGGCGTTGACCACTGAGTCCGTTCGAGCGGTTCTTGCGTGTTTTGTTGGTTTGCGTAGGTCCGATAGCGATCTTGACTCCTTTGCCCGTTCATTTCTGGCCATTTTGGTCGAGCAGGGAGCGCTCATTCCGGACCAGCCCGATGCGGTGAGCCTGCTGGCGATGACTCTGACGCAGCACGTTCGCACGGCGAATCATCCAGTCGGGTGGCTAAACCTGGCGATCGCTCTTCGGGTGATCGCTGTCTCTTGCCCGCATGATGGTAGCGAGCTAAATCGGCGACGCCTTACGTTGGCCGCCGATGCTTGCATGAATTCGATCTCCATCAGCCCATCGGCAATACGATCATGGACAGAACTCGGAATAATCCGTCATTTGAGCGGTTACTCCGCAGAGTCTTTAGCGGCTTTCGAAAAAGCTCTTGAGGTTGAACCCTACGACGTTCCGCTCTGGTTATGGAAGGCGTTTGTCCTAGAAGCGTTAGGGAGACACGAAGACGCAATCCACGCAACTGAACAAGCTCGCGGGCATTACGCCGCCAGTGGCGGGTCTGGTGAAATGGATCAGTTGTTTGAAGATGCCGATGTCAGACGCGCTTTGATGCGAGCAAGTTCGATGATCGAGGCGTCAATCGGAACGTCTAAGCCAGTGTAGAGTTGGTGGAAAATTGGGTGCATGCAGCAGATTTTATTGGCTAGAACGGCGTTCGTTCCAATGTTACTGTAGCCGAATAAACTTCAAATTGGATGGCAGGGAATGAGCGTTTATCAATTTTGATCCACTGAAGTACGAATCGATTTTCTTCGAATCTGGCCCACCGAAGTCTTCTGATTCCGCCCCAGTTTCGATTTCAACGAGTAGAAGTGAATGATCCGAAGCACCAGCATCTCTTTCCGAATGAGAATACCGACACCCGCGCACTCTGGGGAGCAGAGACGGCGAGGCAAAGGCATGATCGACGCGGAAGCCGTTTCTGCAGATCCCACCGCGGAGCTTCGAATACCATGTAAACTCGGTCGACTCCGAATTGAACGCCCGCCAGAGGTCAATCCAGCCAAGTTCTGTCATCTGTCTGAATTGCTCCGCGCAGACAAAAGTCCTGCCGACCTCATCTATCCGATGCAACCCGGTGTTTAGATCGCCCACGAAGAGAAATGGATCGTTATAGACCTGTTGGGCGCTTTTTAGTACAGCATTCCAAAATCTTGTCTTCGCAGCTCCAGATCGTCCCGCACATACGATGTGGAGCACTCCAATCTGGAAGCCATGGTCCGGAAGATAGAGATTAATCCAGCGCACTGCGTTATCGGGTGGAGTTGGAGCGCTCACGCGGCGGATTGGAACCCGAGATAATACGCACAACCCGTTCTCACTTCCGCTTGGATCAGTGGATTCAACAGAGTTCCAGCCATCGCGAACAAGCGCTTCGACCAGCTTCCTCCCAGGTGAGACCCGATATTCAGCGAACGCAACCAAATCAGGGCTATGCCGGGTGACTGTCGACAATATTTGCTCGATCCGTTTCCCGCCGCCGTGCTGTATATTCCAGAAGAGGATTTTCATTACTTGATGGAATTATCGCTATTAGCTTTGATGGGCACAACACTCGCCAGCGACCTGTCGCCTGGCTCGACCGCATTGCTGCGGAGTTGACGTGTATCTAACTCATAAGGAAATTTTATCTGGCTGTGATCGAATCAGGGCCAGCATTTGATCTTCGATCCCTTTCCACGGCTGGTTTAGATCGAGGGTAGACACCCTTACCAAATGACCATGGATGCGGTACGACTGGTCAAGCGACCGACCTGCCGTCGGGTAAAGTAGGATTCCTTCCGCCACTCGATCTGCACCTCCGTTGTGTTCGAGGTTATGGAGATAGGCAGACAGTTGATACAGATGCGTTGATCGCAGTTTCTCTGCACCGAAACGGCTCTGGAACAGCGTCTTCGTATATTTGCATTCGACAATGATTGTCCGATTAATTGAGCGGAGACTTGCATCGGTAGACATAGCCGGCAGGAAGTCCAGGTTTGAGCCCTCTCCTGCCGTAGCGAACCAGTTCATTCGCTCGCTTTTTACTCTAAAGGTCTTCTGGCGGCGTGCGAAGAAGTTCAGTACAAACTTCTCAAAGACTCGCCGCATGCGCTTCTCGTCTCTATCAACCTCGCGAAATCGATATTGCCCAGGTCGGTCCTGGGCTTCCATGCACTCGTAGAGGAAGCGGCAAATTGTTAACAAGAACGAATACAGTAGGTTGTTCTGGTGTAGGCGGACAGCGTGAAAGACCCTCGCGTTCAGTTCGATGTCGTGAACATCGCGCAGTAAAGAATTTGCGTGGCGCAGGTCGCGACGAACTGGCGACTCTAGCTCCTGTAGCGTGAGCAGCCGGGTCACGGTCGCCTTTAGTATTTGGTTACTTTGAATGTTGGCGCTCATCTGATCAAATGAACAATAGAGCTTCGCGGGTTGCATGGTCATCGTTCGGATGGATGGTGCCATGAGAATCCGGCCTCGCGGAGCACTGGTAGACTCCTCCAACGGAACGTAGCCTGTTTCAAGGCCTCGGCGGTGTAATGACCGAAGGCCGATGATCAATTGCCGCGAGAAGAGATGGAGTGTGTCTCGGAATTCCTCTTCTGCGTGTCTGGCTATCTGAAGTGGAGCGAATTCATTCCACGCGTAGCAAAGCAGGTAATAGATATTAGCGACTGGGATCGATGCCATTAGGAGTCTTCGAACTTAGCCTGTAATCTGTCGGTCCACTCCTCCACCCGCTCCGGGTTATCAAACCAATACTCTCGCAGCAGCGGTAGAATCTCGTGGCGAATGGCTTGCTCGTACTCCTTCTCCGTAAGCGCTACACCATTGCCGCAGAAGTAGCTATGGCCGATCATAAAGCCCGGACCCAGGGTCTGCTCCTCGGCTATGGCTTGGTTCAGAGCTTCCATTCGCGCTGCCACATCTGCTGCAAGGCTCGATTTTGCACCGCCCCCAATTAGAAACTCGATAAACGCGCGTGACCCGAAAAGCGGCTTTAGCTCAACGAACGCGAAACGACGTCTCAAAGCGTAGTCCACCAACGCTAGCGATCTGTCAGCCGTGTTCATCATACCCAGAATGTAGACGTTCGAAGGCACGTAAAACTGCTCCTCCTCGGAGGCGCAGTATGTTAAGGCAAGCGAGTTCTTGCTACCACGTTTGTCGGCCTCAATCAACATGAGTAATTCACCGAAGACTTTGCTCAGGTTGCTCCGGTTGATCTCATCGATGATGAAGACGTACGTGGAATCCTGATCGACAGACGCGCGCTTGCAGAACCGAACAAAGACGCCATCTTTTCGCGCGAACCCAATCTCGACAGGCCGATAGCCTTGGATGAAGTCTTCATACGAATAACTTTGGTGGAACTGGACCATGCTGACTCGCGATGGCAGTTCCTGGCCGATTAGGCTGTAAGCCAGCCTCCTCGCAAGGAAAGTCTTTCCGACGCCTGGCGGACCCTGGAGAATGACATTCTTCTTAGAACGCCAAAGTTCAAGAATCGCCTCGAATTCGGCCTTTTCGAAGGCCACGGTCTTCAGTGCTTCGTCCACACCGTATCGAGGGAGAATCGCTGCTACCGGCAGCGCAGGCAATGCTTCGGAGACTCCAATTAATCCGGTCAGGTATCGCACCGTGTCCTGGTAGGGGGTGAAATTCGTGAGGGTCTTCACGGCGAATACCGGCTTCGACTTCCAATTACCCCGTCGCTCCCATCGGACCTTACGCACGTTGCGATATGTAGCCCTCTCGGGTCGAAATTCGTAGTCACCAACAACGATTCCGTACCCTACAACTTCATCACGGCCCCGCTTAACGATCACTTGGTCGCCGGACTTCATGGAGTAGAGAAAGTCAAAACAAGCGCGCGAGTCGTTCGAAGGAGAACTTGAAAGACCATAGGCCTCGGTTAGTCTTTGCGCAATTGAGGCGTGATCAGGATAGTGACTAAGATCTCCAATTTCGTCCCATCCGATGGCCATAATTCCGTCCCGGTAGAACTCCTCCCAGAATTGCGCCTTTGGTCCAGGCGCATATGCCCACACCCGCGAACCTTTCCCTGAGTCGACACCGGTACCACCAGCAATCTCGTCCTCGTCTGTCTCTGGAGGCGTCAACAATTCGCGTATGACGTCGACCTCCTCTGGGGTAACAGCAAAATTTGTACCCTGGGGCGATTGCAAAATTGATAGATCCGGAAGCCTTGCTCTCAGCACCTCGCGGGACAGTGGCACCTGGTAGACTTCATCGATTTGCAGCAAAACCCGCAAACTTGGTTTTTCGAACTTATCCGCTTGAACAGCGAACTGGAGTCCATCCTGTTCCATAACTGCGGGCGCGGTGAGCACTGTTGCCGAAGCGACGATCCCTGCTTCCGGGCCGCTCTTCCAGAGGAACACGGCATCCCCTTTATTGATTGATTGTTTGTATTGGTTGACGGACCATGACATTTCGCGCAAATTCGCCAAGGCTGCATCGATGTCATAGTATTTAGGGTTCGCCTGGAAGATCCAGCTGCGGGTCGCGGTCAAAGATGGTTTGTCAGCCATACTCAATGGTCCTATTATTCAATGGTCATGGCCGAGAAGCTTTGCGGAGTGCACACTGGATATTGGTGTCTATTCCGGCTCCCGGCCAAAGCGGCGAAAGTAAGCCCTCGCTCGAATCGCGCCAAACGAAACTAATCATTTTGAAGGAAAACGCGGATTGCTGATATTTGTGCAGCGCGACAGTTGGGGACAAGAGACCGCTTGAGCGATAGATCTCGCTCTGATCTGCGTGTCCCCGAATTGGACGGCTGCAAGCTAAAGTTACAGTATCAGCGCCGTGCTCGGGATATCAGAATAGAGTGATGAGGATGAAAAGCCGCTTCTCATGTCTTTTCGCATTGGCCTTGTGGATTTTGGCGCGCAACGCGTCCGCACAAGATCCAGACATGGTTCTGATGGATCAGCTTCGCACAGCGATGGATCACAATCCGCGATATCGTGCAGACCGCGAGCGGAATGATGAACGCCATCCGACATGCAAGCAGGATCTGAAGGCCCTGATGAAAAGTGCCGACGGCAATGCACGAAGCTGGACAGTTGTCGGGCGGTGTTCCCTCGAGCGCCACGATTTCGGAACCGCAGAGATTGCCTTCCGAAAGGCAGCCGCAATTGAGCCTTCCTCGGAAAGATACAGTTTGCTGGGCCTAGTGCTTGTCGAGGAATCGAAACTGGATGACGTTCCGGGCATGCTTCGCCAAGGGGCACGCTTGAATCCCGAAGACGATCAACTGTTTCGAGCCTGGGGCAGCTATTACCGAGCAAAGGGTGACCTTGAACACGCGGCTAGATATTACAAGAAGGCGATTGATGTGCTTTACCCCGGCGGACTTGGTCTGTTCGAAACGGATGACGATATGGCAACGCTCGGCGACCTCTACCGCGCGATGGGGGACCACCGAGATTCTATCGACGCCTACAAGGAGGCGTGCTTCGGTGACATTTGCCCGGACTCAAACACGATTTTGAACTATGGACGGGAACTAATCCTCGTTGGACGGGCGGACGACGCAAGGGCTTTAGTAACTTGGGTTCCTTCAGGACAAGAACAGGCGGCCAAGCAATTGCGTACGGAACTAAATAGCATGCAACGGCCGAGAAGCGGTCAATGATGGCCGATCGAACCGGAAGTTCTTCCCTGTGCCGTCATAGGCTACCCCCGCAACCCCAATAACGCGCACTGCCGACAAAGTCGCGCAGACATGCCGGCACCGTTCTCGCAACTTAGGCCGGCTGGGCGGCAGACCCAGCGCTGAACGCGGCATTGGAATCAACAATGCCGGCCGTGCCTTCATCCTGAGGCAGGCCGTTGAAAGATATCGTTTCTTTGAACTCCTTCACCGTTCCGACACTCAGCGTCTAGTTGTAAGAATTTCATATTGACCAATAAGTCGGAAGCACCTAAAATCGGATGGTGCTTGCTGCGTCACATGGCACAGACCATCAAATCGTCCGAGTGCGGTGTGAAATCCCTAACGGCGAGTCGGCGTGTTGAGAATGCGACCCCGGCGGGGCCGCCACGTGGTTCTCACAAATAACCAGCAAAGGAATTGTTATGAACCGTTTCTTCAATTATTTTCATCCTGCGCTCAGCACTGTGGGAAATATGGCTTGGAAGGCGACGAACGTCGCCGCAGGCATCCTGCAAAGCGATGCGCCCCATCCCGCATGGGCACCTGGACCGTTACCGAGGGCATCAGAACGATCCCGTCCTGAATTCGGTTTCCCGCGCGCGACGAAGTCTCTCTGCCCTGAATGCAACCGCGAAGCTGTGAATTCTGTCCTTCATCAGAAAGGCTTGGACGCGTTCAGAGAAGATCCCGGAGTCATTGATGCTCAATTGGTGGAAGAGGCCGGTCGAATTCTGATGAGGAAGGCTTGTGACAAACATGGTCCATTAGAGGACGTGATTTCAAGTAATGCGGATTTCACAAAGCGGATGGAGAGCTTGTACTTTGGGCAGGACTATGACCGTTCAGATCCGGCGGCGAGAAGCGCTTCAGGATGCGCTTGTTCGGTGGAAAAAGGAAGAGGGTGTTTTCTCATAGTTGATCTTACGAATCGCTGCAACATGAAGTGTTCGCCGTGCTTCATGGACGCAAACAATTTGGGTTACGTGAATGAGATGACCCTCGAAGAAGTGAAGCAAATTTTCGATAACGCGCGAGCGATCAAGCCACAAAGAGAGATGGCCGTTCTCTTTTCCGGCGGCGAGCCCACCATCGCTCCGGTGTTTCTGGAAGCGATTCGCTACGCGAAGAGTGTCGGCTTTGATCGATTGCTCGTGGCCACAAATGGAATAAAGTTCGCAGAAGACCCGGCATTTGCCCTGCAAGCTCACGAGGCTGGACTCCAAGGTGTTTACCTGCAGCTGGATGGCGTGACCAACAGTGCTAACCTTCACCGGGCGTCGCGAATCTGTTTGACGTCAAGTGCAGGGCTATCGAGAACATCAAAAACGCCGGGATGCGAAGTACGTTGCAGGTTACGGTTGTGAACGGGTTGAACGATAAGTCGATAGGCGCGATTGTCGAGTTCGCGATTAAAAACATCGACAAAATTCAGGGTGTTGTTTTTCAACCGATTATGTTCGCGGGTCGTGACGCGCACGTCGGTGATGAGGATCGGTATGAGCGGCGATATACCCTCGCGGATTTGGCTCACGGCGTTGCGGAACAGGTGCCTAATGATATTCAGGTAATGCGCGACTGGTTCCCAATGTCGGTTTACAGTGCTTTGGCGCATCTAATTGACCAAATGAATCCGGACTCGGCTTTGGGTAGCGTCTATTCCGATGTCCATCCAAATCACGGACTGTCTTGTCCGCTTGTCGTGGATCTATCATCTAAGAAATTCGTGCCGCTTGCAAAGTTTTTCGACGTTGAGGGCTTTGTTAGGGACGCCCACGTGATTGGAGACTGCTTTACCGGGAAGTTTCTGACGAAGATGCGTGTTGCGACATCAATCGCGCGACACCTCCGCATGGACCTTGCGCCTGAGGGCTTTACTCTGAGTGATGCGGCAAATTTGTTTCACCAGATGTATGTTCGCGAAAAACATGAAACATCCGGTGTAGTTGAGGGTCGCTGGCGTCTTTTCATTGTGGCCGGAATGTGGTTCCAGGACCTCTTCAACATTGACTTGACGGCAATCAAAATGAGCTCGACATTGGTCGCAACGAACACGCGAGACGGCGAGATTTCATTCTGCGCATACAACGCCGCCGGTTGGCGGACGCTGGTGGAAGATCTGAACGAGAAGGTCCAACTACCGGAATGGCACAGTCGGCACGGCCGTCACGCGATTTTTGCGAATGGGAAGTTGGTCAACATTGCCGGTTTGCCCGACGTTCAGCCGATACGGACTATGACGCCGACTGAAGAGCCGATCCCTGTCCCGGCGGCATCGCTGAACGGCAAGTGAATCTGCTGCAGGAAAAAACGAGGCCCCTATTCGGGGACCTCGTTGTCTGAAGGCGCATCGGTCGTGTCCCCGTTGGATTTGGAGCGATCCAGAATGCGGATCGTATCGGCTTTGAGTTCGACGACAAGCCGCTTGATCGTGTGCTCGATGGTCTTTTTGCCGTTCGGCACTTTGATCGTGCGGTCGTACTCGCGAGTGACGAGTTCGCCTTGCACGTAGACGAGGCAGCCTTTAACGAGGCGTTCAGCGATCTTGCTAAACGCGTTTCCAAATGCTCGAACGTCGTGCCATTGGGTTTTCTCCTTCCAGTCGCCGTTGTCGTCCTTCCAGGACTTCTTGGTCGCAACGCTGAAACACACCACCGGCGTGCCGTTCGGAAGAGTTTTTACCTCGGGGGCCTTCCCCGTGTAGCCGAGAATCGTAAGCTGATTGATCATTGTAAGTTCCTTCTTTCTACCCAACTGAGCTTGGGCATGAAGAGCAGAGGCCACCCACTTCCAAGCGAAGGCGAGCAGAGGCGATGCCGAGGTAGCCGACGGAGGCAATTTTTTGGGAGGGTGCCCTTTAGGGAGGAACCGAAATAAATTGCTGGAGGAGAGCCGCTGGACGTGGGGATTTTGGTCGATGCAGTGCCAAGAACAGGGGAGTAGAAGATGGACGCGGATGATGGATCGGCTGGGATGGAGGTTAGCCGAACAGGCTTGAACGTGGTGAATCGAGGAACAGTGTCGCGAGTTGGCGTTGCGATCAAGAATTTTCTAAGGCGACTTGGCTGGAATGTGATGGCACGTCCGGAGTGCATTGGAAGTGGAGTGGGCACTGTGAGGCGCGCCGGTTCAGGCTGGCGCACGATTTTCTTCGAACGAAGCGGCTTCGACGGTCTCGGTGCCGGAGCTGTCGCCTTCGATTGCAGCGATGAGTCGCTTGGCGGCGGCGCTGATGGTAGCCAGTGACGCATGGAGTTGTTCGCCATTGACGTTGTACGTCGCGAGATAGTTCGAGGCGACGTGGTCGATGCCGAAGTGCCGGAGGACGACGTAGGTTGTGGCTTCGGCTTCCAGTTCGCGCTGGTTGCGCGTCTTTTGTTTCGCGTCGTCGCGGTTTTTTCCGTGATGCAAATCTTCATGGATCAGCTCATGGACTAAGACAGCGGCCGTTTCCGTGGGCGAAAGCGTGGCGCGGACTACGATTCGGCCGCCGCAGGAATAGCCTTGCACGCCGGGCTCGGCGATGTCTTTGTATTCGAGCTCGATGCCGAGTTCGTCGGTGGTCCATTCAAGGCGGGAGAGCAATTCGTCGCCGCCTTCGGTGGCAGAATAGACGAGTTCGGGAATCGCGGCGCCGTCGGTATCCTGTTCGGCGAAGAGCCACGCAACCTTGAAGCCGAACAACTTTTTGACAGTGGTGCTGTCTTCGTTTTCGGCTTCCCCTTTCTTACGGTAAACGCATGGCGCAAGGATAGCGATGCCTTTTGCGCCTTTCTTGACGTGCCGGCCGAGTCGCTTCCAAGTTTTGAAACCGGCAACACGGCGAGCGTCGGGACGTTGCATGAAAATTAGAATTTGATTGTTATGCGAGTACGTCGGGAACAAGGCCATCGCGTTAAGCCAACGCAAGAACGTTTCGCTTTTCCGCACGGCGTCTATTTCATCGGCGAGGGAATTGATATTCTTTTCAATTTGCTCGGTTAGTGAGCGTGCTTTTTCGTTTGACATGATTCAAGCTCCTTTTTGAAGTCGTGTGCCTGCTGCACAGGACCAGAGGAGCTGGCCAGGTCAAGGCCGGAGCGAAGCGGAGTGCAGTTTAGCCTTGACGGCCAGCTAGGATGGACAGAGCAGCAGGAGAGAAGGCTTTTTTGTGTGTCGTCATCTCGTACTAAACTCGCCACCCAACTGCATGTGCTTCCGGCGAATCTGTCCAACGACCGGTTGGACAATCGATGTGTACGACTGGCCTCCGCGCACGCTTAGCGTTTCGAGGCGTCAGATTGCTCATAGCGAACAAGGATGAATAGACCGAGAGCAGCACTGCCGAGTCGGCTGAAAAGCCAATCTCGCGTTGTGAGTGGATCACGACGAGGCTGGTCAGCCTCTTGTGTCTATTTAGGTTGGGGGTGGTTGTCTCCAGGGTCATTCGCAAATAATGTCCGAAATGACATCAGTTGCGCCGCAGGCTCTTGCAGCGTCAGCGAAAGATGGGGAGAGGCCGCCGGTTTAGCGCCACGGTCCTTGACGGCGACAGGGACGACGTCCTAAGAGGGTTCGGTACGTTCGTCTAGGCGGCGCGCGACACTAATAGAAGTTCCAATCGCTTTACCATTACGTGCGCGACCGACACAATGGCTGTCTGATCATTCCCGACATTCATCACAAAATCGATCTCGTGGATCGCATCCGCGACAATCATCCAGGTGTCCCTGCGATCTTTCTGGGTGACTATTTCGACGACTTCTTCGATGGACCGTCGCAAATGGAAGTGACATGCCGCTGGCTCAAGCGGGCAATACAAAGCCGAGACGACACTTTCCTGCTTGGGAACCACTGTTTCGCCTATCTCTCCTATGAACTGGGCGTTCGTTGGGGCTATTGTTCCGGCTGGACGGTGGCTAAGCAGCAGGTTTTTCATAGATATTTCCCCGCTGGCGCGCTTTTGCAATCCTGCGGCTGGATCATAGAGTGTCAAGGTTGGCTTATCAGTCATGCCGGCATAACTCGTGCCCTATATCGATCCTTCTCGAAGCGAAATACCAGTGACGACATTCTCCAGTGGATCAAGGATGCCGAACTCGCCTTGATGGTCGGTATATCGCACCCTGCGTTTCTCGCCGGTAACGATCGTGGCGGCCCAGCTCGCGTGGGCGGCATTCTGTGGTGCGACTGGGGCACTTTCCAGCCCATCAAGGGACTGCGGCAGATTATGGGACACACACCTGGGAAGAGTGTGCGATACAAGCGAGGCGACGTGTGCCTAGATACTCATCTTCACCATTACGGACTACTTGAAAACGGAGGACTCACGATCTTGGAAGGAAAATAAATCGTGCGAAGCGGCGCACCGGTCGCGGTACTCGCTGTCACAGCGATCTTGAGTCGACAAGGAATGATTACAGTTCTAGACAGGAGGATGAGCTGACTCAGCAACGCGATTCCAAAGCCATGCTGTAGACGAACGTGATCGGTTGCGTATCGCGGGCTAACTGCTATCGGCGTCCGCGATAACGCTTCCAAGAATATAGACTTAGGGCAGCTTCACCCCAAAACAAGGAAAGCGGCCAAGTACCGAAGACAGATTTCACTGACCCCTATCTTTGTGCGGGCCTAAAGCACTCGGAGCTATTAATTGCCTACTGTGTCTGAATGGCAGCGAGCCCTCTCGCAGGCCTATCATCTAAATCTTCAGTCGACTCAGGAACTTTGCAATGACGTTTCCTCGCGGAAACGAGCTAAAGAACTACAAACAGGTCGGCAGCGTTACCGGGCAAAAGACTTGACGCCCTGGCCATCTCCACACGGAAGACGCGACACAGTAGAAGTTAGGCCGATCGATATTCTGCACTCACTCGGCCGAATTACTACTCCGCCCATAACAGAACTCATCGATCTATCGTCTACGTGGGCGGAGATCCGATATTTATGGGCGTTTCGGCCAAATCTACAATCTCGATGGATCCCCTCGCTCCGACTGAACGATTCAGTAAAGCTCTTAGACTTTCACCAAAAGACACTGCTTTCCGATGAGCTCGGAGTCGGTTTCGCCGCGTACTATATGACGAGATTTGAAAGAGCGACTGATCCGGTGGATGTTTTTCTAGCAAGGCGAAGCGCACAGGTTCAGCTACGAGGCACGTCGCGTCGCTCACTCCCTGACTATATTTTTCGTGGCCGTCGGCCCGACCAGTACTTTATTGTCGAATGTAAGGGCACACAAGGAACCTCTTCATCTGCGATCAATCAACTCGTCCGCGCGGCTGAGCAAGTTGTAACAGTCGGTTTGCACTCGCCGGCGATCACCACGCACCTGGTCATCGGATCTTTGTTAAGCGGATCAATCTCGCTCCTGATCGCCGATCCAGAGGAAAACGAAGAGCCGCCTATCCTCAGCGAATGGTCAACGGACGACCTATCATTGTTTGCTCTCGCCAAAAAGCTGTCCTATACAGGGGATTACGCTGGTGCCTCCCGTTTGCTCTCTGGCTTAGTTGAAGAGAAATCAGACCTCGAATTCGCAGACCACGAGCCCGACATTCGCAAAACAGCCAGGGACGTGTTTCAAGGCGCAACGGAAATTCGACGAACCCCTGACGGTCGAGAATTGAGGATGTTTCGCGGCATGACCAAGATAGCGCTTTCCATGGCGGAATCTGCGCCTATCGAAGAAGCAGCCAGCCAAGAAACTCTTGACGACCGAGAACGGCCCTTTGTTCTCGAATCAGACTTGTACGGAGATTCCGCGTTAGTGCGCAGCATCTCTCCGGACGGCTCACTATTTGAGGTTGAAGTGCGGTAATCGGCGATTTTGTAAATCCATTTAGCACTTCCACTCTTCATGGCGGACCGGAAGCCGGTTGAGCAACTGTCTGTAGAACGGCCAGTTGGGCATCAGGCGGTCCATGAGAGCGATGAAACGATTGTTATGGGTCGGCTCGACGAGGTGCGCCATTTCGTGGACGACGATATATTCCAGACACTCCGGCGGTTTCTTGGCGAGGTCCGTGTTGAGCCGTATAGCCGCAGAGGCCCGGCTACAACTTCCCCACTTAGTGCGCATCCGCTGGACGAACACGCGATCGACGTTGACGCCTAGTACAGGTTCCCACCGCGCCAGCAGCTTAGGGACGGCTTCCCTGACTTGCGAACGATACCAGGCGTCGAGAAATTCCTCCTTGCGCTCCGTGGACCATGCCGGGCGCACCTGCAAGACGATCTTATTGTGCCGAAGTTTTATCTCGCCAGGCGCATCCTTTTCGATGACCTTGAGAAGATAGCGTTTGCCCCACACATAATGGCTCTCGCGTTCGGCGTAGCTGCGTGGCGTCTCCCGCTCTTGCGCGTTGATTTCCTTCTGTTGCTCCTTGATCCAACCAAGCTTCGAGATTGCGAAAACGCGGATCGTCTCCAGCTTCATCCGTAGCGGCGCGGAGATCCGCACCTTGCCGATGGGAGGATAGACGCTGAGATGGACATTCTTGATGTCCTTCTTCACCACGTCCACCGTGATCGATCCGAGGTTCAGCGTTGTCGCCATCAGTACTCCCGCTGCTGTTTGATGATGAGGAAGATTCGCTCCACTTCGGCCTCATCTTTGAGTTCATCGTAGAGTCCGCGCTTAACGACCTGTTCTCGGGCCTGCACGCCTCGCCAACCGTCTGGCCGGACCCGCTTCACGACTTCGTCAACCCTGAGGACTAAAGCGAGATTCTTGCCCAGGTTGTTAAATAACGCGCGAAGTCCCGGCGTGTTCACCTGCTGAGGCGTGTCCCCCCCCTGCCCGGCTTCCACGCGTTTGGCGAGTTCTCCCACACGCCTCAGATACTCCTCGTACTCAATTGCCTTTGCCTTGCGGGCCGCGATGATCTCGTCGAGCAGCGCCGACATCTTTTCGTAGTAGGCCGGATCGTTCAAATGCTCCTTGATGATTTTGCGCCGTACGTTGTTCTCAATCGTCTCGGCGATGGCATCTTTATTGCCCTTCAAGCCACCCAATTGCATCGCTATGGCCTTACCGATTCCCGTCTTGACGATCAGGTCGAGCAGGCCCATGCCGTCGAATGGCGAGATTCTCCGTGGCTCGTCGGCCTCGATGTAGGTGTCAATGAGGTGGCGCATGTCGGCCTCGTAGGCTTTGAGGTCGATGCTTTCGCCGCTGGCCTGACGCACGGTCTCGCGGACGGCCAAGTAATGGTCCATCTGCTCCTTGATGCGCGCGCTCTCTGCGCCGCTATATCCGGCGAGGTCCATTTCGTCGGCGATGTTGGCGTAGGCGCGCACGAGCGCCACCGTTGCCTTGTAGAGCGCCGCACGCTGGGGCTCGCGTTCTTCCAGATCCGAGGGTATTTCTGTGTTGCCGCAGAAATAGTGAATATGTTCGAGTTCGCCCTTGGGCGGCTCAACGGGCTCGCATAGCAGGGTGATGGCTTCGAGCGCCGTGTCCAGCCGCTCTTTGCCTTTCTTCAGGCGGTCCTGGATGAGTATATCCGGGCTTGCGCCGCCGGAACTCTGGTCCAGCTCGGACGTGTAGACCGCCATAGCGTTCTCGACGCGTTTAAAGAGATCCTTGTAATCAACGATGTACCCGAAATCCTTGTCCTCACCGTCGAGCCGATTGGTCCGGCAGATCGCCTGAAAGAGCCCGTGATCCTGCATCGACTTATCTATATAGAGGTAGGTGCATGACGGCGCGTCAAAGCCGGTGAGCAGCTTATCCACCACGACAAGCAGCTTCATGTTGGCCGGTTCCTTGATAAACAGCCGCTTGGCGTTCTCTTCGTAAGTTTCCGTTTTCGTCATGCCCGGCTTCGCTTCCACATCTTTCAGAAGCTCGGTATAGGTATTGAAAATGAACTGCTTATCCGTCTCGCTGTTTGCACCGACCTCTTCCTTGGTTATATCTCTGGCCAGCGGATTGTAGGAGGTGACGACGGCGCACTTGCCTCGGAACGGCGTCTTCTGAAACTGCGCGAAATACTTGCTTGCCTCATAGATACTGCTTGCCACAAGAATGGCATTGCCGCGTTCACTCGACAACCTGGGCTTGACGCTGAAGTCGAAGACGATGTCGCTCACCACCCGGTCCATGCGCGAGCGGGAACTGAGCACATGCTGCATGGTGCCCCACTTCTTCTTCAGCTCGTCCTTCTGCCAGTCATTCAACGCCTTCGTCTTGGCGTTAAACCAGCCGTCGATCTTATCTTGCGATCCCAGGTGCTGGTCGATGTCCCGTGCTTCATAGACGAGATCGAGGACTACCTCGTCCTCTACCGCCTCGCTGAATTTGTAGGTGTGGATATAGCCGCCGAATATTTCGAGGCTTGTGGCCTTGTCCTTCTTGAGCAGCGGCGTGCCGGTGAAGCCGATGAACACCGCATTGGGCATCATGGCCTTCATCGCGCGGTGAAGCTTGCCGCTCTGCGTGCGATGGCACTCATCCACGAATACAAACACTTCCCCCACGGTCTTGCTGGGCTTGGCTTCGAGATCTTTTAGGAACGCGTCGAAGTCGTCCACGTCACGAACGCCGAATTTGTGGACGAGCGAACAGAGTAGACGGGGTTTAGCCTGGGCGAGCTGGGAGATGAGGTCTCTGCCGCTGCTGGTTCGACTGATGGTCTCGCCTGCCTCGGTGAAAACGCCCTCGATCTGTTTATCCAGCTCGTCGCGGTCGGTCATGATGGCGACGCGGGCGTTCGGGTTGTTCTCCAGAATCCATTTCGCCAGAAACACCATGACAAGGCTCTTGCCGCTGCCCTGCGTATGCCAGATGATGCCGCTCTTGCGCTGGCTTACATGTTCCTGCGCGGCCTTGATCCCAAAATACTGGTGAACGCGCGGCACCTTCTTGATGCCGCCGTCGAACAGCATGAAATCGTGCAGTAGCTCGATGAGCCGGTCCTTTCGGCACATTTTAAGCAGATACTTGTCGAGCTTGAAGCGGCTGTTATCCGCTTCGTCCTCTTTCCAGGTGAGGAAATATTTCTCCGGGGTGCCGATGGTCCCGTACTCAAGCCCCTCGGTATCGTTCCCCGCGAAAATGAGCTGAACCGTGCTGAAGAACCACTGGTTGAATTCCGGCTGCTGGTTTGAGAGGTTCTGGCGGATGCCGTCGCCGATGGAAATCCGGCTGTTCTTGAGTTCCAGAACCCCAATGGCGATGCCGTTGATGTAGAGGACAAGATCAGGCCGTCGTTCATAGTTGCCTTTAAGCGTGACCTCTTCGGCAATGGCAACGTCGTTCTTGTCCGGCTCTCGCCAGTTGATGAGGTTGACCGTTTCCGTCACCTTCCCGGCCTCGATTTTCACCGGCACGCCATAGCGAAGCAGGCTATAGACAGCCTTATTGTTGCCATACAGGCTGCGGCTATGGTTGTCCGCTTCCGTTCGCAGCTTATAGAGAGCAACGGCAATCTGCTCCTTGGAATAGCCCGATCGTTTCAGATAGCCCGTCAGCAATCCCTCTTCGATATTGCTGTTGCCATCTCTATCGGACCAGTCACCCAAATAGCGGTAGTCCAGCTCGTCGCGGAAGAGCGCGATGACCCGGTTCTGTGTTACGCGTTCCGACTTGCCGATCTCGCTCATACAAGGCGAATCCTTCCGGTGAGGAGTTCCTGCATCATGCCCTGCTTGATAGTGCGCGCTTTGGCAAGCCTTGCGACTGCAGCATCAATCGCCGCGTCCATGTCGGTCAGAACAGCCGCGATGGCTTGTTGTTCCTCTTTGGTTGGAGGAATAGCTATCAGAAAGGCTTTAACGATATCACCACTCAGATTCGGTTGGCCACCCTGTGTGTACGTGGCGACATAATGATCCTTTCTGTATCGAAGAAGTTGAAATATATATTCTGGATTGACTTGATTGGAAACAATAGCCAGCACAGCTTGGTTAATGGCCGCGCGGATCTCAGTTATGGCAGTGACTCCTGCCGTGGCTCCGTATAACGCAATGAGAACGGTGCCCTCGTTGACAATCTTGGCGGCGGAATGCGCGAGACCCTCAGTAGTAATTCTCCCCTCGACGTGCTTTATCCTAATAAGGTTTAGGTCGCCGGATGTGATCCAGGGAATCTCTCCGCCGTAGAAACTGGGATTGGCGGTATTTGGAGTACCGCCTGAGTAACAGGTGGAAAGGTCGCCAATAGCAGCTACCCGCCAATCTTCTGGAATCTCGCCAACTTCAGTCTGCTTGTAGTCGGTAGACGCTATAAAGGAAGGAAGTCGTCTCTTACCGGTAAGCAACTCCTGCATCGCAGCCTGCTTGATCTGGCGCTTCTTGGCAATAAGTTGCTCCAGGAATTCGATGAGCGCATCCGCATCGCTTAGCGCATCGGCAATGGCTCTTTGTTCGACTTCAGACGGCGGCAGAGGAACCTTGACCAGCCGCATTTTGTTTATTCCAAAAGCCGCCTGTGAAGTGCTGTGTAATTCGGCAGTGATGGCTTTCTGGCACGTCTTTGATTGCAGCCAAGACATTACGAACTGCGGCTGAATTGTTGGCTGAATTAGCAAAACGTTAGCACTGAGCGCATATCGAAATGGAACGGATGGTATAAATCGCGGTGATCCGATCGTTCCGATCTTTCCGAAAATAATGTCGCCCCGACGGAGTTGGAAGCGTGCTCTCTGCTTGTCGACAGCTCGGGAAACAATTTTCCGGCATGCAACCCAATCAACGGTTTGGTTATCAAGAAAGTCACTGATGCCGATGTATGGTTCACCTCCTGTCGCCTCCGGCGGAGTTCTGTGGTCCGGCTGCGGGTCAATAATCCTTGCAACGGATTCTAATTCGGAGACTGACCAATCCTCCGGAATTACCCCAAGGTCGGTCTGCTTGTAGCCGGGCCTCACTTCCATACGAACCCCATTTCAACCAAGTGCTGGTTCACCTTGGCTTCCAACTCTGCAACGCGATCTGCCATTTGCGGAAAAGGTGTTTCGTACCGTTCAGCAAGCTCCTTCACCCGCTGGGTCAGCGCCTGGCTGATACGGTCCATCTCCCCGTGGATAGCAGCATCGAGCGCGGCGATCCATTTGTCGTCCACTACCAACGTCTTGATTTCCACCTCAGTTAGCTTTGGATATTGGGCGTAGGCTTTGGCGTCGAGCGCGGCTTCCGCGTCCCTCAAGCGCTTCTTGAGGTCGGACTCGCACTCGCTCATTTTGAGCCATTCATTCAGTACAGCGGCTTCGTCGGCAACGTTCTTGTCGCCCTTGATTTCTTTCAGGCGTTTTGCCACTTCGGCCTTGTTGACTTTTTCCAGCTCCGAGAAGGCACCCTCGTCGCCCCCATGCTCTTCTTCCAGCTCGGCCAGTTTGGCGGTTACCGTCTCAAGTTCTGCGGCAATCTGTTCAATCTCCACCTGGTGTTTCGCAAAATACCGCGCAACGATGAGGTGCTTGGGGATGAGGTCGCAGGTCCAGCCCTTGTCTTTCTCCTTGCCCTTCTTATCCTTTTCAATGATCCGCGCCGTTTCGGCCTTCCAGCCGTCTGCCGAAATCAAATAGCAATCGTCCTGCATGGTCTCTCCCCAATAGTCCAGCAGGTGCTGATAGACGGCGTAAGGGTCCATCAGCGGTTTCCCAAGATAGTGGGCCAGCAGTTCTTCTGCGATTTTTGAGATGACGGCTTTGGGATGGCAACCGGGTTCCAGCGCTTTCAGCGCCTTCGCCGTCTGGTGTCGCCACGCGGCAAAATGCTCATTCATGCCGGTGATAAAGGCCGCAAATTCAGCATGTTCGTATATGGCGGTCTTAATGACCGACTTGTCCACCGCGAGATCCACGTAGCCGGGCCGATTGGCCTTAAACAGCGAATGGCGAAGCTCGGGACATACGTTCCAGTAGAAGCCGAGAGCCTCAATATCGCGCTCCGGGATGCCGCCCTTCAGGTGGCCTTCTATGTCTTGCAAGTCTTCCGCCTGCTTGCTTTCGACATAGCGCGGCAGATTCAGGTTGAAATCATTCTTTTCGATTTCATCAAAAGAGACCGTGCGCGAGTATTTCGGAACGTCCAGGTGCCGGTTGAATACATCCACGATTTTATGGATATCCTGGGCGCGGAGCCGGTTCTTGGGGCCGTCCTTCATGAAGCCGCTGCTCGCGTCAATCATGAAGATGCCCTTGCGCGTGTGGGCTCCGTATTTGTCCACGATCACGATACAGGCTGGGATGCTGGTGCCGTAAAACAGGTTCGCAGGCAGGCCGATGATGCCCTTGATGTAGCCTTTGCGCACAAGATTGCGGCGGATGTCCCCTTCAGCGTTTCCACGGAAGAGAACGCCGTGGGGCAATATACATGCGCCCCTGCCGGTGCTTTTGAGTGAGCGAACAATGTGTAGGAGGTAAGCATAATCGCCCTGCTTACCCGGAGGCGTGCCGAAGGGCTTGAAGCGTTCGTAAGGATCGGTGAGCGGATCGAGGCCGGTGCTCCAGCGTTTGTCGGAGAACGGCGGATTTGCGACCACGTAATCAAAAGTCTTAAGCGTGCTGCCATCCTTGAACTTGGGATCGGTGAGCGTATTGCCCTGCACGACGAGCGCGGTCGGATTGTTGTGCAGGATCATGTTCATCCGGGCCAGGCCGCTGGTGGCCGCGTCCTTTTCCTGCCCGTAGAGCGTGACTTTGCTGGTGGCTTCGTCGGCGATTTTGAGCAGCAATGAGCCTGAGCCGCAGGTGGGATCGTAGACGGTCGTATCGGGACTGGTCTTCGCTTTGCGGATCTCCAGGATCTGCGCGATGATGCGGCTCACCTCGGCAGGCGTATAGAACTGACCCTTGCTCTTGCCGCTTTCGGTGGCGAAGTGGCGCATGAGGTACTCATACGCATCGCCCAGGATGTCATCGCCGTCGGCACGGTTCTTCGAGAAATCGAGCGCCGGGTTCTCGAAGACGGCGATGAGATCGGTGAGCCGGTCCACCATTTCCTTGCCGCTACCGAGCTTGGTGGCGTCATTGAAATCCGGGAAGTCAGACAGTTTATTGGCATTGGCCAGCGGCGCGATGATGGTTTTGTTGATCTGGTCGCCGATGTCCGGCTTGCCCTTGAGCGCGATCATGTCCGCAAAGCTCGCGCCCTTCGGCACGGAGATCGGCGCGTAATGCACGTTCGCGTACTTGTCGCTGATGTACTTGATGAAGAGCAGCACGAGGACGTAGTCCTTGTACTGGCTCGCGTCCATACCCCCACGCAGTCCGTCGCACATGGACCAGAGGGAGCTGTAAAGTTCCGATTTCTTGAGAGCCATTCGTTAGTTGGTCATTTCGCCCACGCCGTGACGAACGCCAGAACTCTCTGAGCAGGGCCGGCGTTTAAGTCGGGAAGGGCTGATTTCCCCGTATTCCACAATCATAGCCGCGCTGAATTGCTGAGCACGGTAAGATGCGGGACGATACCATGGCAAACTGCGACAATCCAAAGACAGGTGCTGACTTCGAGAAGTCAGTTCAGGCGTTCTTTGCAAAACAGGGCGTCGTCTTAACCCCTAACTTCTCTATTCCTGTCGGTGCAAGCGACTCAAAGAAGCTACGCAAGTTTGATCTTGGGTCAGAAGATCCAGCCGTCCTCGTGGAGTGTAAGTGTCACAGCTGGACAGTTGGCGGAAATTCACCAAGCGCCAAGTTAGCGGTTTGGAATGAGGCGCTTCTGTATTTCAGCGTAGTTTCATCTCGTTATAGGAACTCCTGGTTGTCCGGAAAAGCCTCCGCGAAACAATATCTCTTCTTGATCGCTACTTGAGTCGGCATAGGCATCTGATCCCGGCCGGCGTGGAGGTCTGGGAACTCGATCCACGCACACAGGACGGACAATGCTTGCACGAAGCGAGAGCTCCACACTCCCGACTCGCCTCAAGCTTGCTTCGAGGGCTAGACGTGCCCGAAGAGCTCATGATCGATTTCTTTATCACCTTCGCTCGCTTCGAATTTGCGCTCAAGCAAAGCGGATTTGTCCACGGTGACGAGGCTAAAGTCTCACCGGACTGGGACGGATTCAGCCGTGTAATGGCACATTTCGATGATGCGACTTTGGCACCTGTGCTTGAAAGCTGTCCCTACCTGCGAGAGAACCCGCCGAAGAAACAGATTCTCAAGAATGGCCGCTTAGCCTGGGTTCAGCCTGCCCGATCCCAATCAGAAATACAGAATCTGTTGTTGAACGTTCGTACAGTGCGCAACAACGTCTTCCACGGCGGCAAGTTCCCGCTGCCGGTCGGGCCGGTGGCTGAACCACTTCGAGATTGCCGCTTGCTCCAGGACTGCCTCAGTTGTGCTGAACGCTATCTTGGAGATGCCGAACTTGCCAAACGCCTTGGCCGATAATTTTCAGGTCAGTTAGGCTTTGCTCGGAATCGCGCATTCTGTTTGTTCTGGGATGCGCCAGCTGTACTGATGATCGGGGACGTGCGGCTTTGTGTCAATTTCCACATTGAATGCGACTGGCCACAGTTTGTTCCAAATTCAGTGCGACTCGCCTACCACATTATTGGCTCTGAAAGATTCGCGGATAATGTTGAAATTAACAGCTGGGGTTCCTGCACCGTCGGCGATAGCGTGAATTTCAACTGGCATCTCTTCAAGGCGCCGATGTTTGTCATTGACTACGTGATCGTGCACGAACTCGCTCACCTCATCGAAGCCAACCAACACCTCGGACTTCTGGAGCATCGTCCGACGCGAAAACGCCGACGATGGAAAATGCCTGGCCGGAAGAAGACGGGCAGATTTTGGATGAAGCCGTGATGGTGGAACAGATGTACCCGTATGAGCCCTCCATGGCGACTAAAATTCATATTTTTCAATCGAATATTGTCATAACAATTGTGTTGCAAGATTGCTGCAAAGTTGCTACAATCATTCTAAAGAAGGCGGATGATGACGACAACGGCAGAAACAATTCAAAAGGAAGTGGGATATCGGCTCGCCCAGATTCGTGAGGCCGCCCGGATAACGCAGGCCGATCTCGCGCGAAAGATCACCTGGAGCCCGGCGGTTTTGTCGCGTATTGAATCCGGCGAACGGCAGCTATCTTCCGACGAATTGACGAAGGTGGCCGAAGCCATCGGTACACCAGAGGCCCTCCAGCTTTCGACGGCACTTGGCCGCGACTGGGCGGAAATCCCCCGTCCGCCGCTCGATCACGCGGATCAGGACCTTCTTTGGGACGCTGAGCTGGTGTGCCGCGAACTGGTCAAGCTTAGGAATCAGCCTGACGTCCGCCATGCGTTCGAGCGCCGTCTCACGGAGTACCTCGACGACATCAAGCAAAGTGCAAGCCTCATTCTGAAGCGTGATCACGAAGTCGCATTTATCGGCAGCAAGGGCATCGGGAAATCGACCGCCATCTGCAAGGCGACCGGGCTGGAAGTTCCCGGACAGGACGGCGGAGCCTCTTCGCCCGTCCTGGAAGCCGGCGGCGGGGGCGTGACCATCTGTGACGTTCATTTGCGCACGGGGCAGTCCCATGGCCTCATGATCGAGGCTTGTAACGACGAAGAAATCCGCGCGTATGTCACCGACTTCGCCGAACACATTATGAAAGGCGCGACTGAATTCGACGAGGACGCGACCGGGGAAGATGAGGCGCGCGGGATTTCGCAGGAGATGGAACGGGCGATACGGAACCTCGCCGGCCTCAAGGTGCGCCGGGAAAAAGGCCCCCATGGCAAGACGATCCGCCGCGATGAGGCGAAAGATCTGGCGGCGAAGGCTATTTCCATGCGCGAATTCGTCGTTGACGTGCTGGCGCGCATGGAACTGCACCGGCGTGACCGCCGCGATATCTGGTACGCTCCGAGCGCTGGAAAGCCGCCGCTTGCTTGGCTAAAGGATACTTTCGAACAGGTCAACAATGGCCGACACCCTGAGTTCACACTGCCGAACCGCATAGAAATCTTCGTGCCGCAGCCTCTCATTGGCACCAGCGACCTCACGGTGAACCTCGTTGACACGCGCGGCATCGATAGAACAGCCGCGCGCGCCGACCTCGAGCGGCATCTCGATGAGCCTCATACTCTTGCTTTGCTCTGCTCAAGTTTTAATGACGCACCCTCTGTCGCTGCGCATCAACTGCTGGAACGCGCCAAGGAAGCCGGTCTGCGCCGCATCGAACTGAATGCGGGGTTGCTCATCTTGCCGCGGGCCAACGAGGCGCTTGCCGTGAAGGACGAGTCAGGCGCACGAGCCGAGACGGTCGAAGAAGGATACAGCCTGAAGGAAGAATTTGCGTCCATGTCCCTTGAGCCGCTTGGCCTGCAAAAGCTCACCATTGGATTCTTTAACGCCTTCGGGGACGATCCGGCAAGATTGCGCGGACTTATCATGGAGTCCCTGAGGAAGATCCGCGAGGGCTTTAGGACGCGTATCAGCGAAACGATCACGAGTGCGAGAAGTTTGGTGGAGAACCACGAGAAGGAACAGGTGCAGGAAGTCCTGCGGTCGGCTGCCGGCATGATCGCTACCTGGATTTCCAAGAACCGCAACGTACCTGCTCTGTCGGGACACATCCATGACAGTCTCATGTCGCAAATCCACTCCTCGTATGCCGCGACGGTGCGCGCCACGATTCGGCGTGAGGGTGAGTGGCGTAATTTGAGCTACGGCCATCATCTCGGCTTTGGCGCGCGGCGGCTTGCTGTTCTCGCGCTTCAACCGCTTTTACAGACATTTCTGGTTACAGCGGATATCATGGCGGCAGACCCACAATTCACAGAGGCAAGCGATTTAATACAGCAATCACGTCGTGTGCTTGAATCCGCCTTTGAGGACCTGCTGCGCAAGGCTCAATTGATGGGCCTGACTGTTTTCACGGACGCGTTGAAGCTGGACCCCTCCCTGTGGTCTAACTGCGAAAGCGAATGGGGCCAAGGACCGGGATACCGGGATCGCGTCGCAGACCGAAACCAGCAATGGTTCAACGCCGAATCTCGGCGGGACCTGGAACAGGAACTCTGGGAAGTTGTCACGCGGGAGTGGGCATCTGCGCTGAATCGCCTCTCGTCTTTGTTGGAAACTGACGTAAAGGCCTAGAACGGTAAATTGGCCGATCACACTTGGAGAAATCGCCTCTGATGTCGATGTTCGTATGGCTTGACTACTCGGAACGCGAACGGCGGAAAATGCTCGATGTCGTCGATCTCTTTAGAGAGCACGACACTCGCGACGAGCTGGGCGTTGGCTCGGTGCGCGATGCATTTGCCGACGTGCTGTTTCCGGGCACAAGCACGATCATGACGCGCGCGCGGTATTTCCTTCTCGTCCCCTGGACGTATCAGCGGATGGAAAAGCAGCGCATCAGCTCAGGACAGATAGCTGCGCGAGCGCGGCGCGCCGAAACCGACCTGGTCGAGGTCATCGAGCACTCAGATGATAACGACGGAAATATCGGCAAGGTTGCGAAGACCGCTCTGAAACGGCTACCAAGCAGCGTCTATTGGCAGGGCCTGAGCGTTTGGGGAATCCGCGGCTTCCAAGGGGCACAGGCACAGTATCATCGCGGCCTCGATCAGTACTACTTGCAAATAACGCGGCAGGGCGGACGCGCGTTGGAGCGCGACATTGAGCATGATGATCTTGTCGCACCGAACTGGCATGGTGGACTGATTCCGCCGCCGCCGGACTATCCCGGAAGCTGTTCGTTGAGCTTGACGCGCCACGAAGCCGAATACCTTGCAGAACGCATCCGTTTAAGCCCCACGAGCGCGGGGTCATTGCTAGCGGAATTGGTCGCACAGGGCCGGCGCCATGACGATGTTCCGTTTGTGTGGGAACATCCTTACTCTGCCGAACTGCCCCCAAAATTGGCGGAATTAGTGCATCATGCGCGGTGTTTCTCCGAGGTTATGCACGGCGCTCCACTGCTTTATAATCTGGTGCTGGCTGAAGAGGCGCGTTGGGATGAAGGCGTCGGAAAGTATCGTCAGCGGTTCTCCGAATGGGCGCAATTGATCGCGAAGCGGTCCCCTCTCCTGATTGCGTGGCAGCGCACACGATTCTGGGAATCGGTCCGCGCTGTGAATCCCCGCATCAGCAACCCTACCTACGACTTCATCAATACGTGGTGGGACAAGGCATTGGCGGGTGATGCGGCAGGATTGCGCGATAGTGTGTCTGCACGCTCTTTGATTGGCGAAAGGGAGCGCCGGTTGAAGAAAAATCTGGCTCGAATTGGCAACGCCCGCGCACAGGAGTTATGGAACGGTGATTCCGGCTCCGCACAACTGGAATTTCGATGGCTCATCAGTCAGCGTTTGCTTGGGGACATCTTTGAGGGCCTGGAGATGCCTGATGCTTAGGCCCGATGAACGCGCACATCTCCTTGAGTTGCTCCGGCCTCCGGCTGGATGTCAGCTCGACTTTGCCGTTGGCACGACGTTTTCGCTCGACCTTATCAGTGCCCTGATGCTCCCCCTGTCATTCGCATTTTTTGACTGGGAGCACGCGGATGGCGAACTGGTAGCCGATCCGCTGGCACTGCTCGAAGCTTTGAGGCGTTATGGAGATCGTTTTACGGTCTTCTGCCAAAGCGGTCAGATGCGCTTGCCTGCAAAGTATCCACCGCTGGTCACGTTTCTGGAACCGTGCATTTATGAAGTGAGGGTCCCGGACCCGGAGGGGGTCTTTCACCCGAAGGTCTGGGCGCTGCGGTTTGTTGCTGAGGACGGCACGGTTCGTTACCGCGTATTGTGCCTGAGCCGCAATCTGACGTTTGACCGTTGCTGGGATACGGTCGTCGCACTGGACGGAGAGCTTGCAAATCGGACAAATGCCATTGCGGCAAATCACCCGCTTGCCGATCTTATCGCCGCGCTGCCGAATCTCGCTTTGCGCAAGCTGGCGCCTCAGCGGCGGCAAGGCGTCGCGAAGATCGCGGATGAATTGCGGCGCGTGCGGTTCACGTGGCCGGAGGGCTTTGATGAAAGCCAGTGCCGCTTCTGGGTTGCGGGACTGGACGGCCGGACGACAGCCCCTTTCGGCGCTCGGCGCGACAAAAAACTGATTGTCTCGCCGTTCGTCTCGAACATTGTTGTCAGTGACTTCCTGGAGACTGGTGGAGAGACGCATCTGGTTTCACGTCAGGAATGTTTGCAGGAATTGCCGCAAGAAACATTGCGGCTTTGCAAAAGCGTCCGATTCCTCGCGCCGGAAGTCGTGGATGAATCGGATGACGATGCCGCGACGACGGGAAGCCGGGAAGTGCTTAACGGCCTCGATGCAAAGTTGTTCGTGATCGACCGTGGGTGGGACGCGAGCGTGTTCAGCGGCTCGTTCAACGCGACTGCGCATGCGTTTGAGCACAATGTCGAGTTCATGGTCGAACTCGTCGGCAAAAGAAGTCAGTTCGGCGTAGACCAGTTTCTTCGACAGGTAAAGGGCGAGACAAACTTTGCCGACTTGTTGCATGACTATGACGTCACTGCTCCATCCGTCCCGGTGGATGCCGTGGCACGCAAGCTCGATGACTTGCTGGAGGCCGCGAAACGCGCTCTTGTGGCAGCCGGTCCACGACTGGTCGTCAGCTCGGCGGAAAAAGATTTGTTCGACCTGAGCCTTGAATGTGCGCATGCTCCCCTTTGGCCAGATTCGACGGTTGAGGTTCGTGCCTGGCCTATCACGCAGCAAGCGGACCGCGGGCAACTGCTCAATAACAACATGGTCGTTTTCCCCAGGCTTTCTTTCGTGGGACTGACATCGTTGATCGCTTTTTCCGTCTCCGCCAAGGTTGGCGAAACGGTCGGCAAAACGGTGTTCGTGATGAACCTTTCGATGCAAGGTGCGCCAGAGGACCGGCAGGATCGCATTGTCCGGTCGCTCATCGAAAACCGCGACCAGTTGCTGCGGTACATCCTGTTTCTGCTCGCATCAGGAGATGAAGCGGCCGCTTCCTCCGGTGATTTGCGCAAGTTGCTGACCTCCCGGCAGGACGGCGAAGGCCGCGTGTTGCCTCACCCGTATTTGCTTGAAACGATGCTCCGCGCCCTGCATCGCGGTCCCGCACAACTGGCGAGAGTGGCTTCCTTGCTGGAAGTCTTGCGCAAAGAGCCGAGTAGCTCAGAACTTCTCAGCAGCGATTTTCAGAAAATCTGGGAACCCATCTGGGATGCCGCCCAACAGGTCATTGCGAAATGAGCACGCCGCCGGACACCCAATCAGCTCTGGCAGGCCTGAAGGACTTTCAGCGCGCGACCGTTGATTACGTTTTCGAGCGGTTCTACGGAGCGGACCCGACACGACGGTTTCTCGTCGCGGACGAAGTCGGACTAGGCAAGACACTCGTGGCGCGTGGCGTCATTGCGAGAACGATCGATCACCTGTGCACGAAACCCCGGATCGACATCATCTACATTTGCTCCAACGCGGATATTGCGCGTCAGAATATCCAGAGGCTGCGTATCCCTGGGTGCGCGGATGCCGCACAGGCAACCCGCCTCACGTTGCTCCCCCTGCATATGGACGATCTTCGGCGTAATCGCATCAACTTCGTGGCGTTGACGCCAGCCACATCGTTCGATCAGACCGCAGGCGGAGGACGCATTGATGAGAGGGCTTTGCTGTATTGGCTCCTGGATTCAGCGTGGGGCATTCACGGCCCACTGTCCTCGCTTTACGTCATGCAAGATTACGCCAAAACAGCGTCATTCAGGCGGAGCATCGAAGCCTTGGATTATGCGCAAGTGAATGAGCAGGTCGCGGCAGAGTTCGTATCCAGCTTGGCGAAACGCGTGAAAGAAGAAAAGGCTGCCGGTAAGCCAGATATGCGCACGCGGTTCGAAGAACTGCGTGCGATATTCTGCCGTAGCGATGCAAACGCCCCGGCTGGCGCAACGAAGAAACGGACCCAGTGGATTGGTGAACTGAGGCGGCTGCTCGCGAGTGTCTGCCTGACTACCCTGGAGCCGGATTTAATTATCTTAGATGAGTTTCAGCGGTTTAAGCATCTCCTCGATGAGGATTCTGAAGCGGGAGAGCTTGCCCGCGACTTGTTCAATACGGACACAGAACAGGGTTCGCGGGTCCTGCTGCTTTCGGCGACGCCATATCGCGGGCTGAGCCTCCATCATGAGACTGATGACGACCATTATGGCGACTTTCTCGCGTTGCTGCGCTTCCTCGAAAACGGCGACGCGGCGGGATGCAAGGAAATTCTGGCCGAGTATCGCGCGGCATTGCCCGCCGTGATGACGCCGGATGGCCTGACGCGCCTGCGCCAGGCCAAACTCGCTCTTCAGCAGCGGTTGCAGCGCGTCATGGCGCGCACTGAACGGTTGGCCTCCTCGACCGAGCGCGGGGGCATGCTCATGGATGAGCCACCAGGAGAGCCCTCCTTGCAGGCGTCGGATATTCGGGCCTTTTTGGGGTCGCAAAGGATTGCCGCTGCTTTGGATCAGGGAGACGTGGTCGAATATTGGAAATCCGCGCCCTACCTTTTCAACTTCATGGACAACTACGCCCTGAAACGGGCGTTCAAAGAGGCACCGGAACAGCGCGACATGCTGCGTTTCGTGCGGGAGTTCCCGGAGGAGTTTCTGGATCTGGAGAACGCCCGGAACTACCGCCCTTTGGAGGCGGGAAACCCGCGTCTGAGGGAGTTAGTTGGCAACACGTTAGACCGTGGAATGTGGCGGCTGCTCTGGATTCCGCCATCACTGAGCTACTATGCGCCGGCGGGACCATTTGCTACCCCACAACTCGCCAACGTCACCAAGCAACTCGTCTTCTCCGCGTGGCATATGGTTCCGCGCGCCGTCGCCTCTCTTGTGTCGTACGATGCCGAGCGCCGGATGATGCGCGCGCCACATCCGCGTGCGCGATTGACGCAAGAAGATTGGAAAAAGCAGCGCGGCCTGTTGAGATTTGGGATGTCCTCGGGTCGCCTCACGGGGATGCCGCTGCTATTGCTGGTCTATCCCTGCCTTACATTCGCCCGCGATTACGACCCGCGAGATCTTGCGCGGGACGCCAAAGTGACCGCCGACGAAGCGAGGTCGCGGTTTGCGACGCGCTTACGCGTCGCTGTTGAGAAGTTGGGTATCGTCCCCGAGTCTGGTGGCGCTGCCGATGAGCGCTGGTATTGGGTCGCGCCCATGCTCCTTGATTTCGCTGAATTCCCCGATGCTGCGAAGACGTGGTGGAACCGGCCGGACCTCGCCCAAGTGTGGGCCGGTGTTGGAGCGGGTGAAGAGGACGAAGGCTGGTCCAATCACGTGGAACAGGCGACGAAAGTTTTGGATGACATTCGCGGCGGCAGGGAACGTCTTGGCTTGACCCCGGATGATCTCTTCGAGGTGCTGGCTCTGGCTGCTTCCGCTGCTCCCGCAACAGTTGCCTTGCGAGCCTATGCGCGTGCAGGTCGGAGCGGCCCTGCGCTTTCTCTTGCTCCGCGTGATGCGGCGGCACGCACTGGAAGAGCCTTCCTCACCCTTTTTAACCATGCCGAGGTCATTGAAGCGGTTCGCTCGGAATTCCACGGCGAACCTTATTGGGAACGCGTGCTGGAATATGCCCATGCGGGCGGGCTCCAGGCTGTTCTCGACGAATACGCGCATCTGCTCCGCGAGTCGCTCGGTCTAGCCGCTGCATCCGTTAAGGAAATGGCAGAGAAAATTTCTGCCGAAGTCATTGCGGCGTTGACTATTCGTGCCGCGTCACTTCGAGTCGATGAAGTTGCGGCGCCAGCCTACGCCCGCGACGTGAAGATCACATCTGAACCGATGCGTATCCGTTTCGCCATGCGGTTTGGTGACGACCGTTCCGATGAAGAAGTATCACCCACCCCCGGCGCCGCGCCGGTGACGAGGACCCGCAAGGAGAGTGTTCGCGCGGCGTTCAATTCGCCATTTTGGCCGTTCGTGCTGGTGTCCACGACTGTCGGCCAGGAGGGTCTTGATTTCCACCACTACTGCCATTCCGTGACGCACTGGAACCTGCCTTCAAACCCCGTCGACCTGGAACAGCGAGAAGGCCGGATACATCGTTACAAAGGACATGCGGTGCGGAAAAATGTCGCTGCGGCATTTGCAGGCGAGGCGTTTGCTCAGGCTGACCCGGATATTTGGGAGAACGTCTTTGCGCTCGGTCTCGCGAGTCGTCCCGTGGGGAAGAATGATCTTGTTCCCTATTGGATCTTTTCTGGGGATGCGAAAATCGAGAGGCATGTTCCCAGACTGCCTTTCAGCCGTGATGAAGAGCGCCTATACGGGTTGCGTCGTGCTCTCGCCATCTATCGAATGGTCTTCGGCCAAAGCCGTCAGGAGGATCTGATTACTTATCTGCTGGCGGAAATTCCCGAACACGAGCGCGAGCGCATCGTGGCCGAGCTGCAAATTGATTTGAGCCCCGGGCGTCGAGCTCAAGGTGAGGCACGGTAGATTCAGAGACTCAACGAAAGGAAAAACGAATTCGGAGCTGCGGAGCAAAGACAAAAGGCAGCAGAACGTCTATTGGATGATTATTCAACGGCGAGCGGTCGTTGCCGGGCATAGTGGTCTGCCGCGTAGCAAAGATTTTCGAGCCGCTGTTTGAAAGAGCGGTTGATCCGGATCCACCGTGACGGCTGCCGCGGTGATATAGGTGTAAGTTTTGTACCGAGAGGCTCAATTCGCGAATGATTTGGGAATTAACAAAAACCATGGATGGGCCCAAACGATGATGGGCAAAACACCTTTTGCGCCAGCAGGATCACTGCGGACTTCACGCACGACGGTAGGTCGAGATTCCCCTTGATAGGTCGAACGATTGCGATAGGGCAAAGCCCGAGACCCGCGATGGCTCACGAATCGCCACGTCTACTGATATAAGGAAGTGACGCGAAGGTGCGCCGTCACTATAGAGGAACACGACCCAGTGTGAGGTTGACCGTGACAGACCTCAAACGCTCAGAAAAGACATCATGCCCAACGACACGCTCCCCGCAGCACCGGCAGTAGTATCCCCCGCCCAAGGGATAGACCAAGGCCTCGAGCGAGCATCCGAAGCTCGACGACAGATCGATCAGAAGAGTCTTCCCTCGATTCTCAATCAAGTGGCCGTTGCAATACTCTCGTATCATGCCGTTCCACGACGGGACTGGCCCAACGAAGCACGAGACGGACTGTTTTCACCTGCACTAAGCTTCGCTCAGAATCAATTCTCGGCGGTGTGTCTACTTCGGTTGCTCGGTTGCAACTCTGATGCCTTCCAAATCAAGCCGTTTTCTTTTCACGCTTACCAACTGTTTGACCGCGTCTTTGAGCATGATCTGTACAAGCGCCTCAAGCTAGATGTCAAGCAGCAAAACCATGAGAAAGAGGCAAAACTTAAGGATGTAGTGCCGCACCTCGAGCATGCCCTCGAAGCGGTACTGGCTCAGCCATTAACGATGCTAACGGTACCCGCGTATAGGACGGCTCTCTTGAAACAATTTCGCAGCGGTTTTGGTCACGCAGTGCTTCCGCACTACTTCCCAAAGATGGAGTTAGATACGCTTCTAAGCTCCGTCTGCGATTCCATATCCGCATATTTGAACGCACGCCCGAAAGACGTGCCAGCCAGCCTTATAGCGGCTCGCCAAAGTATTGAAAACGGGATTGCTGAGGCAGAGAGTGTTCACTTTTGGTATTCCAAACGCTACATCGCCGAGCCGCTCAAACTTGTGCTCGCTGATTTGGAAACTCATTTTGCAAAATCACCAATTCATCAAGCACCCAGTATCACGGTAGCGCCGTCGGACAAGAAATATCCTTTCTACTTGCAAAACAAGGACGTCGATTTGGAGATTGATATCGGAAATGACGGGCCTGGACACGCATTCGACGTATCTTTGACTGCCGCTGCGATCACCGACGTATCGCTAGGAAGGTCGACGATTTCAATTGGCGACCTTGCCGGGCAAACGCGCGTTCGTCTTCCGGTGAAGACCGCGGGCATTGCAACGGATGTCGCACTGGAATTGGATGTTGAATGGCAGCGTTCCGACCAGAAACGGGAGTTCAGGCGATACACCCTCCTTTTCCTTTCCCAGCGTAGCGACATCAATTGGACGTCCTTGTCGACCTCTGAGCCCTACGACCTTGAGCCTGTGACGACAGAGGCAGACCTCATCGGGCGTGCTGATTTTCTCAATGATCTGGTTTCAATGGTCAGGGGAACGAGTGTGGGATCGGCAGTGATCTTCGGACAGAAGCGAGTAGGAAAGACGTCGTTAGTAAGGACTCTGGCGAATCGTTTACGGGCCGACTTCCCCGGAGAGTACTCAGTTATCTATCTGGAAGGAGGCGAATACGTCCGCCCCGATCCCGTGCGAACTATCGACGCATTAGCCACAAAGCTCTGTGAAGAAATCAAATCATGTGATGAACGTTGGCAATCCATCGCGGTACCCTCTTTTGACGGTGCCTTTGCGCCCTTTGGCGACTTCGTGAACCGGGTACTGCGCGTGACTCCCGATCGACGGCTGATTTTCATTCTCGATGAATTTGACGAGTTGCCAACAGACCTGTATACCCACAACAACGTGGCAGATGCATTCTTTCTTTCGCTTCGGAGTGTTAGCGCGAAACCGAACGTTGGATTCGTACTAGTGGGCAGCGAAAAGATGCAGGCGATCCTTGGCCTCCAAGGTCATGAACTCAACAAGTTCAAGACAGTAAGGGTTGACTATTTTGATCGTCAGCAGCACTGGGGTGATTTTGTTGATCTCGTCCGTAGGCCTGTAGATCAGATTCTAGAAATTAGCGACAGGGCGATCAACGCGCTCTATGACTATACTGCGGGTAATCCCTACTTCACAAAATTGTTGTGTAAAAGTCTTTTTAAAGCAATGGTCAAACGCCGAGATGGTCACGTGACGGAGTCGGAAATCAACGCCACTGTTCAAAACGAACTTCGAAGTGTTGGTGTGAACAGTTTCCTTCATTTTTGGGAGGACGGAATCGTTGAAAGGGGTGACGAGCGCAAACGCATATCTGAAACGCGCCAAAAAACCCTTCTCTGTTATGCGGAAGTTGCTCGGCGATCCAGGCTTGTAACAGCTCAGCAACTAAAGCTCGCCGGGACTAGTTTTGACCTGTCCGGGGAAGTCATAGAGCAGGAACTTGAGGACTTCATTCAACGCAATGTGTTTCTGCGCGATGAGAGTATCATCCGGCTGAAGGTTGGCTTTTTCGCGGAATGGCTCAGAGAGAGTGGGCCTAAAGAGCTTCTTCCTAGGCTCGGCGATCGAATCGCCACGTTGGACCGTAAGCGAGAAGAAGCCGCATATGTTCGTGATGATGAGATTCGCACGGTAGTAGATCTTTGGAAAGTATATAAAGGGCGCCGTATCACAATCGAGGATGTTCGACATTGGTTGGCACAGTGTGGCACCAACGTTGATCGGCGGCTAATTTTTAAATTACTCTCCAAGCTGAAATTCTTCGATGAGAACGAAATCCGCCAACGGCTTGTTACGCTCCACCAAATGATCGGTCGCGACGTTGCTTTTCGGTATGAAGGCAAAGTGCCGCGTCTCCACGACACCGTAATTAGCTATCTGGATAGCCCCGGAAAGAGCGGCTTTCAGTACTCGAAGTTATACGGCGAGGAGAACAAAGTATATTACGAAAATATCCTGGAACCCGCGCGTGCAATCAAGAGTGCCCTGACAGGCAAGGTAAAAGCGGTAGTCTTTGTTGACGATTTTTTGGGCACTGGACAATCTGCGACTGATTGCCTTCTGGCAATGCGCGATGAGTTCTCCGAACTCCAGAAAACGAGAAAGACGCCTATCTTCCTTTGTGTAATCGCAGGGTTTCAAGCGTCTGCGAGTCACCTTGAAGAGGAGTTGAGCCGAAGGGGCGTGCGAATAAACGTACGCATAGCCGAGCCGTTCACGGACGCTGACAGGGCTTTCTCCGGCCTAAATGGAATCTTTTCTGATGCCGATGAGTGTGGGAGAGCCAAACACTTAGTTAGCGATTTGGGTTCTCGGCTGGAGCCAAAGCATCCTTTGGGATATGGCAATTCCGAAGCTCTAGTAGTCTTTGAACGCAGTTGCCCGAACAACACTCTCCCCATCATATGGGCCAGTTCGAACGATTGGATACCGCTATTCAAGCGACTCTGACAAAGCTCTTGTCGCCACCATAGCCTTTGGGCCAGACCCACTCCTCGACGCCAGCAACCATTGTTAAACCCCAGGACTGCTCGATCTGCTCCGCCGCCGCGGGGCTGCTTCGGCCTTGGTCAGGGCCTCCGCGGGGTCCGAAAACTGTCCCTTCTAGACGACTCGGGCGGCTTTGCGGGGACTGATCTGCGCTCGCAAGGAACCGCGGTTCTGCGCGTGTCAATTGGCGCATGAAAAAACCACATATGTTTTGACGACGACCTCCGCAAGTCAGTCACGCCAGACTTCCAGACTTCGTAGGGGGCTTTGGCATGCGGATCAAACGGCGACGGAGGATAGTTGTTACCCGTTATCGCGTGTGGCCCATGGATCCGCGTCATCACCCGCTTCGCAACTACCAAACTTTGGGAAACGGTGTTGTCCGGTCGTTGAATCTGGCGATCGCGTTCTTAATAAACAGTTCAATCGACGGTGGCAGAGGCTTGGCCGAAGGCTTGTTGGTAGGCTCCGGGGGTAATGAGGTGGGCGGCGTATTGGGCTTCGAGGTTTTCGGTAAGCTTTCGTTTGATTTGCTCATAATCTCCTTCCGATTCCAGCAGCGAGATCGCCTCCCAGCCCCGATATCTAAACACCTTCATTATATCGCGCTTATCGATGACGCTAAGGCCGATTTTGTCGCCAAAACGGGAGTAAATCTGCTTCAAACCATCCGGCAAATGGCCCTGAATCCGACCAAGAGCTTCAATCGCCGCACCGCGGCCCTCACGCTCGAAGCGAAGAATCGTGTTGGCTAGGGCTTGCTCGGATAATACGTGGATTGCAACAATTTCAACATCCAACCCGCTACCGAGAGCCGCTTCGAACTTGGGAATGGCCTTGACAGGGTCCGAAAGTTGTCCTTCGTATAAGATCCGCGCATCCTGTGGAAATTGATCTCGGTTGGCGAGTACGGCAGTCGTTTTGCCCGCGCCTGGCACTCCGGTTAAGAACAGGGCATTGGTCCGCTCGGGAACGGAATCATCGGCAATGGCTGCTCGGAACTGCGCGGCGGCCAATACCGCAGCAGAGTTGTGGACTGGCAAATTATAGCGATTGCGATGTTCTTTCGAAGCATTATATTCAGGGAACATTTCCTTCATCAGGTCCGAATTGACATAGCGGCCTTGAAACGAGCGCGAATCCAGACGATAGGCGGTGAGGAAGCGCTCTGGATCGGCCTCGACGGCCAGGCAAATATGCTCTTGGACAGCGGCGCGATCTTGCTGTGAAAATTTTCGTCGAATGATCGGTTCGATATATGCCATGCGGTTTTATGCGGCGGCTCGCTCGAGAGGACGTCGCTGCTGTTCCCGAAGTTGGCGCAGTGCCGCGAGTACCTCGGCGACAGCGCTCATTGTCTCAGATATCGGCCCCGTTCGTAAAACTCCACCTTCGTGGCGCAATAAGCGGCCAGCCTTGGTTTCCGCGGCCAGACGGTTGGTCCACAACAGCCTGTAACACCGCACGCGTTTTATTTTTCGGTCCGTGTAGTATTCAAGATCCAACGCAAACAGGCCTCCCTCGTCGTTTACGAAATCGAATGACTCTCGGAGCAGTTCGCGCCAAGACTTCTCAAGTTTGGCACCTCGCTTCGTCATCGCAGGGCCTTCCTCGCCGCGGCAGCGCGCACTTCGGCCGTCATGTCGAACCCTTCTCGCGGAGCCGGTGTGGCGACAACCCGCGCACTCGTTTCGGGAGGGTTTTTTTCGGGTGGCGGCTGATTTTGTTCCACTTCGGCCAGCTGCAGCTTCAGAATTTCGTACTCCTCCGCGGCCCGCCGTTGCTCTTCGCGCCTTTGGAGTACGCGCCGTTTTACGAACCAATCCGCGATACTGCTGAGCAGCAACCCGACTGGACTCTCTACTCTGCGATTGCGGAAAACCTTTTGCGCCCGTTCGCCAAAAAAGTAGCGCACTTCCTCGGGATTCGCATCCGCCACAATTTGGCGCGCATCTCTCCAGAGCCGCCGCAGAGCGCTTTCGTCAAGTTCGATGTAAGCGTCCATGACCTGCAGAAATTCTTCAGGTGGTTCGGTGGAAATTGAAATAGCTGCCGGCGCCGTCGTCGTCGACGATTTAGATAAATTACTTAGGGAACTATATTCCTTATATGCACTGTCGGAAATTTCACCCGTCGCTGCAAAAATTTCACCCGTCAGGGCTGGAACGGGTGAAGAATTTTCGGGGGTCACGGGTGCAGAATTTTCACCCGTCGCCGGAATAAGGCGTGAAATTTCTTCACCCGTTAAACGGCGGTCGTGAGCCCTGCCGCGGT
Source organism: Bryobacterales bacterium (assembly GCA_003167495.1). Classification (GTDB taxonomy): domain Bacteria; phylum Acidobacteriota; class Terriglobia; order Bryobacterales; family Bryobacteraceae; genus Bog-105. The sequence goes on along the minus strand of PMSX01000344.1, from coordinate 17,898 downwards.
GATTAACCGTACGATCCGCCGCGACACAGAACAAACACGGTTTACCGTCAGGGTGAAGGTGATAGACGACTCCTTCACGCGCGCCGCCGGCGTCGCCAAAGGGCGTGCCGATCCAGCCGGCCAAAGTCAGGTGTCTCACCGCAGTTTGCACGGTCCTAGCCGTCACTTTCATGCGCCGGGCGAGCGTATCAATTTTGGGCCAGGCGAGACCGGTGTAGGCGCCATGGTCGAGACAGTCGCAGAGCGCTCCGTAGAGTTGGCCCGCAGTCCGCTTGAGCGGCGAGTTTTCAACGTCGCGCCGGTGCGCGCGCCTCGGTCCACCTTCCGAAGCGGGTGGCTTTTTCGAAATGCAGCTCACTCGACCGGGTGATTTTTCTGTTGAAGCACCTTGACCAGTCGGCGTATACTGCGATTGAGAGGTTCGTAATCTCTCCGATAACACAGATCATCCTTTCTGCCCGGATCAGCTTCTACCTGATCCGGGCTTCCGTTTTTAATTCCTTAAGCAGCGGCTCTTTTCGTTTCCCGTGACTCGCCCTCGGAGGCGTCTTCGTCGGCTACTGCAGGCCATTCGATATGGATCTGACGCCCACAAGCGGGACAGAGCAAATCACGAGTTTCACTTTGCAGGCGCTGTCCGCAAACACAATCCGATGAGTAGAAAGAGGTGGCCGTCACGGCGCACCTCCCGCGAGTCGGCTCCGTTTCAGAATCAAGCGTTCGCGCCGATCCCGCTCTGCCTGGCGCATCGCGGCGGCTTGGTAGATGGATTCGTAAGTAGCGATTAGGCTCTCCCGCTTGCCAAATCGCCGTAGCTCCAGAAACTCGGCATGTAGGGTGGCGACTAGAGCTCTGTGTTGGATCGTGGCCTTGGTCTTGCGCGTGACGCTGGCGCCTTGTTCGATTGTTGTCATGACGTCACCCCTTTTAGGGATGGAAGCCGCTTAAGCGGCCTCCCCTTTCTGTGCTGTCTTGCTATGGATTACACTAATCGTCGATACGACAATCTCGGCCACCGGCCATTGGACCTTGACTGGTCCTTCGGGCGTGTCTATTTCGCGCTCATAGTCGCGATAGCTCATCTCGCCTTCGAGGAAGACCAGCGAGCCAGGCTGAATGCGCGAAGCATAAGCAGCCCCATCTCCCCATACCGCTAGCTTGTGCCAGATTGCCTCAGTCGTCCATTCGCCTGACGCGGCGTCTTTGTAGCGCTTATTCGTCGCGACAGTGAGCCGAGTGACTTGCTTGCCGTTAGCGGTAGCGGAGTGTTTCGGTTGATCCTTGCCGGTGTTCCCGAGGATCATGATTTTATTGAGATTGGTCATAGGGGTTGGTACCTTTCTTTTGTTGAAATTGAAGCTGGCATTCTTTTCTGCGGCTTCACCTTCCTATGCAGAGCGAAGGGCGAAGTGTCCGAGGTTCGCCAGGGTTGCGAAGTCGCAGAGCGACTTTTTTGGGGGACCGCGTGCGGTGGAGCCAAAACCCAAAGGGCGGCGCCCTGGTGAACGCAGGACCGAAGCGATAGGTTCGCGGGAGGAAGGAGAAGCAGCCTCAATCGCGCAGCGCACCTTAGGAAAGGGAGAGCGTTGCGGGAGGGAACGGCCCGCTGGGGATGGGAGCCGAAGACTCGGTGAGGCTGAAGCGCGGGAAGGGCGCCGTTTCGACCCCTTCCCGAAATCGAGCTAGGCATTGTAAACATTGGTGACCTCGTAGCGATTTACTTCAGAATGAAAACCATGAACCTCGATCACTTCAGCGACGAAGCGGTGTGAACCTTGCAAACGAACATGAACGGAAAGATCGATCAAGTCGCCTACCTCACATTGAAGAGCACGATGAGGAACTCCTGAATCGGCGCGAATGGCAAGCGAAGCTAACCGAGACAATGCGTGCTCAGCGGAATTTGCGTGCAAAGTAGAAATTGAACCGGTATGACCTGTATTGAGTGCATCGAGCAAATCAAACGCTTCCGGACCTCGAACTTCGCCGATAATGACGCGATCGGGCCGATGACGAAGAGAGGCTTTGACTAAATCGCGAATGGTGATGGCGGAACTGAGAACGTCGCCGTTGGAAGCGCGGCCTTCGGGCCGGGCTTCGAAACGGAAGACATTAGGGTGATCAATTTTGAGCTCACGAGTATCTTCGATGATCGCGAGGCGCTCGGTGAGCGAGATCAGATCGACCAGCGCCTTTGTGAACGTGGTTTTGCCGGTGCCCGTGCCGCCGCTAAGCAGAATGTTTTTGCGTCGCTGAACGGCCTCGATCAAGATTTCAGCGACAGATTGTGGGAGCGCCTGTGCATGGACCAACTGGGCAAGGCTGAACCAGTGAGGCCGAAACTTGCGGATCGTTAGAAGAATGCCTTCGGTGGCAGGCGGCATAGCGGCGGCAATGCGCGAGCCATCCGCCAAGCGACAATCTAGGAGCGGCGACGCTTCACTAATGTCTTTACTGAGCGAGCGCGCCATGTTCTTCACAGCCGTTAATACATGCCGTTCATTTAGCTGCGTCTCGAACGCTTCGATACTCCCTGCGCGTTGAAAGAAGACAGTTCCGTTTGCGTTGACCATGACTTCGGAGATGTCCGGATCAATGATCAGATGCGCAATGGGCTTCAAATACGGGAGGATGGCTTCGAGAGACATGGTGGTTTTTTCCTTACATCGAAATGAATTGAGACGCTTCTTCCGTCTGCTGCGGCGTGGGTTGGCGCTGACTCTGCTGAAGAGTCTCTAGCGTCTGCTCTCGGCTGAGCGCCGTCGCGTTCTGGTGCTGGCGACCCAATGCCCGGCCGAGATCTTCGGCATTATCAGTGAAGATCTGCATGTCGTAACGTGGCCGGGAACCTGCGACGTAGGCCAAGGTCTGATCAATCAACGCTCGAGCCTTACTGTCCGACGTATCGACATGAATTAATGCGCGATCAACGGTGACGCCCTGCGCCGAATGACTCGTCATCGTATAGGCGTAATCAACATGGGCATAGTCGCGGAGATTCCAGCCCACCGTGCGACCCGAATCGTCGAGACTGGCGCGGATGTTACCGCTTTGGTCGAGGTACGTCACTGTGGCCAGATCACGATTGGCAATTGCCTGATCTTTCCAAGGCGCAGTGAATTGGATGCGATCTCCCACCGCTAGGGGACGTGATTCCGGAGTGTAGAGAGTGACACCGCGCAACCGCGCAGGGTCGTAACTGACAGCCTTGCCCTCGCCGAGCTTGACGGTGACTTGGTTGATTTCGTGCTCGACGGCGATGACAGTGCCGTAGCTTTTGGGTGCGATTCCAAACACATCGCTGCCATTTCGGTAACGAAGCGTATCGCCAGGCCGGTAAGTAGTCGCACGGCCTTTGTCGGCCGCTGTGACGTCCTGCCGGTGGATCAGAATAGAAGCGCTGAAGGCGTCTTCCTTCACATGCCCCGCGCCGCGCATCGCCGCGCGAATGGCGGTGTTTAATTCTTTACGGCTTTCGTTATCGGGTGAGATGACGAGCGTGCCATCAGGACTGGCGGCGTACTCTTTGGCAATGGATTCGAAGCGCTGGCCACGGTGAGTGACTTCCTTGATCCGCTGCTGGCCTTCCAGGAGATCGAGTGCGTCACTCGTCTTACGGACGGCCAGCAATTCCACAGCCTGACGGAGGCCCTCGTCCTTCTGGCGAACGATCTTCGACAGCGTCGCCGTTTGCATGCCGGCATCTTGCAACTGATCAAAGATCCGTCCGGCTTCAATACTCTGGTGCTGCCGGGTGTCGCCAATGAGAAGGACTCGATCTTGCGGTCGGACGGTCCGCAGAAAATCACGAACACTGTTGGTGGAAGTGAGCGAAGCTTCATCGACAAAAAACAAACGCGGTCGCGCATCCTCCGAGGCAGAACCGCCGCGCGCCAGATAGGCGGCGAGGTTCTCGGCATCCATTCCTGCTTCCTTCAATCCCTTGGTGGCCTTTGACGTCGGCCCGAGTCCGATAGCTTTGTAGCCGTGTTCTTCGGCCAACTCGCGAATGGCTGCCATGGCAGTGGTCTTGCCGGTACCAGCGCGCCCTTGGATTCCTGTAATTTGATCGCGGGATTGGAGGACAGAGACAATCAGCCGTCGTTGATCCTCATTCAAGGAAGAAAACCGGGCATCGACCGCGCCAGGCGTCACAGACCCTAGGGCTTGCGAGTGCCCCTCCCCTGCGCGAACTCTGTCGATAATCTCCCTCTCCGCAGCGACGGCTTCGGGCGTAGTGTAACGGTGAGCAGGCGCAAACGGCCGAATGTGGTCGATCTCCTGCAGCTTTCCATCGGTCCGATGAACCGAAATCGCCGCCTCGACGTCGTGCAAACTGGCGCGGCCCTGAACGTAGCGAAGCGCATCGCGAACGATTTCGAAATGTTCCAGTACTTGTGACCGTTCGCTCAGCCGCTCGCGTGCAAATGCCACGGCGGCGGTCGCCTTACCGATCAATTTGTCAACCGAAAGTTCGCGCGGCTGACGCTGAGCCGCTTCCTGAACCACCTGCGAAGGTTGGTTGCCAAACTCCGCGGCGTGCGTTTGATGCAGCTTCTTGAGTTCGGATGGCGACAGCTTGAGCTTTTCCTCGCGGCCGGCGTGCGCGGCAATGCTCGCGGCTTCTGCGCCCTGTAGCCCTTTGGCTTCGAGCGCTTGGCGAATCAGCGCGGAGCGCTGGCTCTCGCTTTCCAGATATTCGGGCGTGTAGCCCTTGATCTCAGGCGCATGATTTTTGCCGCGTTCGATCTGATAACCTAAGGCCCGCAAATCGTGTTCGAGAACATTCTGATAAACAGCCGTGGCCATCGATTGCACGCGAAAGAGTTCATACGGCTGAAGAGAATGAGCGAAGCCCTGCGCGTCTTCCGTCATATTGAAGACGATGACGTGCGTGTGGAGTTGTGGGGCCGGATAGCCATTCACCGGCCTGGCGGTGTCGTGTTCGAACTTGGCGGCGATCCATTTTCCCGTCGTCTCCGGCGGTCCGATAGCCGACATGCGCGCTTGAACATATTGTTCTAGAGCATCAAGGGCCGCGCTGACGGCACGGCGATGCGCCACCCGAACGCGATCATCCTCCCCGACAAGCGCCGTCACGCTGACAGACTTGCCTGGCTTGAAGGTAAAATCCCACCCGGCGCGATGTCCCAACTCCTCGCCGCTTTGCGTTTTGATGGTGTCCTTGTGTTTGATCAACTGCTCGCCCGTGCGCGGATGCTGACCTTCCGCCAGCCGATTGAACGCCTCACCCTCCACCGGACCATTTAGGCCGAATGTGTTGACCAATTCGCCATGCCACTCACCGCGAATCGTTCCCCCTTGGCTGAAGTACGCATTCTCAGCGGCGCCGTACTCGTCTTTGAAGTACTCTTTGATCTTGCCGGCAGTGAGCGGTTTGGATAGGTCAAGCATGACGGTCTAGTTGGCGACTCCGATATTGGTATGCGACGGCTGCGTAGCGGCCGGAACTGTTGAAGCGAGTGTGGCGGGCTTCGGCTTTGCCGACTCCCACGCCCTTCGAACGACATCGTGATTGAACGAAGCGGGGTTCTCTTGATTGGCTTCTTTATGACGATGCTCGATCGCGGCCAATGTGCGAAAGATGGCGGCCGGACGTCGGTTCGCATTCGCCATCGTGACGATGAAGAGTGCCACTGTATCCGGCGTAGCTGGCAGTGCCGCGAGACAGCGCCCCTCACACCAGGTTTGAAACGTGCACCAAGGCGCATCGGGCGAGCGGTCTACGGCATCTTCAGCCGATTTCGCCTCCTGCTCTACGGGGCTCTCGGCGGGCGCGGGGATCACGCGTTCCATCAAATCGGGCGCTAGAGTGCGAGCTCGTCGCGGCTTGAATCCAATGCGTACGATCTTGTCCTGTTGGACGAAGAAGCCTTGCAAGTCATCCAGCGTTTGAATTTCCGAATCCATCACCACCGGATCTACTACTCGTTCGGTGGAATAAGAACGGGAGCGCCACTGCCAGAAGAACGCGGGCTTCGATTCGCGCACACGTTCAATCTGCGCTTTGCCGATGAGTTTGCTGAGATGCTCCGCAGCGCGCGGCTCGCGCGTGCGTAGAACAAAATTGGTGAACGCTTGGCTCAGGATGGTTTCGGCCTTCTTACCGTACAGCGCATCCAGTTGGCTCATACCCTGAAAGCCGAGACAAATGGGGTTGCCGCTCTTGCGCTGTTTGGTGAGCGCCTTATGAAGTTGAGGCAGCGCGTTCAAATCGGCGAGTTCATCGATCATCAGCCACACGCGCGGCAGGATCGGCGTGGCGGCCCGGAAGCCGCAAAAGCGCTGCGCACGAGCAAACCAATTGAGCAGTGCCGGTCGCTTGCCACTCTGCAGCTTCAGGATGAACATGTCCAGCCACAGCGATTGAAGGGGGCGAACGGCATCGATGGTGTCGGGCGTGCTGGTAATGAAGATCCAGCCCCGGCGATGCTTCGCCCAATCGGTGATGGTGAAGATGGGACGATTGTCTTCCGGCCCTGGCATGATGCGAAACGCTTTTCCTGCCTCGTTGAGGTTGCCAAGGACGCCAGCCCGTTGCGGTGCTGCGTTCCGCGTGAGCGTGACTTCGTGTTCGGTCCCTTTGACGCGAACATCGATCTCTTTGTCATGCGCCATCCAATAGGCGAACTCCTGAACCGTGGGCGTGAACTTGGCGAGTAAGTAAGCGAAGATCGCGCGGGTGTGATTGACGAAGAACTTTTGCGTAGTCGGTTCATCCGGGAAGAGACCCACCGCCAAAGACGTGGCCTCGGCTTCATCTTTGGCCTCGCCGCCGATGTACCAGTTAGGGCAGCGGTCGTCTTTAGGATTGAGAACAACGTCGCCTCGGCTGGCGCGGTAAAACTCCTGGATGTATTGGCGATCGGGATCGAAGATGATCGCGGTATCTCCACGTTGCTCGACCTGATACAGGATCTCGCGAAACAACGTTGACTTTCCGGAGCCGGTATCGCCGGCGATTTGGATGTGGTGGGCTTCGCGATTCCGACGGACGATCAGCGAACGGCCGCGCTCACCGATGAGAGTTTCGATGGGATTGCGCCTGTTGGTCAGCGGGAATCGGAGACCTGTCCCCCAAGTGCGGAGATTAAAGACAAACCGCGAGACTAGGCGCGGTCCGCGGATCAGTCGTCCGTTCTTCGCGGCATCGTTGCGACGGCGGTCGAGCCATGATCCTAGCAGAAAGAGAACTACGAACGAGACACCGGCTGCGATTACTACGGGACGTAAGAAGTCAACGAGAGTGGCATGGTAAATGTGATCGAAGAGCCAAGCGTTGAAGGTCGCTGGCTTCAGGCGAACTATTTTCACGCTTAGCTTCCGAGTGCCCGACTCCAACAGCTCCGGCGTCGCGATGAAGTCGTCCGAGAAGACCATCTTGAATGTTTCGCGCCCATCGCGCGGCTTGCCACCAGGAAGAGAAGGGAACTTCGGGAACTGTCGAGCAAGCGCTAGCTTGGCGTAGGCGGGCAGATAGAACTGTTCCAAGGGATTGGCGTTCCAGATTGCGAGCCTAATCAGACCGAATGTCGAGGTTGCGGCAAGCAACAGAGCCAAGACTCGATAGAACGGCAAGATGCGGGGCCAGGTGGTTTCGGCGACAGGTTGATTCATTTTGCTTGTACCTCTCTTGCGGTTCGAATAGTCGCAAGCCGTCCGTCCGCCAAAGCAAACTTGCGCGAATCTGCCACATCGAGGATGGCTTTCGTCCGATCCGTCGAAGGCTTAACACCCTGCATAAGATCGCGCTGAAGATCGACCACGACGCTGCGTAAAGCGAGAAATTCGCCGAGCATCAGACGGGCCCAAGGTGGGCATTGCGTTCCTTCGAGCAGGGCTTGTCGCACCCACTCGCTTACCGTTAGACCGCTGGCATTGGCCGCGTCGGCGATGCTCGCGGCCTCCTCGGGCAACAGCCGAGTGCCGACCGTGTTGTACCGAATAGGAGTTTTAGACTTGGCCTTCATAGAGTTTTCGAAGTCTTTTAAAGTCAACACGTTCACATACGTGAACGAAGAAGAGCTAAAGGTTGCGGTTTCAACAAGTTCACCTGCGTGAACACATAGTGGGTGGCCTGTCGTTGTAGCTGATGGGCTGCGAAGCAGCATTTCCCCCTGGGTCCGATTTGCTGCTCGCGAAGCGCCACTTTGCTGCTGCCTTCGTGCTGGTTGCTGTGCACGATGCTGGCCTGTTTTTTGCACGATTCGTGCAAGTTTCGTGCACAAATCGCGCATGCTTTGAACAAGATTCGTGCGCGAGACGTTCTCGTTCCCTTAATGGATCGCGCACATTTTGAAATAAGAAGCGTTTCCATAGCTAGACCGCCATGCCGTACGACTGCGCTACGTTTTCTTCACGTTGCTGTTCTGGTTCGCGCTGGCGTTGTTCAGCGCGATTGGTTTGTGCGCTAAAGACATTGCGGTCTTGGCCGACCGACACAGTCTCGGGTGTCTGCTGCGCAGCTGGGAAGACTTTTTCGACTTCGCTTTCCGCCCAAGTGCGGGCTTGCGCCGCTGTTTCAAATCCAGTGTCGAGTCCATACTGTTCGAAAGCGGAGACCAAAGATTCACGCTGGTCCGAACGGATCTTCTGTTCAAACTCGCGATCTTCCAGTCCTTTGCTGAATTGACCAAGGTCGAGCGGTGCTAAGTGTTGGGGAATTCCATTGGATGGCTCGGCGGCAAACTGGCGGCCGAGTTCGTAATCGCGACCGTTGTTCGAGAGGCTCGCGTAGAACTGTTCTTCGGAGGTTGGCGGCAGCACACGTGGCGTGATGTTGTTCTGCTGTGCTGTCTGTCGGAGTTCGTGTTCAAAGCCGGTGATCTGACGCTCTATCGACCCATCAGCGGCGTGCTCTTGCAGAGCCATCCATGGTTGGCCATTGATCTCAGTGAACGCTTGTAGCGTCCACTGATTTGTGTTTGGTGTCGGCTCCGTAGCCATTGCGTTGGCGTTACTTTCTGGCATGATGCGTTACTCCTTTATTTCTGGCGATGACCAAACTAGGCTGCGCTGGAACTTCCTTCCGTACTAACTTCGGGCTCTCTGCGGCGGCGTGGAACGCGAACCGGAGTGGGAGCTGGCAAATCCTCGGCGGGCTTACCCGCGTCGGGGTTGGTTTCCAGGAATTCTTTGAACTCCTTGTCAGCACCGAACAAGCGTTGTAGAGCGGCGTTCACAATGTGAGCTTCGGAGCTCTCAGCAAACGTGCAGTACGCTTTCAGCTGTTCGGCAATCGCCGGTTGCAATCGGATACGCAGTGGTTCCTGCTCGCGTTTATCTTCCTTTTCGATGAGTGGCATGTTTAGTTCTCCTAATTCGTGTGTTTGAGTAGAGGGAAATGGGACAACCATCCGTGCGGGATGGCATACTGATGGCGAGGAACGAACTTGACAACTCAGCTGCCAGTTGAACTTCCCCGCGAGCAGATTGAGGCCTTTTGTGTCAGGCACCATATCCGCAAACTCTCGTTGTTTGGCTCGGTGCTTACGGAGCGCTTCGGCCCCGAGAGCGACGTGGATGTGCTGGTGGAATTCGAACCCGGTCGAGCGCCGGGCTATTTCGGCTTCGCAGGTATGGAGCTGGAGTTGTCGGAGATGATCGGGCGAAAAGTGGACCTGCGCACCCCGGCGGAGCTCAGCCGCTACTTCCGGGATGAGGTGGTGGCCTCGGCAGCGGTTCAATATGTTCATTGATGATCCGACACGTCTCCGCCACATGCTGGAAGCGGCGCGGGAGGCCATCAGCTTTGCAACAGGAAAGACCGTAGACGATCTCACCCGCGATCGGATGCTTCTTCTTTCTTTGGTAAAGGAACTTGAAATAGTCGGTGAAGCTGCGAGTCGGATTTCGCCGGAAACGAAGGCAGGGATCAATACTATTCCGTGGCCGAAAGTCGTAGGGATGCGAAACCAACTGACGCACGGGTACTTCGAATGGGACGTGGAACGAATTTGGGAAACCGTGTCTTCCGATCTTCCCGAATTGGTACGCGCATTGGAAGCTGTAATGCCACCCAAAGCCTGAGGAAGCCAACGGTTTTCTTGGTTTGTCATCTTATCCCTCTTACTGGAACGCCTGGTCCGCGTGAAAATAGGTAATGGCCACACCAAGCGGGTTATGAGGAACCACATTGTTGGGAACCTCGGGGTTAAAGCGAAACTGAAACTCGGCGGTCCAGCGTTCGCGTTTGTCTTCCGTACCGGCGGTGGTGGTGAAAACCTTTGTAAACTCCACCCGCGCACGGTACGGTTCAGTTTCAAGTTCCTCGATCACAACGTTCGAGACCAGCACATCCACGTTGTCTTCGTTGCTGGCGAGAAACTTTGGCAGCCAGTTTGTCTTCCGGTCGCTCGCGTCGACGATATCGGCGACGCTGCGTTCCAGGAAGTAGATTGATTCGACGTAGCGGTCCTGAACCGTTTTGCGGTTGCGGCCATAGAAGCCGGTTACAAATTGCGTCAGGAAGTAGCGAACTTCCTTGGTTTGCGGCTTGTAGTCCACCTGCGATGAATTCACGGCTTCGGCACGGCCGACATCGTCGATCCGTACGATGACGGGCTTGATGTGCGCCATTGCGCGAGAGATTCGCAGGTTGTTGAAGCTAAGGGTGGCGATGACACCGAGCGCGACGAGGAGCGCGATCTTGAGCGCTGTATTCGTCGTCAAGGTGGAACCGTAGTACTCGAAGTGCTTGGCGGCTGCGTACTCAATCGGAGGCAGCGCCGCCGGATCAAAAGTGGTGTCTGTTTTCATTTAAAAGCCTTCATGACGCTGCTCTTCACTGTTCCGGCTAAGTTGCCACCGGCATGGGCGGCGCCTGTGAACAGGTCATTGACGAAATGCGTGACGTAGAAGATGCTGGCGAGCATCCCCAGCGAGAGTAGAAAGAGCCCAAGAATCTCGGTAGCGGCGTGAGCGAGTGCAAAGTTGCCGCCAAAGATGTTGTTAATCACGAACACAAAAGCGTTCGCCCAGATGAACGTCAGCGCGTTAGCGACGACTTGGTAGAAGCTGTACTTGATGGTGTAGGAAAGCCAGTTGTAGAACAGCCAATTGAAACGCGGCACCAGGATGAAGGGGACCAATAATGGCCCCACTAATGTGCCGATGCCGATCGCAACGAAGCTGAGTAGAGTCAGGACGAAGAGGACTCCGTCCGCCAAAACCAGCAGCCCCGTGAACTCAAAGTAGAAGCCGATTTCGAGAAGCTGCGTAGCACCTGGAAAGGGCGTGTTCTTTAGGATGTTGTCGACCTGACTTGTGAGAGTGTCTAGCGCTGCAATGTTGATTTTGTTCGCCAGATCGTAGGCAATCACGGGAATGATCTGGTGGACGTTATTCCCGCCTAACAACGCCAATGGCGCATTCCAATAGCGCAAGATCGTCTCTCCCAGCACAAAGAGGAAGAAGAAATGGATCAACTCGTCGAGGGGCACGACCAGATGGTGCGCAGCGAGCGAAGCGCGAGCCACCCGCAGACCCAGGATTGCCAGCATGATGACGGCGATGCTAGTGAAAACAGTTTGCCCCTCCGCCAGGAAGATCGGGCTGAAGTTCGTCGTCATCTGGTCGATTTGGTGCGTGACGATGCCCGAATAGTCCTGGAGTCCCGCTCCGAAGGAGAGCGGGACTGCGGCCAGGAACAGGAAGACGAGTTTGCGCGTTAAGTTCATGAAGTGGCCTTATTTGGGACGGTATTTGCGAATCGTGTTCGCGCTGCCACCCCAGTTGTTGGAGCTGGTCTTGATGGCTTGCTGGAGCACTGCGCGCGACCGCGCCGCTTCCGCTTCCTTCTCGGCCTCTTTGGCGTTGCGATAGGCGAGAGAGCCAGCAATGCTGGCAAGCAACAAGAAGGCAACAGCAAGAAATTTGAAGTTCAATAGATTTGACATAGAGCAATCTCCTTACTGGGGGCGATAGTTGGAAATGGTAGCGGCCGAGCCGCCCCAGTTAAAGTCCTGCGCATTGTTGTAGTCATAAACCTGACCTTGAAAGTCGAGCGACTCAGCGAGTTGGTCCCGCTGAAGCTTGATCGTCAGCGTTTGCTGCTGCGCGAGACAAGTCTGGATCGCACCCTGCGCGCGCTGCTCGGTATTGCTTTGTTCCTGGTGGCCGTTGATCATGTTCAACTGCTCGATGTTGCTGTTTGTGCCGGCGGTCCCGTCCAGATGTGAAACGGCGAGCTTCATGATCGAGGGAAGATTGAGAGCCACATTGGCGTGGTAGTTGGCGACGTTTTGCAGGCAACTAACGGAAGTCCCGTCCATCGCGTTGAGGGTGGCGAGCTGCGCCAGAGTCGTGCTGGAACCGGGTACTTGGCCAGACATATAGGAGTCATGTGTAAGGGGATAAGTCGCTGTCGCCCAGGCCTGCGGCGTCAGTCCGGGTTGGCCATTGATCATCTGTGGCCAGAGGATGGTCTCGCCGTACTTGTCTTTGGTGAAATCGTTGGTGGCCATCTGCGCCATGGTCATCCATGCGCCTTTCTGGCCGGTGGTGAAACTCTTTGCCATTGACATGCCGAGGTTGTAAATCTGCATGCCGCTGGTCCAGATCTTGACGAGTTCGTTGTACTCCTGGATCAGCTTGGCGCCATTCGAGATGTCTTCCTGCCAAATCTTGCCCAGCGACGCCCAGGATGAACCATCGAACACCGCAATCTGACCATTTAGTCGCGGCGTGAGCAACGGCAAAAACAAAACGACGGCGGCGGTGACAGCGCCGCCTTTGAGATACGGAATGATGCGTTTCCTCATTGGCGAGGACTCCTTTCGTGGTGAATCGTGATGAGTTGCGGATGGCGCAGCCAGTTTTCAACGGGCCGCAAAACAAAAGCTGCAAACAATGCGAGGACACAAATTAAAGCCATGACCGACATTCCGAAGGCGATGAAGCCGGGAATGACGAGATCGAGGCCAAGTCGATAGCGCAACAAGCGTTCTGTGCTGGGTTGCATGGTTGTCTACTGCTCCTTTGGTTGGTAGGCAGGCAGCGCCAAGTCGTCGGTGAGGATGATCTTGACGCGCGTGCCTTCACGAATGGTGATGGTGGGCATACGATTCAGAAACCGGTCGAGAATGCGATCTGCGGATTGCGCCGTGCTGGCGGAAACTCCGTTCCTGAAATCGCTTAGAGTATTGAGGGAAGCGGCATTATTGCCGATTTGCGCAAGACCGCCGATAGCGCCGACCGCGAGCGCCGCGCCGAAAATTGTCGCGTAGTGGTTGTTGACTTTGTCCTGCAGGCCTGCCTCGCCAGCCTGCGCCAAGCCTGGCTCGGGGTGGTCGAGAGGAATGCCGTAACCGTTCAAACCAGGCGTCAGAATACGGTGAAACGCGACAGCCAAGCGCTGCTGTCCCAGCAACGAAACCTCATGCGCTTCACCGAGCCCGCGAGCACCTTGAGGGATGAGTACCAGCCGTGTGCCTGGCTTGTAAACATCGTTGGTGATCATGACATTCACCGGACCTGGCTCGTCGCCATCGAGCCGGTTCGTGAGTTCGGCTTCGATGACAGTGCCTTCCGGCAGCCAGTAGAGTGGTTGTGCGGCGGAATCGAAATCCAAAGGTCGGCGTTTGTGTTGCCGATCTTGCTCGGCTTCCGGCTTTGCTTTTGCCGGTTCCGTCGCGACATCTGGAGCGACGACGCTACCTGCTTCTACTGAGAGTTTTGGCCTCGCGCCATTGGTTACGAACGATACCGGCTGGCCTGTTTGAGTCACGCGATTGTCGGCAAACAGCGATTTGTAAGCCAACTCAGCGTGTTGCAACTGCGCCTGTTGCCGCGCATCTCCGGCTGAACCGGCCATACCTTTCGTTGCTTCGAAGAGCGCACGCTGCTGTTGCGCATCGCGCAACGCGTCGGCAGCTTGCAGTTCGGCGAGCGTCTGCTTTTGCTGGCTCCGTTGCGCCGCCACCTCGTTGTCGCGGTCCAGGTTCTCTTGCAGGATCCTGGTTGAGTCATCAATCGATCTCTTCAAGTCGTTCACTTGCTGGACCGTCGGTGTTTGCGCGGTGCGCTTCTGTTCGCGAGCCGCAGCTGGATTCTTCGGCGGCGTATTCGGGCTAAAGACATTCGCCAGAATGACAACCACCAGCAGACCGACGACGGCAAAGAAGATCTTGCGTTTCGCGGCGTCACTGATCCCAGGCGTTTGGATTGCCTCCGGGTCTGGAATGCCGGGCGTCCTTACGTTGTTGGTGTTCGTGGCCATAGAACTAGCCCTGTTTCTCCCGCTTGAATTTCAAAACAGTTTTTCCAACCCGCAAATAACCCTGATTGAGAACTTTGGGAACGGTGTAGCGATGATGAGCTTCGTCGAACTCGAACTGAATCAGCGAATCTTTGCCGTCTTTAACTTCATAAACCGCCGGGGGCTCAGTCGGCGTCGCCTCGATATAGGTGAAGCGGTCGTCGTGATACATGGCCATTACGTTGAACGGTTCATGTATGGCCGTTGGCTTGTATTTGTAGTCGTGTTCGATCTTCGCTGTGACATTCGCCAAAGCCTCCACCCGCTCTTTGACAATTTCCTTGTGAGCATCAGCTTGCTGCCCGGTGAGACGCGCCTCGGCATCATCGGCACGTTTCTTCTCCTTTTCGAGATCGGCCACTGGCACGAAGCGCGGTTTGTCGCGCAACGTGATAAGCGCGCTGTTATCCGATGGAACGATGAACAGCTTCAAATCAGCCGGCGTTGGCGTTCCCGACACTTCCGTGGCAATGAAGCTGTAGACGTGGCCTGCCTGGGTCACAAGGTTGATGTTGGTACGGGCCTTTTCTTTGGCAGGCTTCACATAGGCGAGATTGCCGGTCCAGTTGACTGCCCAATATTCCTTGTCGCCGCAGGTGGCCTCCAAGATCGTCTCCGCTTCTGGCAGTTCGATCAACGTGGTAAACCGGATGGCGGTAGCCACCGGAACGATATCGGTTTTCTTGTATTGCACTTCGCGGCTGGTGCCAGACGGATCTGCCGCGAAGAGGAAAGCACTCAGTGCGAAGCCGAGCGCCGGTATGTTGAATAGTCGAGTCATCGTGTGCTCCTTAGTGCGCCGCCTCGGCGGCAAGAACTTCTAAACCCTTGGCCTGGCCGTGCGCTGCAATCGCAGCATTGCGGCGGGCATTGTCGAACGGTGAATTGGTGTAGGTCCAGTACGCGGCTGAATCGAGCTCGACGTTCAGCACGGCGGACCGGGTTGGCGTTTTGAGTAGGAACTGCCGTTTGGGAATCAGCGCAGCGAAACGTTCGACCTCGCGCTCATTCAGCTTGAACATCTCGGCGTAACTGGCCAAGTCGGCTCCGGCATTCGCGAGCAGAATCTTCATCGGGCAAAGCTCGTTCACTAGATCCAAAATCCCGGCCAAGTCAAGATCGGCCGCTGATTGTGTGATCAGAGCGATGCCAGCATTGTGTTTGCCCCAGGTCTTACCGGCCGACACCAGGTAGGCACGGGCGTAGTCATTCGTCAGAAACTGCCAGACCTCGTCTGCCCACAGCTGTTTGGGCTGCGTCAACAGGGCCGGATCATAGACGATTTGGCTGATTCGGCGAAAGACATATAACAACAATGGCTGCAGGACATCCGGGTAGCCCTCCATGCCTTGGAAATCAAACGTCTGGAAATGCGAGAACGTCAGAGTATCTTCGTGGTTGTCGAAAATCGAACCATACTGCCCGCGTCCGATCCACTGCTGCAAGTAGGGTGTCATTTTGGGTGGCAGACCGCGAGCAAGTTGACTCAATGTGCGCAGACCGTCGTCAAGGATGTAGAGAGCTTCAATCGCTTCGCGGAGCTCCTGCTTGTCTTCGGCAGTGGGCCTGAAGTCATTCACGGCCATCAAAGCCAGCACAAAGGAAAAAAGGAATTCCCAATTTTCCGCCGTCGGATCGAGCACAAACGGATTAATCCGAAAGCTCTGCCCGTCTTTCCCAAAGCGCATGCTGAGATAACTACCGCCATGCTTGGCAGTGGTCATTTTGTAACTACCGCCGATGTCAAGAATGAAAGTTTGGGGATGATCTTTTTGCGAGTGATCGATCAGCAGGTTCGTCGTGACGGATTTGCCGCTGCGGGGCGCTCCGAAGATCAGCACTCCGAAACGATCCCCTTCGTAAACGTTGAAATAGTAGGGCGTCCTGTCCTCGGTGGTTAAGATCACTGCGGCTTCGCTACTCAAATGGCGGTTGCGTTTTTCTCCGGAGCCAGGCGCGTATACGAGACTCAGGTCTGCATAGTTGCCACTCAGGAGCCAAGCGCGGCGAAGGTTGAATGCGCCATTACCAGGAACAATCGAAAGATAACCATTCAAGGCGTTGTAGCTCTCTTGGATCAGAGCGCCCTCGTGAGCGCCAAAGATTTTGACTAGGTCGGCCGCGGTGGTTCGCAACTTCGCCCGGCTATGCTCGGCAAACAGGACAACCGTGAAGGAAAACTCGCCCAAATACTCGCCACCGTTCTTGACCCGTTTGAGCGTTTGAGTTAGTTCAGCGACATCATCTGTTTCCGATTCATCGGCGACCAACTCGTCCTTCTTGCCAAAACTCAAAATCAGATTGAGCAGAGCCATGGGATCTGAGATCCATTGGCTCCAATAGTGGTGAGACTGGGCGCTGCGGATCTTCGCGATTGCATCGTCATTGACTAAACGGCGAAGCTCGGTTGCAAGGATGAAATTGCATTCGAGCTTAAGAAGCTCACGGAACACGTTTGGAAATGTCTCGCTTGGAAGTTCCCGTAGACTCAGAACTTCCACGTTCTGATGTCCGATCTGCAAACCGTCGCGATGCGGTGCGGCAGCTGAACTCGTCATGTAGAAATCGACATGCGAATCATGGCGAAGCGTTTGTGTCTGTGCGGTCGGCTGATCGAGATTGGCCAGAGTGCGCAAGAACTGAAACGCATCAGCCTTGGGCAACAGCCGCAGGCCGATCAAATCACCGATGCTTCGTTCGAAGGCTTGCGTTTGCGCGAGCAGCCTCTCGCGGTTTTCGTCTAGCTCGCGGGTCAGTATTTGCAGCGCTTTTTTGTTCAGGAAGGAACTCGCGGCCTTCTTGCCGATCGCGCCTGGCTCCAGCACAACGGCGAAATACAGCAGGATGGAATAGAGGCCATTTTTCTCGAGAAACTCCCGACGGTCGGTAACAGTTTCCTGGACAGCCGGACTGTCGTACTGCGTCTGCTGATCGATGCTGGCACCGTCGTGCTTGACGACGTACTGATACAGCCGAATGTCCTCGTGGAAGACGCGCCAGGCGGCGGCTAAACGTTTTGTGTTCGAGTCCATCGTGGCGTCCGTCAAGCACTGGGGATCAATGCCGGATAGTTCAAACACCACGCCGAGAGCACCGGTTTTGGTGAGAAAAACGTGATCGTCGACGAAAGCGCATGGCGCGAATAGCGCATTCGCTTCACCGGCATCTTTCCATGGCTTGATGAATTTGGGTAATGGCAGCATCGTTACTCCGTATCGGGTTTTCGGACAAGTAGAACCTGGAAGTGAGCGCGCTTCGCCGGATCGTAGAGCCAGCGATGCCGTCGAGCCAGGTTCCAGACCAGAAGCAGATTGGGGTCTCGGCGCGTGGCTATCCGCGCGCCCGTACAGACCGCAAGGAAGAGAGCAATCGCGATCCCCTTGTAGACAAGCGAGTCGTTGACTGCGCCAACAACCGTCGCAGTGACAAGCGCCAGACCTGCCAGACGCATATCGACGCCTGCAATGAGCAACGGTTTGTTGAGGGCTTTCGCGGTGGGTCGGTTGGTCTTCATCGGCTTACAGACTCTGCACCCAATTCACGATGGGGCTGGCGAAGAGGGCGAGTGTCAGCCCGATTAACAGCCCGGTTATTTTGGCGCCCATGTGTGCGCCATGCGA
>PMSX01000315.1 GCA_003167495.1 Bryobacterales bacterium | reverse complement strand
TCGAATCCTTCCCTGTCCACCACGCAAATGGTGTGGCTTTTTTGACCCCGTGCAGGCCGTTGTAGCTCAAATGGTAGAGCGCGTCCTTGGTAAGGACGAGGTAGTCGGTTCAATCCCGACCAACGGCTCCATTTTCTACGACGGCTCGGCTTCCAGGGCCAAGCCAAGTTTTTTGCGATTCCACAGATGTTACGAATCTTTTACTTACGCCCGAGCGAACTTCGTTCAGCTTTTTCACGCTGACTCTTTCGGTGTTTTTCTTTGGCGGGTTTTACGCCGCCGGCGCGCGTGACCATCTGCTGTGAGGGGTAAAAGGGGAGAAAAGGGGTCAGACACCGTTTCCGCCTTTTCCAACTCCTGCGTTTCCCAACATCGCACGCTTTCTTCACGCACCTTCCATCCCCGCCCGTTATCAGCCGAACTACATAGCCGCGATGACGCACAGTGGGCGCCGTGTCTGAAGCGGCGGGAAAGTACAATTTGAGTTGCCTTCCAAACCAAAGCCGCTAAGCGGAATCCGCGTTCTCGATTTTTCACACGCTCTCGCGGGGCCTTATTGCACAATGTTGCTTGCCGATTTTGGCGCCGAGGTCTTCAAGCTTGAAAGTCCAGACGGCGGCGACATGGCGCGTGGCTGGGGACCACCTTTTGCAGGCCAATACGCGTCGTATTTCTTGGGGATGAATCGCGGAAAGCGCGGTGTGTCGATCAATCTGAAGACAGCCGCGGGCATGCACCTGTGTTTGCGTCTGATTGACTGCATGGACGTGCTGATTGAGAATTTCCGGCCAGGGGCGATGGATCGCCTGGGCCTGAGCTATGAAGCCCTTCACGCCAGGAACCCGCGATTGGTCTACTGCTCGATCTCCGGCTATGGGCAGAACGGGCCATCACGTGACGAAGCTGCGATGGATTTAATTGTGGAATGCTCATCCGGCTTCTTGAGCATTACCGGGACGGAATCAGGAGAGCAGGTTCGCAGCGGATACGCTGTGGCGGATGTCAACGCCGGCATGCATTCAGCCATCGGCATTCTGCTTGCGCTGCGGGCGCGAGATGCCAGCGGTGAGGGACAGTTTGTCGATGTGGCCATGCAAGATTCTATGATTTCGGCCATGAGTTCGAACTACATGTCGTACCTGGGTTCGGGTAAGGTGCCGGTTCCATTGGGTGCATCTTTTGGAACAGTTGTTCCCTATACCGTTTTTTCCGCGCAAGATCGCGCCTTTTCCATTGCCGTTGGGAGTGAGAAGCTGTGGGCGGCATTTTGCAATGCTATTGATCGGCGCGATCTGATCAGTCATCCCAACTTTGCCACTAACCCGCTGCGCGTCACCAACCGTTCGGCTTTGGAGAAAGTGCTCGCCGCGGTGTTCCGGCAGCGTCCAATGGCGGAGTGGGTGGATCTCCTACGATCAGCGGGCATTCCCTGTTCGCCGGTGTTGAATTTTGAAGAGGTGGCGGCGCATCCACAATCAAGAATCCGTGAGATGTTTCCAGTCATTGACCATCCGCTGGCTGGACCACAACGCATCACGGGGACGCCGATCAAACTCTCGGAGACTCCTGGTTCGCCAGGCGCGGCCGCCCCGCGCCTGGGTGAGAACACCGCTGAAGTGCTGGAAGAGCTATTGCATTTAGATAACGAAACCATCAGTGGGCTCATCGAAGCAGGCGTGATTATGCAGCCGGAGCGATGATGCTTGCGTGGTTAGGGATTGCAACCGTAATAAGTTTGCTCGCCTTGATTTTGAGCAAGCGCCTTTCTCCGTTAGTTGCGCTTATCGTTGTTCCAGTTGTGGCGGCGTTGCTGGGTGGCTTCGGTTTGAAGCTGGGTGGGTTCATTTTGAAGGGTATTCAAGAGACAGCCCCGGTCGCTGGGATGTTTGTGTTTGCCATCTTGTATTTTGGCGTCATGACGGACGCGGGACTGGTGGAACCGGTGATTCGCAGGCTTTTGCGTGCTGTGGGAGGCCGGCCGGCGAGGATTGTGGTGGGAACGGCTTTCCTGGCGCTGCTGGTCCATCTGGATGGCTCAGGTGCGGTGACTTTTCTTGTTACGATTCCCGTTATGTTACCGCTATATGAAAAGCTCAACATGGATCGCCGTGTCTTAGCTTGCGCGTGTTCGCTGGCGGCGGGAGTCAACTTTCTTCCCTGGACCGGTCCAGTGCTGCGTGCCTCGGCGGCCTTGCATATTCCCGTAGCGGACCTCTTTCGCCCTTTAATCGGTGTTCAATTGATCGGTCTGGTTTACGTGTTCTCGATGGCGTGGTTTCTTGGGAGGAGGGAGGAGCGAAGGCTGGTATGGGAGGCCAGTAGGGAGGTGCCACAGGAATCTGCTCTCACAGTCCCTGTGTCTTGGCGCACGTGGATCAACGGTGCTCTTACCCTAATCCTGATTGCCGTGATGATTTCAGGCAAGCTGCCTCCGGTGGTGGTTTTCATGGTCGGTTTGGCGGTTGCCCTAACAATCAATTTCGCCGACCCGCGCGTGCAGCGAGAACGGCTCGATGCGCACGCCAAGGCGGCACTTATGATGGCGAGCATTTTGTTTGCCGCTGGAGCATTTACAGGAATCATGAAGGAATCAGGAATGTTGACGGCTATGGCAAAGGCGGCGGTTGAGATTGCGCCGCGTGGAGCGGCTCGCCACATGCCGGTAATGCTGGGCATTTTGTCCATGCCATTAACGTTGCTCTTCGATCCGGATTCGTTCTATTTTGGCGTCCTCCCAGTCTTGGCGGAAGCTGGAAAGCAACTGGGCGTTCCACCCGCGCATGTGGCGCAAGCAGCGCTGTTGGGCCTTCACACCACGGGCTTCCCGGTCACCCCGTTAACGCCCGCCACCTTCCTGCTCATCGGGCTTTGTGGAATCGACTTGGACAAACACCAACGATTTTCGATACCTTATCTGTTCGGAGCTTCGCTGGTCATGACAGCGGCGGCGTTAGTTTTGCGAGTATTTGAGATTTGAAGAAATGGAGAACCATCATATGAATCTTCGTAAGTTTTCGAGTACACTCGGTCTGGGTTTGGCGGCTGCGTGTTTGCTTTGTCCCTCATCTGCGCGGGCGCAGCTTTTTGAGTTCGCTAAACAGGACTTGATCGACTACACGCCGCAGAACCCGTTCGACCGCTTTCCAGACGGCCGGCCCAAGATTCCGGACAAGTTTCTAAAGCGCGCACAGGAATTGTCGCTCGAAGAGATTTGGCGGGTGTTGCCGGAAAAGGGTTATCCCAATCAATTTGCCGACGGTTTCCAAATGACGCATTCCGAGAAAAAGATTGTGGGGCGCGTATTCACCGCTCAATTCATGCCGGTGCGGCCGGATTTGGACAAAGTGGCAGTGGCGAAGGCGAAGCAGCATGGTCTACCCGATCTGAGAAATCAAACGGTCATCGATATGCTTCAGCCGGGCGACGTATTGGTGGTTGACTTGTTCGGCAAAAAAGTAAACGGCACCATGGTGGGTGACAACCTGTTCTATTACATCTACAAAACGACGCACGCAGCAGGATTGATTATCGACGGCAGCATCCGCGATTTAGACGGTATCTCAGAGATCGATATGCCAGCCCTTTTTCGTTACACCGATCCTACGCCGATCGGTAACGTGATGTTGACCGGTATCAATGTTCCGGTGCGCATTGGTAACGCAACTGTGATGCCGGGGGACTTGGCGGTAGGAACGAAGGAGGGTGTTTACTTTGTGCCGCCGCAATTAGTTGAGCAGATCTTGGACGGTGCCGACGAAATTCACGTGCATGACGAATGGACGAAGAAGAAGTTTGATGAGGGTAAATACAAATCGGCCGAGATTTATGGGAGTCCCAAAGACCCAGCTCTTAAACAGGAATACCAAGACTATCTGAAGAAACGACTCGCTGAAATACGCGCCGCCCAATAGCGAACTGCTATGATGCAGCCAACCCATGTTTGCGCGTTTATTTGCTGTTGTTGGTCTTTTTACTGGTTTACTTAAGGCGCAAAGCGGAGTGGCCGCGGTTGATTACGACCGCCAGGTGCAGCCGATTTTTGCGGCCAAATGTTTCTCTTGCCACAGCCAGGAGAAGCGCTCGGGCGGACTGTCTCTTTATTCGTACGAGGACGTTTTGAACGGCGGGCGCAACGGTGGAACTGTGCGTCCCGGCAAGAGTGCCGACAGTCTGGTCATGTTGCGAGTCACCGGCGAAACTGAGCCGCGCATGCCGCTGGTGGGCGGGCCTCTGAGCGATGCGGAAATTGCACTGATTCGCGCCTGGATTGATCAGGGAGCGCGCCGCACGTCTACTTCGGCTCCCGCGAAAGGAAAGTGGGAGGCGCCGCTGACTTTGGAGAAACCGGTGGTTCCAGCAGTGGTCTGGCCTAAGTGGTCGAGACCGCTCGATCGTTTTACGGCCGCGTATCTCAAGGCAAACGGAATAGGAGAGCCGGAACTCGTTTCGGATCGTGTGTTCGCCCGGCGCGCCTACCTGGATATTTGGGGTTTGCTGCCATCTCCCAACCAGCTACGAGCGTTCTTGAAGGACCACTCGCCGCGGAAACGCGAGAAGCTGGTTGAAACACTGCTGGCTCATCCTCAAAACTACGCGGAGAATTGGATTTCGTTTTGGAATGATTTGTTGCGGAATGACGAAGGGGTGAACTATCACAATGAGACCGCGTCCCGTAAGAGTATTTCAAGCTGGCTTTTGACAGCGTTGGAAAATAATCTCCCATATGATCAGTTTGTTTACAAGCTGCTGAATCCGACGGCTCCCACCGATCCGGAGGGGTTTCTGGTTGGAGTCAACTGGCGCGGCGTAGTGAGTGCTAGCCAAACCCCGGCTATGCAAGCCGCACAGAACACCGCGCAGATTTTCTTGGGCATCAATCTGAAATGCAATTCGTGTCATGACAGCTTTATCAGCAAGTGGAAATTAAAGGATGCTTACAGCTTGGCCGGCTATTTTTCAACGGAAGAAAAGCTACAGCTTTTTCGCTGTGATGTAGCGCAAGAGCAGTATGCGTCACCGGCGTTCTTATATCCGGTTTTGAATCGAACTCCGGCGAGCGGTTCGGTAGCCGACCGGCGCTCGGCCGCTGCCGCCATTTTTACCGACTCACGCAATGGGAGATTGTCGCGCACTCTGGTGAACCGCTTGTGGCAGCGTTTGCTCGGTCGCGGGCTCGTAGAAAACCCCGATGAGATGGACGGCGAACCCTGGAGCCCGGAATTGCTCGATTGGCTGGCGAGTGACTTCATGGAGAGCAAGTATGACGTGAAGCGTTTGATCGCGGCGATTCTGTCGTCGCGGACCTATCAGATGCCCAGTGTCCCCTCGCGAACAGAGACGCCGAAGCAATATGCATTTCGCGGACCGGAGGTTCGCAGGATCACGGCCGAAGAGTTTGCCGATGCTATCGGATCGGTGACCGGTGAGTGGCACGTGTACCAAGAGCCCGAACCGGAGCCTGATCCAAAGAAACCAGTGCCGGCGAATGCTCCTTTCATACCTCCCAAGCCAGGAATATATACGCGCGAGTGGCGAATGGCTTCCAGTTCGCTTACGCGCGCGCTTGGGCGACCTATTCGCGACCAGGTCTATTCGGTGCGTGACAACCAACCCACTACGCTGCAGGCGCTGGAACTGGAGAATGGCGAGCCACTGACACACTGGTTGAATCGCGGAGCGCGGAAGATGTTAGGCGAACTTCCACCTGAGCCTGCCTCTCTGTTTGACCGGCCATTGCCCCCCAAGGGCACTGCACCCTTTGACGTTGATATCTCACATGCCCAGAAGCTATGGTTGCTGGTGGCTGACACCGGATCGTATTCGCCGGAGAAAGTGGAAGCGATTTGGGCTGGGGCGGAGTTGGTGGGGCCCGAAAAAGTGACACCGCTCTCATCTTTGAAGCCGCTAGATGATAGTGGAATGCGCGTCGGGTCGACGCTGATCGAACTAGCCGGGGCAAATGGAAATGGCGTGCGAGTGAAGACGCCTTCGCGGCTGGTCTATGACATCAGCGGGCAGGGCTACACGAGACTGCGCGGTTCAGTCGGCATCGAGAACAAGGACGTTACCAGCGATATCAATCCGAATCTGCGCTTCTTTGTTTTTCAGACTGAGCCGAATATGGAGCGGTTAACGCCTGTTTTACCCGAGTTGCCCGTAGCCTCCGAGAAAATCAACAAGTCTCCCAACAAGATTGTCGAGAGGCTATTTTGGTACACACTTGATCGCGCACCTACGGCCGAAGAGAAGCGCAGCGCGGAAGACGCGTTAAAAGATGCCGGTCGCAAGAAGCGTGTTTCCGCCGATGGTTTAGCCGATGTATTGTGGGCCATTCTGATGAAACCGGAGTTTCAACTGATTTACTGAAAGACTAATACAATGAACGGCGAAGAAAAATCAATTTATGCACGCATGAGCCGCCGGGGCTTCATGGGAACAACGGCGAGCGCGACGCTGGCGGCATTGGCGGCGAGTGAGCCACAGCTTCTTCGCGGTTCAACGGCGCCACAGCCTACCGCGGATTCGATTGTTGTCGTTTGGATGGCCGGCGGAATGGCGCAAACCGAGACATGGGACCCCAAGCGCTACACCCCATTTGAACCTGGTGTGCGCACGGATCGCGTGCTCAGCACATTCCCCAGCATTGATACGGCCGTGGATAATATCAAAATCTCCCAAGGATTGGAACGCGTGGCCAAGGTGATGGATCGCGCGTCGTTGATCCGCACTTTTCAAGCGGCAGATCTTGGGTTTATCCTCCACTCACGGCATCAGTATCACTGGCACACTGGATACATTCCTCCTCAACCTATGGCAGTGCCGCACTTGGGTGCCGTAGTAGCTAGGATTCTTGGGCCACGGAATCCAACCGTCCCGCCCTTTGTGGCAGTGGGTCAGAACCTGGAGATCGGGGCCGAGAGTGCGGCTTTGAAATCCTTTTACACGGCTGGATTCTTAGGCACCGAGTATGGCCCCTTTTTGATCACCGACCCGGCAGAAGCCACCGCGGCAGTCCGCCCGCCTGCGGAGTTAGGCGATGCGCGGTTTCAGAGTAGACGCAAATTGTATGAGAAGTTGCTCAAGGATGAGCCCGTGTACCAATACGGCGGAGATTTTCAACGGCAATCGCTCATTCGGTCGATGGATGCGGCTGACCGTTTGCTGACGTCGCCATCAGCCAAAGCCTTCGACCTGTCGCTCGAACCTAAGCAGAGTTTCGATATCTACAATAATGGCCGCTTTGGGCAAGCTTGTCTCTTAGCTCGCAGGCTGGTTGAGGCAGGCGCGCGCTACATAGAGGTGACCACGGAGTACATTCCCTTCCGCTATTGGGACTCTCATGAGAGCGGTCACGAGCGCGCTGAAATGATGAAGCAGCAAATCGATGCACCCGTGGCCCAGCTCATTCTCGATTTGGAGGAGCGCGGCCTTTTGAACCGAACCTTGGTAGTTTTGGCGAGTGAGTTCGGACGCGATGCGATCACGGAAGGAAAAGTGGGGAAGGAAGTTAAAGATCAGTCGAAGACTCCGGATGTTATGAGTCTGCCTAAGCACTATGGGATGCACCGGCACTTTACGGGGGCGGGCTCAGTGGTGATGTTCGGCGGTGGAGTGAAGAAAGGGTTCGTCTACGGCAAGACAGCGGATGAACGCCCCTGCACCACGATCGAAAATCCGGTTCCCATGGAAAATTTGCATGCGACGATCTATCACGCGCTGGGAATACCACCGGATCATGCATTCTTGTTTGAAAAACGGCCCATTTACGTAACAAAAGACGCCAAAGGGAAAGTCATCAACGATCTGTTTGGCTGAGCCAATCTGCTTTGCCCGCGCGATAACCTATAAGCTTCTTATGAATACACTTGTTCGCGCAGCAGCGTTGGCTGCTTTGGCCTCGGGTCTGTATGCTCCACCGCTCCCCAGCCCGATCTCTTTGATGCCTTTGCCGAAAGAAGTAACCGTGGGCATTGGCTCGCTACCCATCACAGGCGCCTTTGCCGTAGCGGTTTCGGGTCCTGGGGCGCAAGATGCACGAGTGCAAAAGGCCGTCCCGCGGTTGGTGGCACGGATGGCCCGGCAAACAGGTATTCCAATGCCCGCGGTTGCGCCTGTAAGTGAGAAAGACGCAGCGTTGGAGATTGTAGTCGCGGAGATGGGCCACGACGGCGTGCAGAAGTTGGGAGACAATGAGCGTTATTCGTTGACCGTTGCAGACAGTCACATAAAACTGGCTGCGGATACACCGCTGGGCGTTCTGCGTGGCATGGAGACGCTGTTGCAATTGGTCCGGCAAACTCCGAACGCGCCCGGCGTAGCCGCAGGCTTTTCTGTTCCAAACGTGGTGATTCAGGATGAGCCCCGTTTTCCTTGGCGCGGATTATCGTTTGACGTCTCACGCCACTTCATGCCAGTGGACGTCGTGAAACGCGAGCTTGACGGATTGGCGGCGGTGAAGCTGAATGTGCTGCACTGGCATCTGTCGGACGATGAAGGCTTCCGTGTAGAAAGCAAAAAATTTCCAAAGCTCCAGGAACTTGGTTCCGACGGCATGTTTTACACGCAAGATGAGGTTCGCGACGTGCTGGCCTATGCAGCCGATCGCGGGATTCGCGTGGTGCCGGAGTTCGACATGCCCGGACATTCGAGCAGTTTCCTGGCAGCGTATCCGGAATTAGGCAGCGGACCGGGGCCGTTTCCCGTGGTCCACAACCACGAGGAAGAGCCATCTTTAGCGATGGATCCGACCAAGGAATCGACTTATGAATTTCTGGACGGGTTTATAGAGGAAATGACGGCGCTATTTCCGGATGAATACTTCCATGTGGGCGGCGACGAGGTGAGTCCCAAAAAATGGCTGGGCACGCCTCACATTCGAGCGTTCATGGAAGAGCATAAAATGGCCAATGCAGCGGCTCTACAGGCTTATTTCAGTAAGCGTGTGCTTGAGATTGTCACAAAGCACGGCAAACACATGGTTGGTTGGGACGAGATTCTGAATCGCGATTTGCCGAAAACCGCAGTGATTCAATCCTGGCGCGGACAGCAATCGCTTTGGAGTGCGGCAAAAGATGGATATCAAGGCATTTTATCGGCAGGATACTATCTGGATCTCAGCTACTCATCGTCTTATCATTACTCGATTGATCCGATGAAGGCGCCAGCTTCTCCCGATGGTGGACCGGTAGGAAAGGGTCTGCCGCCTGGATCGCCGGCGGATCTGACAGCCGATCAAGCGAAATTGATTTTGGGAGGCGAAGGGGCTACTTGGGAGGAACTCGCGTCGGTGGAGATGATTGACGCGCGATTGTGGCCCAGGCTGGCGGCGATTGCGGAAAGACTCTGGTCGCCGGAATCAGACACGGATGTGGCTTCGATGTACCAGCGCTTGCAGGTTACGAGCGAATGGTTGGAGTGGTTGGGGATGAACCACCGATCCAACTTAGTGTTGATGAGGCAGAGACTCGCTGGGCCTTATCCGCGGCATCCTCTGGATGTCTTGGCGTCACTGGTTGAGCCAACGAAGGGCTACAGCCGGCATGCGCAGAAATATGGGATCTTTTCTCCCCTGAACCGGCTCTCTTTCGCGATTCCCTACGAAAGCGATACGGCAAGGGAATTTCGCAATGGCGTGGACGAATATCTGGCCGATAAACGAAATGGTACCGAGCTGCAGAAGAATCTCGCGGATTGGGAGCAGGCGGCCAGAGATGTGCGCCCGATGCTTACGAATCAGTCTGTGTTGACTGAGAATCTGCCCGTGGCTGATGGCGTGGAGAAGCTTTGCCAGGTGGGCGCCGAGGCGCTCAGGTATTTGAGCGGCCCAACGAAACCTCCAGTGGATTGGAAGAAAACGGCGAAGGCTAAGATTGACCCTTTTGTCGGCAAGCGTTTTGGCGATTTGTTGATTCAGATTGGCCCAGGCGTACGCAAGTTGGTTGAGGCAGCGCCGGGAAGTTAGGAAAGGTGTTTGCTTGCTGCGCTGGCCCATTCGAGACGACATAGAGCTGCGGCTGCCGGAAGAAAAGGACGCGGACGAGTTGTTGGAAGCCATAGACCGGAATCGCGACCGCCTAGAGGAATGGCTTCACTGGGCCCATTCCACGCACACGCGCGAGGATGTGTTGAGCTTCGTACGGATGGCCCGCAAAGATTTTCAAAAGCCGGACGCCTTGCACCTTCTCATTTTTGAGAGGGGCGCGATCATTGGCAGTTGTGGGATGTTGTTGAACGAGGTGAACAGCTTTGGGGAGATTGGTTATTGGATTGATGCCGAATGTACTGGGAAAGGGATTGTCACTGATTGTTGCCGGGCCCTGCTTGACTATGGCTTTGGTGAGCTGCGACTGAATCGCGTGCAGATTCGCTGCGCGACGGGCAATGCGCGGAGCGCGGCTATTGCCAAACGGCTTGGCTTCCAGCACGAAGGAACCCACCGGCAGGCGATCAGAACAAACGACAGGCTCGATGACGAAGAATGCTACGGAGTGTTGCGCTCGGAATGGGTCAAAGGCTAAAGAGGCAATAAATTTAAAGCAGCTTCTATCTCAGCGCGCGTGTGTGAGTCGCCCGAGCGGCGCGTGGCTTCGATACCTTTTTCATAGATTCCGCGCGCTTCGTCAATACGCCCTAGTTTTTCGAGCGCTTGACCGCCGTGATAATAGGCGGCCGCGTAATTCGGGTTCTGATCGATCAGCGAGTGGAACTCAGTCACGGCCGTTGCCAAATCGCCCGAGTTGGCGCACTCCATGGCAAGCCCGTAACGGGCAAAACTGTTGGCGGGGTCTTGCGCCACCATTTGTTTGAGAATTTCAAGCCGGTTTGTAGCCACTTCCCTATTTTGTCATCTGCCTTAAGACGCGTATTCGCGAACCTGGCGAGCGGCGCTTTCCACGGCGCTAGCGGCTTTAGCGGTACCCGCTTTGGCAGCTTTCGCGGCCGCATCAAAGTGATGACTCGCTGAGCCGGCCACTTCGGCGAAGGTGTCAGCGGCGCTACCCACAGCTTCGCGCCCGCGGCGCAATGCTCGATCGGCCAAGCTCAACGACCAATCTGCACAGGCTGGAACCACCAGTGCAACGCCAACAGCAGCCAAGCCGCAACCGAGGCCAATGCATAGTGCTCCTAGAAGACCGTTGTTCGATTTATGTTTCATACATTAGCTAGACGTAAACCTAGACATGGTTTGTTTCAGTATAAACGCCGAAAACGCTTCTGAGCGCCTCACAAATTTCGCCCAGCGTGGCATAGGCGCGCACGCAATCGAGCAGATAGGGCATGGCATTAGTATCAGGGGTCTCGGCAGCGCGGGTCAAATCGGCAAGGACGCGCGAAACAGCCGTATTGTTGCGGCGGGCGCGGAGCTGAACGAGTTTTTGCCGCTGCGTTTCGCCGGCACTTTGATCTAGCTGGAGGAGTTCGAGCGGTTGATCTTCCGACTGAAAACGGTTGACTCCGACAACGGTGCGTTCGCCCGTCTCAATTTCCCGCTGATAACGGTAACTGGCCGCCGCGATTTCGTTTTGCGGGAAGCCAGCTTCGATAGCGGGGATCATGCCACCGAGTTGATCGATTTGGTTCATGTATTGATACGCGGCCGCTTCAATATCTAGCGTCGAGCGCTCTAAGAAATGCGAACCGCCCAAGGGATCGGGGGTATTTGCAACGCCAGTCTCGTAAGCCAAGATCTGCTGGGTACGCAGCGCGAGAGTAACGGCCTGTTCGCTGGGTAGGGCGTAGGCCTCATCCAGTGAGTTGGTGTGCAGCGATTGAGCGCCACCCAGAACAGCGGCCATAGCTTGAAACGCGGTGCGCATGACGTTGTTATACGGTTGTTGACAAGTGAGGGAACAGCCGGCGGTTTGGGCATGGAAGCGCAGTTTTAGGCTGCGATCGGATTGCGCATGGTAACGGTCGCGCATGACGCTCGCCCAAATCTTGCGGGCGGCGCGATATTTGGCGATTTCTTCAAAGAAATCATTGTGCGCATTGAAGAAGAAACTAAAGCGCGGAGCAAATTCGTCAACAGGCAAGCCGCGTTCCAGAGCCCAATCGGCATATTCGAAACCGTCGCGCAAAGTGAATGCCAGTTCTTGAGTAGCAGTTGAGCCAGCTTCGCGGATGTGATAACCGCTGACAGAAATGGGATTGAAGCGCGGTGTATGGCCGACCGCAAATTCGATGGTGTCAGTCACGAGGCGCATCGAGGGGCGGGGAGGGAAGATGTATTCTTTTTGTGCGATGT
>PMSX01000250.1 GCA_003167495.1 Bryobacterales bacterium | reverse complement strand
TTTGTTGAAACGATATACTAGGCAGGGATTTTGAGGCCATGATAGACACAGGCTTTACAGGCTTTTTGCTGATGCCCATGCTTTCGGCCTTCCCGATAGGACTGACGCTTTACGGCACGAGTAAGTGCACACTCGCGGATGGACGTACAGGCACGAAGCTCCTAGCGTTGGGTTCCGTGAGACTAGAGGGAGAGGATACTGCCACGGTTGGACTCATCATCTTGGAAAAAAACAACTGCGGTCTTTTGCTCGGTATGGACTATCTTCGAAAATCAAAGCGTAGTTTGGTAGTTTCCGAACAGGGCGTTATCTTGCTTGATGAGGCGGTGGTCTCTCAGGTTGTGAGTACATTTACGCAACACCAGAAAGCAAGGGAAACGAGTAGCGAGGCACCGCGTGACACGTAGCGCAGTATTGGTGGCATGGGATCTGTGGCTAGCGAAAAGACGAATTGACGAAGGCTAGCCTTTGGAGTTCCCCACGGGGAATCCAATCGGCCGGGATCGCCAGTCCCGATACGCGCGAAACTCCTTGGTCTGCTCGATCATCTCAACTCTGACCCGCCGATAAAACTTCATGGGCGCCCCGTCTTTGTGAACCGGATTGCTGCGTTCGTCATCATGTGTCGCGAGAAACTGCGCAATCGCGCTCAACGTCCAGCCGCGCGCGCGGAGCTCTGGGACGCTTAACAATTTGGAGCGCTCGATGTCCGTTCTCATTGCGTAAGCCCTGCCTCCTCGTTCCGTTCCTCCGCCCAGGCGACGGCCAGGGCAGCAGCTTCCTCTATGGGCATGCCGGCCTCAAATGCCACCTGTTCCGCTGTAGCTGCAGCCTGGGCAATACTTTGCTGGTCGCCCAAGGCTGGGTGTAGGTGCCGGGAGATCGTCGCGGCCAGCCACGCTTTGGCCGATTCGCGTAACGGATCCACTTTCACTGGAGGACCTCCTCCTTCTTTCTATATTCACGGAAAGCCAGACAATTCGCAACGTCTACCCCGAACAGCTCTAGCGCCGTCGCCGCATCCCATACAGTTTCGCCCCCTAAAATCCTTTCGAGAAGTTTGGCCTTACAGCGCCACAGTTTCTCCGAGGTCCATTGCAATGATCTACTGATATCCAAGAGTTCGAAATCAGAGTCCCACACATCATTCTCGCCATTGAGTCGCCGGAGGAGGGCGTTTTCTATCCGCACACTCAGCTTCCTCGTCAGAATGTCATGGCGCCTTTGCAGTACTACCAGCTCCTCTGCTGTCACTGGAGGATCCCCGTCCTTTCCTCCGATACCATTCCGCAGCTCGCCAGTGAAACACCGAACACCTCGAGCAGCGCGGCCGCATCCTGCAATCCCGCGCCCGCCCTCAAAAGGTCCTGGAGGAGTCGGGCTTGCTCCCGTTGTAGTTTGGCCCCTGTAGATTGTAAAGTCGCGAGAGCTCTACCACTTCATTAATTTCCAGGCCATTCATTTTCTCCGGTTATCTGGCTTCAGCGTGCGCCGGAGGAGAGTTGCTTTGCACCGCTCCAAGACCTCTGAAGCGTTGGCGAGCGTACTGGAGAGTTTGGCTAGTTCCTCGATCCTCTCTCCCATCGTCTGTGCGTACCTCACAGACCCCTCTGCTTCCCGTTCTTTCGCGGGGTTGCGGCGATCGGCAACACGGGGGCCTGCACCATAAGCGCTAAGATAACCCTCCTCCGTTCTAGGAGCGAAGGCCACGTTAAGCGGTGTGCCCATTCAGAACCGGCTATTCAATAAGCCAAGTGACAAAGTGGTGCCACAACGGGCTGGGGCCGATGAGCACTCCCTCAACGGGCTGTGCGATGAATAACGCAATGGCAAGCACCGCTGTCAGCGGGTGAATGCGCCGTTCCACCAGGTAATCTCTGACAAGGGCGGCAAACAAAAACATCACTAATGGAATCATGACTGTTGCCGGCGTGAGTAAATTCGCGTGTCCCAAGAGATGCGCCATAGGGGCTCCAATCAGCTCAATATTGGCGAACAGCATCAGGCGTTTGTGTATTGCCGGCCGCTGTCGGTAACAAATCGCAGCGATGGTTAATGCGGCAAAGGCGGATAAGTAGCAGAAGTTGAAGACCGACGCGGTCAGCGCGTCGAGCGTTAGCGATTGCCCGACTTGCGGATGCAGATCGACATGTTGATCTCCACTCAGATCGAAGCCGCGCCGAGTCATGGCAATCGTCGCCTCGTACCCCAAAGGGAGCATCAAGGCGAGGACAAAGGTCGAGGCCATTCCGAGCCGCTTGTGCCAGTTAACGCGGTCAGTAGCAATTAGCAAGGTTTGCGCGAGAAAGAGCAAGAGCCACACGGAGAATACAGTTCCGTGCACCGCGGCGAGCAGGGAAATCGGCCCACGACGCCCCGCGGGATTTACGATTGAGGGGCCGAACCCAGCAACGGTTATGGCGATCATGGCCAGCGCCATACTTGTAAAGAACCAACGCTCAACAACAGCTTGCTTTATTGTTTTTGATGAAGTCCCAAGTTGCGCCGTGGCCATGCACCCTTCCCGTCTACGCAAGAAAAGCTTAAACGAAAAGCGAATCGCCCGAACCTTGGAAATACCTTGACACGGAAGTGATTGAAATTTCGATACAATTACTCCCATGTTGATCGAGTTCGGCTCGTTCGTGGCCGATACGGACCGGCGCGAACTGCTCAAGCACGGCCGGCGTCTGCGTCTGCGCGCTCAGCCGTTTGACATCTTGGTCGCGCTGATTGAGAGGGCTGGCGAGACCGTCACACGCGACGAACTGCGCCGCCGCTTGTGGAGCGATCAAACGTTTGTTGAGTTTGAGAACGGTCTAAATTCCGCCGTCAGCAGATTGCGCGAAGTTCTGGGTGACACTCCGCAGGCGCCGTGCCTGATCGAAACCGTGCCGAAACTAGGCTATCGTTTTGTCGGCCACGTTTCGCTAAAGGTAAAGCGTGCGATGCAAGCCACGCTGCCCCAGCAGCAGACTTCCGAAGCACACAAGGCCTATTTGAAAGGACATCACCTCATTAAGCGCCATACGCCGCCCAACGCGCAGCGCAGCCTGGAATATTTCACGGAGGCGATCCGGCTTGATCCGGCCGACGCTTTGAATTATCACGGAGCAGCACTTTACTATTTGCTGGCGGCTTTGATGGGCGAGTTGTCGCCTTCCCATGCGTTGCCTCAGGCAGAGGATTTCATATCGCGGGGCCTGTTGCTGACAGAGGATTCCGCATGCTGCAGAACACCCTGGCTATGTTGCGCATGTATCAGTGGCGCTGGAACGAATCGAGAGATGCGTTTCACAAGGCCATCAGCCTGGAACCGGCGAACCCCCATGTCCGAATGATGTATTCGCATTTCTGTACCTGGTGCGGCCATCATGATCATGCGCTGCAACAGGCGCAAATAGCCACTGAACTCGAACTGCTCGACCCGATGACAAATTTCCACTTGGTTAAGAACTCCTACTACGCCCGGCAGTACCAGCAAGCCGTTGAGAAAGGCCGAGCCGCTATCGAGTTGACGCGAGACTTTCCCGGCACCTTGGAGGTCAGCCCGGACGGGAGCAAGATCATCGTCTCTGTTGGCGATTTTGACAATGGCTTCGACCTTTGGTCGCTCGAAAACTTCGTCCCTCCCGTGCCAAAGAGCGAATTGAGCGGAGTGGTATCTAACTCGAGCAAGCTCCCCTAGGAGAAAACATGCGACAGACATTATCCATTGCTCTGGCCCTGTTAATCGCAATGCAGTTAGTGCCCACGGCTTTTGGCGCGGAGAGCGTGGCGGCCGAGATCACCGCGCTGCCGCCAGGCACCCAGGTGGAACTGCGCCTTAAGAACAAACAAAAAATGCGTGGGGCTACAGGTGTGGTGTCAGGCACCGGTTTCGCGCTGGTAGCAGCGGGCTCGGGAGAGCGGCAGATTGCGTTCGATGATGTGGCTTCGGTGAAGCGGCTCGACAAGAAGCCGCACACCACTCGCACTGTGCTGATCGTGGTGGGTGTTGGGCTTGCCGTCACCGCTATCGCACTTGGCATTTACATAAAAAAGTGCGCTCCGTTCGGGTGCAATCCTAAGCCACTCTAGGTCGGCGGCAACCCGGCGTCGTTGCTCAGATACCGCAAACGAATCCAATGCAGGAGGAATTTTGAATATGTTCGTTGCTCTGTCATTTCGGAAGTTATTCGCGAATGGCCGGGCGCTATTTGCGAATGACCCTGGAGACAGGCACCCCAGCCTAAATAAATACAAGGGTCCGGGCACTCTCATCGTGACCTATTCATAACGCGCGATTGCCTTTTGAACGAAAGCGACGGCGCTGCTCTCGGTCTGCTCATCGTCGTGGCTCTAAGAGCATAAGCACTGTCTAGAAGAAACGCACACACTGTCGCAACTCAATAGAATCAATGGTTACAGAGGCCCTCATCCAATCGCTTGGGGGTTGAGCCATTCGCAAATAGCGCCCGGCCACTCGCATTTAATTTCCATCCGGCAACCAGGCCAGATTCGCAAATAATTTCCGGATTGACACCGACAGCGACCTTTTCGTACCATCGATCACGGTGCTGCCTCAACTCGTCAGGGGTGTACTTGGAACCCTTGGGATGCTTGAAATCGTACGACCGCATATCCGAGTGACAGTCGAAGCACACGGGAATGGCAATTCTCAAAGGCGTCAACTCCGCCTTCGGCCTCGTGAACAATATGGTGACATTCGATCTTGGTACCGCAAAACTTGTGGCAGATGCAACAGTGTCTGCCACATGCGGCAAGTGCTGCGGCTTTCACGGCCGGAGAGAAACCCATTATTGATACGCCTGCTCTGTGATGTGTTGTTGATGGCTAAACCCAAAAACGGGGCTTTTTCAGTGGACGGAGTTTAGAGTATCACGGCCAACACGGTTTTTGTAGCAGCCGACAAGCTGTATTGGCGGAGCTCGAAACGGCGTTATGGGAAATAACAATTTCCACGGCCGGAACTTCCGCGTGGTGTGTTCCGATGGTGCGCCGTCGGCGCGGATTCGCACTTTGGTCAGCAATTTCTGATACAACTCTTTAAGGAGATTCGACATGCCTGCCTTTTGCGCTCGATGGCCCGATGGAAGCTTCTCAATCGTGGATGCGGACGACGAAACGCACGCGCTCATCCAGCTCGACGAGTTAGGGGAGGAGCCAGCCCAGCTTTGGATGATGGAATCTTGCTTGTTGGATTTTGAACTGACTGACAACGGCTCGTTCCGGCTGAAGCAATTCGGCGAGGAGACCGGGCCTGAGATCATGAAGAAAGCCTATCCGTTGCTCAACAAAGCGCTTAAAAAGCGGGCCTTTGAAGATCACAGTATCGAAGATCCGGTTGAATCCGTCGAATATCGACCGGCCGCCAAGAAGATTCTCTTCGATGCGGTAAGCGCCGAGCGAGAGCGGCTGAAAAGCGTCGAGCGAACTCCGGCTGCCACGGAGCAGGGCAAGGCTCTTCAACGCGAACTGGGCGCCTCGGCGGCGTACGTTGATGCACTAGTGGACCAAGCTGCGTCGAAGCATTTGAAGAAATTTAAACCAGGCGATTCCGTCAAGCCAAGTTGAGCTTTGATGACGGTGTTGCCGCTTGGGTAACGGTAACGCTCACGCGACAAAGTTCGCTCCCGAAGTGCTTGGCGCCACCGCCGAAAGATCGAGCGAGACCACAAGCCGCCCTTCCAGTGATTGCCGCGCGCAGATGCCAAGCCTAAGGAGTATGTGAATTAAGGTGCTGGCTTACGCTTGGTTTTACCGCGCGAGAACTGACCGCAGAACACGGAAAGAATCTGGCCGGGCTTCACTTTTTCAATGGCTTTGCTGATCTCGCCACCATATTCAGCAACGGCGGGCCAATGGTTATCGCTCATACAGACCATGCCGATCTTGCGACCGCCTATGAGCAGTTCGTCCTTTATGGTTTTATCTCCGGATAGCAGCACTTCGAAACCAGCTTCTTCGGCGACGGCGAGAAGCTTTCCATTCATTAGCTTCTGCCATCCTTGCGACGATGCCATCTTGATATCGACCGCCTTCAGCAGCCGTAGCAGTGGCGCCGGAACATTGTGATCCGCGAGAACGCGCTTCAATTTGAGCGCGTCAGTTCGGGTTGATGGGCGTAGTAGTAGGCCAGAACGCTCTTGACCTTATCGAGCGGTGTTCCAGGAAAGTACTCGACGATTTCTTCAGGTGTTGAACCTAACTCTGCATAGTCGACCACCGTCTCGGCAGCAAGGCGGTATCCGCCGACTGTTGGTTGGCCGGACAGCTTGCCGGGATCTACCTCGACATCGGGGCAACCTGCCCAGAACTCTCGCTCACTCATAGTCATATGATAGCGGCTTTACCGGTCTACGTGATGATCACTTCACATTCGGGGAAGTGCAACAAGAACACAAGGAAGCGACGCCCATGCAGCCAACTGAGAACGTTGTTGACCGGGGATTTCACAGCTTCTTCTACACCCCGTCCGAGTACAACGATGCGTCCACGCAACGATGTCAGAGCCAATATTCGCTTTTCCGGCTAACCGGACGCTTTTTGTGACGCATCGCTTTCATCGAAAAGTCGAATTTGGCGTGAGGCTAAACGCTTTCGGGATCGGAAGTCGGCATGGCTCCTTTGGAATCGTCGGCACGCTCACGAGCAGGGATCGCAGGATCAAGCGGCGTTTATCAGTACGAATTCGATCGATATGGGTTGATCCTTGGCAAGTCGGAAGCCCTAACAACATTTTTGCCGCTTACGGGAACGTAGCTGACCCGCGATTAACACTTGCCATCGCCAGGGGCGACATGCGTAGGCTGGCACCCTTTTGATTCAGGGTACAGCGCTTCGTTGGACGCCGACCCGAGTCGGTGAGATATACTCCCTGGTTAAGCCTCAAGCCTTACCCTAAATTAAGCTCATGACCAGCAGTGCAGCAGCTCCAGGCCGATGTCCGTTAAAGGTATTTTTCTCGTACGCAAGGCAAGATCAGGGGATGCGAGACAAGTTGGGGAGTCACCTGGCCGCCCTCGAAAATGCCAATCTCATCAACAGGTGGCATGACCGTCAAATACTTGCTGGCGACAATTGGCAAGACCAAATAGACCACCATCTTGAGGATGCCGATCTAATCCTCTTGCTAATAGGCAACAACTTCATGGCATCTCGCTATTGCTACGGCAAAGAGATGACAAGAGCGCTTGAACGAAGCGAAGCGGGCGAAGCCATTGTGATACCAGTGCTCCTTCGGGCTGTTGTATGGTCGCAAGCACCGTTCGCGAAACTGCAATGTCTGCCGGAAAATGGCAAGCCGGTAATGAACTTCGCCAACTCAGATAAGGCGTATTACAGCATAACCGAAGGCATCAGACAGCGTGTCAAGGATTACTGGGAGGCGCATCCCCAAAAGGATCAGCCAAAGGCGGCTCCGCCCGCAACGATTCCAGTGCCGAAGCCGCAAGTCGGATCTGAGACCCAAATGGGAGAGGCATTGCAGAAAGCTATCGCGACTCATCCGCTCAACATCACCAAACAGATGGACGAAGCTCCAGAGCGGATTTCGAATCCTTACGACTTCGAACATCCAGCCAAGATGTTCTTCCGCGGTCGTCAACAAGAGCTTTCCGAGCTTACTTCGCACCTAGCTGCAGGCAAAAGCGCGCTAGTTTTAGGGCTCCAGCGTATGGGGAAAACTTCTTTGGTCGAGCGGGCGCTGGAGCGACTGGAAACTGAGCCTACCGATGGCCGCCGCTTCGTAGTCATCAGGATTGACATGTTCGCTGACTGGAGTTCATTCAACACCTACATGGACTTTTTCCTCACAATTGCGAATCGCCTAGCTGATCAAGTGGGAAACGCACCGCAAAACGAAAAAGAAGAGCGCAGAATCCGGGATGCATACAGTGAAATCGCCCGCGCAGCCTTCGATACCGAACGGTACGAAAAGTTTAAATCACTTTTAAAAAGTGTCATTCGCTCGCTGAACGCTTCCTTAATCCTATTTATCGACGAATTCCAGGAGATTGAACGTGTCTTTCAACGCGCCCGCGAAAGGAAAGTTCAGCAAGCGTTCGACGCTGGACTGATGCGCTGGATCGGTTCGCTGGCGAAAGACCCGACACTTCCGTTTCAGCTTATGATTTGCGGCCGCCATCGCGCCCTTGCAATCGAAGAACGTGAAACGCTCGAGCTGTTTAAGACGCATCATCGAATTCCCTTACGGGCGCTTGATGAGCAAGCGGCCCGGCAGCTAATAAAAGATCCCGTCAGCCCGAATATTTCCTATCAAGATGAGGCTGTTCGCACCATTTTAGAACTGACAGGCGGCCTTCCCTACCTTATTCAGTTGTTGTGCTCGCATCTGATGAACACTTCTAGAGTGCGCCGGTCCGCCAGTATTCGCAAGAGGGACGTGGACGCCATTGCCGACGACGTTTTGAAAGATCCTGCCTCGAAGGTGAACCTCGGTTTGCTATATACCGATTTTAAGGATATGTCGAACGGTCTGCCTTGGAAGGCCTTGTGTGCGTTGGCGCAAGCCGCGGATGAGCCCGCGCAGCAAGTATCCTTGTCGGACATTGCCCAGCAATTGAAGCGCCTTGGCTCCCCGACCATGCCTTCAGACTCAGTCTCCGGACTGATGGATGAACTTGTCACTGCCGGCATCGTCGACGAAACAGGCAAAGGGCGCATGAGAACCTACAAGATCGCGCCAGACCTACTTAGGCTTTGGTTGCGCAAGCGCCATATAGGCTAACGCAGTAAGCGCAAAGCGCGGCTTCCTACAGAGATGTCGGCTTGCCGATTGGAATCGCCAGCACGGATCGCAGGAATCGAGCGGCGTTTATCGGTATCTATCCGATCAACAGTCAGGGATCTAATTCGAAGGTCTCAAGCTGAGCGAGCACCCGCTGCGACTGATGCGGAGTAGGATAGCCATCAATGCCGGACTCAGCGACAAACACAAGCTCGTCGGGCGACAACCCAGTCAACAATCTGACGACCGACGACGAGCGGTTCCTCCTGCTAATAAGCCTCGAAACCTAAAGCGGACGTGGCGCCAGATTCGGAAAGAAGTTCGGGAGCACATCGTACGCGATGTCATTGATTGGCTCGATTGGAACGTCACAATAGATGCGACGTTGCCGCAACTGCAGAATTCCTTACGTGACGGAGCCTTTGTACCTTCAGCTCCGATTCGCTACGAATTGGCGAAATCAAAGGGCGCGTACCGGGTAATTACGGTACCAAATGTCCGCGATGCAATAGTATACCGGCTCTTGTGCGACGAGGCGCTCCGCATTGCTACACCCCAGAAAGTCGCGGGAGCATTTTTCTCTAAGCGACATGCGTCAACTCCAGTTGGAAGAACTATTTCGATCGCGGATGCTTCCGCTGCGTTATTTGAGCTTTGGCGGCGCTACAACCAATACCGTACCCGCACAATGTTAAATGGGCTTTACGACGTCCTAATTGTTACCGATGTGACTAACTACTTCGATTCCATAAACCACGAGCTCTTAATGGAATACCTGTCACCGCTCGGGCTCCCGCGTAAAGCGGTCGGATTACTAGGCCGTATCCTTGAGGAGTTCAAGCCACCTGCGGGGCATTCGCCGAATCCACGGATTGGAATACCAGTGGACGAATTCGACTGTTCCCGTCAACTAGCACACGTATTTCTTTTTGAACACGATAGAAGAGTGGTTGAGAACGTAGGCGAGGAGTACTACGTGCGCTGGATGGATGACCAAAACATTGGCGCTATGTCCATGACCGGAGGGCGACAAATCGTCAGAGTTTTGAATACCTCGTTATCATCGCAGCGGCTGACACTCAACGCCGGTAAGACGCTATTCCTAACACAAGACCAGATCGTTAAACACTTTCAGCTATTACCAAACGAGGCACTCGATTCCTGGGAGACAAGCTGGAAAGAACGGCTCGAGGAAGAACGGGCCGCCGCTCGCGGTGCATTTGAGAGTCTTTGGATTGACATCTGCGCTCGCGCGGACCGCGAAGGCCACTGGGACAAAGTGCTGAAACGCGCCTATTCGATCGCAACAAAGGTTGATTCTGCGGCTCTCGAATCGCGCGCTTACGAAGACCTGATAACGTTTCCCGAACTGGCCTCACGCATCTTCATGTATTATGCGCAGAGAAACAGGACCGACCAATTAACATCCCTGTTCCGGGAGTACTGCGATCGCGGTGAGTCTCTATACGAAGCCACTGAGGCTATGTTCTTTGAGTCCTGTTTGCTGCTCGACTGTGAACGGGCGAGCGAGGCAACAGTTGTAACCCTTGCGCGGCAATTTGCGAATGGAGAACTTAAGGGCCAGACCGGCAGACCGTACGGCAAGGCTTCAGCTTTACTTGCACTGTATTGGTTCTCGGCGCAGAAGTTGGAGATCGGCTCGCCTCTTCGGGGCACCAACTCCCCGAATCTTCCAGGAGTCGTGGCGCGAGCTCTCCTTGCGATTACTGCGGCCCGCCAATGGGAAGAATTTTCGGAGGTGCAGGCCGATCTCGTCGGCAACCCAAGTGATGACGTGGCGCGTCTATCAAGGTTTCTGACCTCGATCAGGAAAGGCACGATTGAATCCGTCGGACCATATAGGTCGTTGAAGCCGCGATGGCCCCGAGAGGGAAAATTCTACGACGCTCGGGCCTGGTTGCAGTTAGAAATCATATCCAAGTCGCCAGCGAAAAGCGTTCGTCACATCGCACAGCAAGACCTAAAATCGTTCACTAAGTTCGCGCAAACTCGACAGGAGCTAAGATGTCTCCGGCGGATACAAAAAACACTGCAGCGTTGATCACTAGCGGCTTTTTCTGAAGTCGGCTGGTCGACCGGAAACGTCGGCACTAGCTTGGTGGAGCGAGGCTACAATAGGTTTGATGGCGAATATGGGAGCCGCGCGCCCTAACTGTCAGGCAATGCTAGGTGTCGTTTTCGGAGCAAACGGTGAGCTACTGTCTTGCGCAAGATGTAGCGCTCTCGCCGACCAGTCAAAGAAGGCGGCGAGGAAAGCAGACCGAAAAGAGAAATTCGATAGACGAATGAGCCTCGGTAACCTTACTACCGGAGTCGTAACAGCGGCGGCGGCCGTGGGCACCTATCTGAAGGAAAGCAAGCCCAAAGAACGGCCGTTCGATCCCGCGAAAAACCCGATCCCGTTGACTCCAGCAGACCTTGTGATGCTTAAGAAGATCGAGCTTGAACGAAGAAAGCCCAGGAAGTTATAGGTCAGGCGATGGAACGGTTGAGGAAAGATGGTAAGTTTTCAGAGCACGGCAATTCAACCTCAGATCCGAAGCGATGAACCGTGGCTTCCGCCCGAGTTACTTCAAAGCAACATAGATCCGACGGCGTCTGTCTGAGGTCCAGGCAATCCAAAGGTCTTCCGCAGCTACTTCGAAGCATGGCTTGAGCAGATGGTGAGCACAATCACCTGTTCATTCGCGCCGTTGACGGCCAAAAGCTCTCACGCGACGACATCCAGTTGAGGCTTGGAGTTCCGCGACTCGCTCAAGCAACTCGGCCGACGAGAATCACAATAGCATCTAGTCAGTCGGTGCTCCGCGCAACGCGCGTTTGGCAATCGGTTGTTCGCCTTCATCGAGAACGGGAAGTCGGCCAGCATCCGCTGATCTGCTGTGCTCGTGGTGCCCTTCTCTCTGCCGCTTTAAGATTTGTTAGTAAGCTATCGAAGAAATGTTGCGGGAAGATTCTCGAACATCCTCGCGTCGAATTCGAAGGGCTCGACAGACTCGATACGCACGAACTCTGGTTCAAAGTTTTCGGGACGGGGATAGAGAACAACATTATACTCAGGTACGATTACAGACGGTACGATGAAGGCAATGGGATCATCTGGATGTTCTGCTAATGCAACACCTACTCGGTCAAACCAGCGCTTGCCTGCGTGAAGACTCCGCCGAAGCACTGCGTCGGAAGGGTCCAACGTTATTCTCAACGTCGAGTACCCCTTAGGCTGCGACCCTTTGGGCAAGTGGACGAGCATTTCGGCCAGCGCGAGTGCTTGAGAGGTAGCGGTATAAACCGCGCGTTGACCTTCTCTATTCCACCGTGACGGAAACTTGGTGGCTCCCAAACCGCTGAGATCGGCATAAATAGTCCTGCAGATTCGATAAAGAATTAGGGGTTGGGATAGATCAATCTCTGGAAGTTGCTCATTCTCCAGCGTCAGAAGAACACTCCGTGCTCAATCTTTCCAAGCACTTCGATGGCATGACTAGAACCTTGTTTTACGAAATCTTGCAGCGGAGTCCGACCAGCAAAATCCCGACTCGGGGTTGAAAGCCACTGGGTAGCGTCAACCTCGCTCCCAAATACTTCAACAGCGCGCGCCGCAAGCTTCTCATACTCTGAATAGCGAGATGAAATATCTTGCTGTTCGGCCACCGTCAGTGATGTTCCGCCGACCTGGAGAGCTTTCAAGTAGCGTTCTTCCGCCATACCTGCATTATCGCTCTTTCTCGTCTGCGATATATTGCCGGAATCGAACGGCGCATCCACTCATCGTTGACAAACTGAATCAAACTTTGATTTATAGACGACAACACAGCTCTCTTTTCAGGAAATGGTTATGTCGCGTATCACCCGTCCCAACTTATCTGGGCGATTTCGGCCCTTGCGGATTTCCGGAGAAGCGGTCTGGATTGAGCGACAACTTTCGATTGCGGACCTGTCCGATCACTCCCCTGA
Organism: Bryobacterales bacterium; assembly: GCA_003167495.1. Taxonomy (GTDB): domain Bacteria; phylum Acidobacteriota; class Terriglobia; order Bryobacterales; family Bryobacteraceae; genus Bog-105. Next base: position 3,106 of record PMSX01000250.1, on the reverse strand, counting down.
AGGTCGTCAAGGGTTTGCCAAGGAAGATTGTTTTCGCGCACCACACAGAGGAGCGCGAAAATGCGTACAATCGCCGTATGCCGATGTTCATGTGCCGCTGGCCAAACGGTGACGTATCCTTTCTGTCCGCTCGCAACAAAGAAGACGCCATCATCATGTTGGATGAATGGGACAACGCTGAATTGGCGGAACTCCGTCTTATTCGCGACTTCATGGTTGATTTCCGCTTGACTGACAAAGGCGAATTGGAATTTCAAAGTTTTGGCGAAGACTGTCAAAACGAAATCTTCGGCAAAGGCAACATCCGGAAAGCCGTGGAGGCGGAGCGCACGCGTCTTGTGGCCACGAAGAATCCTAAACTGGCTGAAACGGAGCTAGGCAAGACGATCCAAAAACAGTTGGGGGCGCCGGCCGCACTGGTCGATCGGCGGCTGAAGGCGGTAGCCACGGAAATTCTAGCGAAATCTCCGATCTCAAGCCGTAAACAATAAAGGATAGTGTGGGTTCGAAATTCAGATTTTTCTTGTAGTGCACATGGTCCTGGTCTCCCGTTGGTGGCGCGGATGGTCAGCGTCATCCACATAGGGTCAAAGTATCAGCTGAGCAGGGCGCACGTGCATGTCTATGGGAGCCTTGCTCATTAAGATTCGGCAGGCTCAATTCCGATGGAATCGTTGACGGCATTCTTGAATCGCTGTTTGCATCCTAAGTACCGCTCCGTGGTTTGAACTGAAACATGGCCTTACAGAAATTGAATCTGTTCCAACTCGCCTCCGGCCTGATGACATAAACGCGCGCAGCTTCTTCGAAGATCATGCGGAGCGATCACTTTCAGATCGCAGGTTGAGGCGATCCGCTTTACTATGCCCCAGATCACCTTCGGGCTGAAGCCAGATCCCCCGATTTTTTGGCCTTTATTGATCGGGCGTAACAACGGACCGGTTTGGATACCGGCAGCTTGCGTCCACTCGTCGATTCCCTTCTTTACCCAGTCAGGAACCGGTACGCTTCTGATGTGGCGACCCTTGCCAACCATTATCAGCGATGATCCAATGCTCTTCTCGTTGCTGCACATCTTCGATGCGAAGCGCAGCCACTTCCGCTCTTCTCAGCCCACAGCCGAGCAGGATCGCCAGCGTGGCATAATCGCGTTTACAGCGGAGGCTGTCACCCCGCCCGGCTGCCAGTAGCCGCCGCCCTTGTTCTGCGGTGAGCCAGTTGCCAATTTTGACTCCCAGCTTTTTCACACCTTTGACTCTCCTGATTCCCGCCGCCAGGTCTGAACTGAGAAGGCCGCTATCGGCGGCTTCATAAGCAAGGCGTCGCACGGCGGCGAGCCGGAGGTTGATTGTAGATGGTGCGTAATGCCGCTGCTCTAGTGAAATCCGGTATCGAGTTACCACAGTTTTGTTGAATGCCAAACGAGGCTCGGAGCAATACCACTCGACGAATTCTCGGATGGCGTGGTCATAGGAGCGCTGAGAACTGGCGGATGAAAGACTTGTCAGCACTGCAGACTTGGATTGTTCTAAGTCTGCCAATTTGAGTACGAGCTTGGGTGCGCGCTTCGCTTTCCGTTTTGCCATAGTTGCGGCCTCCACATGCCGCAGCCAAAAGCATGGCGCAAATCAACCAACCTTCCAGTCATGTGGGCGTTTGGGTCAGCTTATCCAGCCCTTAACCTAACGCGCTACTACTGACAGTGCGTTTCGCGGAATGGGTCCGGATTGTAGCCGCCCGGAACAGCCACCCGCCACGGGCTTCCGAACATCACGCAAGCGCGCTGCAAGAACGGACACGGCGGCTCAGTCGTCGTCGGTTCGGCCGCGCAGCTTCTTGGAAAAGGAGCGGCGCGATTTTGCGGTGAGTCGACGGACCTTAGAGCCAAGCGTAGGCCGGCTGGGACGGCGAGTTTTGGGAACGACTTGAGCACGTGCGATTAATTCGTCCAGTCGTGCGCGAGCTTCGGCGCGGTTGGCCTCTTGCGTACGGTGCTCGCGGGCGGTGATTATCAATACGCCGTCTCGCGTCGCGCGATTGCCGGCTAATGTTCGAAGGCGATGTCGTACTTCGTCGGGAAGAGAGGGAGATTGCCCGATATCGAAGCGAAGTTGGACTGCGCTGGAGACCTTGTTGACGTTCTGCCCGCCCGGACCCGTGGCCCGAACGAAGGTTATTGTAAGTTCGGAATCTGGAATGGATATTGGCAAAGGCTATCTCCAGATTATCCTTTGCGGACGCGGCTGGCCGCCAAGAGGCCGGTGGCACGGTCCTGGCAGATGCCATTGAACGGACCGTCACTTCCGCCAAAGGTGTGACGAGGGTTAAGCGGGAGAAGGTCAGTCGCGGCGATGACCGCTGCCCTTTTCCGTCAAGACTATTGGGTGTCCACCTGTGAAATGATCGCGGGATCAGAGGGCGTTTATGGGGACGTATCGGAGAAAAGCCTTATTCAATCAGCAGATTCAAGCGCTTACAAAGCCGTTTCTGCTTGCCTGCTATTCAAAGAAGGGGCTGCCATTTGGATTACGCGTCAAAGCGCCCGACGCAAAGCGGCTATTTTAATTTCGGTGCAACCTTTTAAACTCGTGCTTGCTGCCTTGCTCGTGGATTCGATCTTGCCGCTGCATTCCTCAGATCCGCTGAGGTTGCGGTAGCACTCACGTCGATAACCTGAGAGAGAAGACAATAGCGCCGTGCCGTAAGGACGTGCATTTCCGCCGCGCAGTTTTTCGAGCGCATCGTAAAAGCGGGTGCGTGCTCTGGACCCGAGATTAGATCAATGACTTTATCGTCTTCGTGTCTCCTCGTGGCATCCGACTACAAGTTGAGAGCGCTGGAGGCAATCTCCCGCCGCAAAGTTCACAATTCTTGTGAGAATCGCAGGAGTGAAGGTTGGTCGCGCCCTCTCTGTCAGCGATCATCCAAAAACGTATTTTTTTGGACGGCCGCCGGATAGGGCAACATCATCCGCGCCGAAGGCGCAATCATCCGTCCGATTATCCGTGCGCGAGGTGACTGCTCAAAACCTCACTTCAACCCATGGCCGCGCTCGTCTGAATCTGCCGCCGACGCCCGACGGCGCCCAACGCATTATAAGAGTGCG
>PMSX01000176.1 GCA_003167495.1 Bryobacterales bacterium | reverse complement strand
TCTATTTCATGTCGCACACCCGTCTAAAACAAGCAAATCCTGCGGCTTTGTGATATTCCTCTAAAAGGAGCTACCGCGTTGGTCGAGAATCATTTGGGACCGATTGCCGCGACGTACGACGAGTTACAGAGCCTTCCAACTCTTGGTCGAACGCAGGAAAGATATTTTCTAAGACCAAGCTCCGCCGCAGCAGTTCATCGGGCGATATTACAGAGCGTAGAAGTCGCGCTTTACAACACGACTGACCTGTTAAATCGTGCAACGGCCGATCTTGTTCGAGGCGATCTGGGATGCGCGAGTCTGAAGATGGGTTGGATCTATGGGTTTCAGCGGATCTTGACGGTACTGTCCCTCACTGCCAACCAGGCTCCCCTTACAAACGCCAAAAAGACGATTCACATAGGAGAGTCGAAGCCATACCGGCTCACATTGGAGGCCCTACAACGCTTCGACCATGCAATTGTAGCGACCGTCCCTAAAGAGCGGCTTACCACAGTACTCGGTTCGGGCAATCTTGACGAATCCACTTTCAGGGTTTTACATCTTTCGCGAATAGCGAGCCATGAAATCACCATTTGGGATCACGCGTTGTCCCAAATCCGCATTTCGGCCCACATTGGGTACGACAACTTAGTCTGCCCGGAAATCATTGAAGCCGCCTTTCAAGACCGGTCGCTAAAAGGCGATACGTATTTTGCCCAATTCCGTGCCCTTCACCAAATTCCAGAACTCGTTGGCGCTGTCTTGGCGGCGCACTTACGGGTTGCTATTCAACTCCTCTCGAAACGCCGTTATGAGGCCGCAACTTTACGATTGCGAATTGCCAATTTGCTGTCGGCGATCGTGTCTGCCTGCCTCAGACCGCTCATAGAGCAGCTTGTTCAGGCCGACTACCACCGCATTCGAGAGAACTTAGGAATGACAAGCGGCAGTCACTCGGCCATTTTGCACGACCAATTGCTGACGACTATTTATGAGCAACTGGCGGGGGACGTGGCCAGTGCGGCGAGAACCGACCGATGTTTGCCGTTGCGCAGATTGATGGAAGAATGCCAAACTTTTCGGGTTTTTGTCCACAATTGGCGAGCTGAACATTTACATTTGCCCCGAAACAATCTGGGCGGGGATCGGACTCGCTCATTGATTGGTTCTCCCGACGCACTTAAGGCTGTTGAGACAATGTGCCGGGCAGCCGTCGAGCGAGATCCGCTACGGATCGGAGAAAACAGAGGTTCTGCCGATGTCAGCCAAAGCTTGACGGCTTATCTGTCGGGAGAGGCCTCCCTCGATCGCCTGATCCTGAGACACGCGGGTGATGCCACCAAGAGCCGTTTTCCGCACGTTCAAGCAAGAATCGGTATCTTCTCAAAGACTGATTAATGGTGTAATATCGAAGACAATTAGTCTATTTGAGACAAAAGACTTTTGCCATACGGAGGGTATTGTAGGTGTCAAACAACCCAATCAGGTTGCTGCAATTAAGCGACCTCTTCGTGGTTCCCGAAACCGCTGGTCAGTTGGCCGGGGAACTAGAAAATGTAATTAGCAAGCAGCAAGAAATTCGCAAAGTCGACTGCATCGTGCTTTGTGGGAACTTAGTCGGGAATCCCACAGGCTTTGATTCTTTGCCGCGTGTGATACGCGCGCTCGAGGCGTGCCTCCCGAACCCGACTGATGCGTTCGAAAATCACATCTTTTTGACGCCGGGCAAGACGGATGTTACCGACAGCAATGGAAAACTGAACTTCGAACCGTTCAAGAAATTTTATGATAGTTTTTTCGAGAACATTTTGAGCGAAGATATTCCTGTTTTCGATCCAAAGAAACCGATTTTGCGGCGCTGCCGGAATTTGAATTGGATTGGAGCTCTGTGGTGGTCAGGAAAGGAACATGACAGCATAGATCTGCCGGGCGCAAACGAACTTGCCAACGCGGTAAACGAGGTGAATTTCGCAATCGGGAAACTTCCGTACGAGTATCCGCGGTTTCGGCCTTCGATTCTGGTTTCCGCTGAGACGCCTCTGCTGGATATGGCGGAGCGCGAAAGACCTTGGCCCTTGGAATTGCGGCAAAAACTCAAAGACGTCGATCTCCACCTGTTCGGTGCGGGCCCCGTCACTTCCATGAATGCTGAGCCTTTTACAGTAGAGTATCGCAGCCTGGGTACTGGCCCCAGACACAAGAACTCTATCTGGCCGCTTAGTATGAACCTTTTGGAACTGTACCCGACTTATCAAGCCGATCGGGTCTCTAGAACTATTGTTTCAGCTAGATCGTATGTGAAAAGGGCAGAGTCCGCTCTATGGGATGAAGACTTGTTTCTTCCAGACAAGCCATCCCACACCGACACACCGGAAAGTTTTGTCCATGGGGCCTTTGCACGATCGGTGAACGAGGAGATGTTCGAGGAGAATCGCACAATACTGCCAATTACAGGACTAAACGGAATCTGGCAAGAGGAATTAATGCGAGCACTCTATGATAGCCAGCGTGTCGGAAACACTGTCTGCGACATCGTGCGGTCCTCGCCGGTGACAACTTACCGGGATAATCGCGATTTTGTGAGGAAGGCATTGGCAGTAGCGGGCAAATCCACTCAGAGTGGAGCGATTCCCAAAATCGTACTGATCCACGACTTGGCATTTTCGGCATCGGAGGAAGAGTCGGAACGCCTTGAGAAGTTGAAGGAATTGCTCAAAGACTTACAACAAGCAGGCGGCCAGAACCTGAAGTTTCTCTATTTTGTCAATCTCTTCGACCACCAGATCGATGGCGCAGGTATCGATCAAATGTTTCTTCCTCCGGTTGACGAAGACTCATTGAATCAATTGCTGAAAGATTATGAGCGCTGGATACCCCTGAGGCAAGACGATATTAGATTAGTGACGCAAGGCTACTACGATTTCTCCTACGGCCTTTTGAAGTATCTAAAGGCACATTTCGAGGAGTGGCCGGGTGCCCGGCCGCTAGGTTTTGATTCCCCTTGGGTTCTATTGGAGAGCACGCTACAAAATTCGGAGTCTCTTCGTCGCGCCGGCGATCAATTTGTTAAGGATGCGCGAAGAATTCATGGCGGTGGCGCGGTTTGCACATTTATACGCGGCATCATCCAGCGTCAAACACAAGAGGTCGGCTTAAAGTCTGCCATGCGTGCAGCGGTGAATTTCTCCGCCAATGAGATCAAAGACGAGGATACTGATCCTAGAGAAATACAACGGGCGCTAGATAGATTTACTCAGTTTCACGTACTGAGAAGACAAGCCGGCCGGTATTCCCTGCGCGAGAAGGTTCCCTTTTTTCTGGAGGCCTACAAGATGGAGGGAAGCATTCAAAATTGGGCAGCCAACGGCCAAGTCTTCCTGAGCTATGCCAAAGAAGATAGGACAATTGCAACGGAACAACGCCAATGGATTTCCGACCAAGGAATAGCGGTGTGGTGGGATGCGAGAATTGACCAGCCAAACTATCGAGACCTAATTAAGGAACGGCTTAGGTCGAGTAAAGCGGTTGTCGTACTCTGGTCGGTGAATTCTGTTGGGAACGATTGGGTCAAGTGGGAGGCAACGCGGGCTAATGAGAGCGGAAAACTGATCAACGTGCTTGTGGATATTACCCCGGATCAGCTCCCCGCGCCGTTCGATCAAACAATCCGTCTCGTCCGAACCGAGCGGGAGCGAATATTGAGAACGATCAAAAATCTCTTTGAGAGGCCACAGCAAAAAGGGGCCGGTGCGCCATGAATTGGCAGGAAATGGTAGAACAGGCGTTTAGGTTATTCTCTCGAGGCAGCGGCAGCGAAGCACGTAGCGACGAGCCGTCTTATTACGTTGACGTGCCGGTAGACTTGACGCTGAATCAATTGACGAGCAATGATGCAGAGGACCATTTCCACGAGGTGCACGAGTCTCCCTTCCAGCTATTTACGAAGGAAGGCCGGACAACTCTGCTCGCTCCGTCTCTCGCAATCCTGGTAGGTCAGTATGGCATGGGCAAAACTTCCTTCGTTCAGCAGCTTTGCGGCAGATTGCGTGCGAAGGGGCACATCCCTTTTCCTATTAACCTGGCGGATTCGCGGCAGGCTTACGGATCGGATTCTTTTATTGAAGGTTCCATCGAGCCTAAAATGGTGGACTTCCTCTTTTCGTCGCTGGCGCGAGAGCAACCCGATCCAGCGACCTTTCTCGAAAAAGTTCGCACAGAACTTGTCCCGCAAATACACAATGGGCGGGTGATTTTGATCTTAGATTCGCTAGACGAACTCGGCTTGAATCGGCAAAAGCTCCAGAAGTTTATGCAGGCACTGGCTGGATTCCTGATGCCCAGCAAGCCGGAGGAACCTTTTGTCTCGCGCGCCCTGGTGGCAGTTCGATTGGAGTACCTGGCGGCGTTCGGTATGGAGGATGCCGATTCACTATTGGGTAAAGAGCTGTCGCAGATGTTGACGGTATATTTTCTCAAGCTCAGCGCCTTTTCGGAATCTAGAATTCAGAGCTATCTGGAACGCCGTAATAAACCGGAGGTCGCTAGCGAGTTGGCGGCCGCACCCAGTCTGCGCGATATTTTAGTGCGGCCTCTTTTTCTGCGCATCTTTTGCGATCTCGCGCCAACCCTGCTCAAGAAAGATTTGAAACACCTCCGGTCTCCGACGTTGTTGATTCAAAGCTTTATTCAGCACGCATCCGAAGACGCGCGGCGGCAAGTTCGCAAGCCCTTTAAGTGGGATGAGGAAGGGCTGTCAGCCATGGCTCTTCACCTCTATAACACCGGCGAGTTGGATATCCCCATTGAGAAGGTGCGGAGCGACCTGATCAGATCTTCGAACATTAGCGTTGATGAGGCATGGCAGGCCATTCACAAGTGCCCTTTCCTCAGAAAGAATACGGAAAGCCGCGTAAGATTCTCTCACCGGGTTTTTATTGAGTATTTCACCGCCAAGGCGCTCGCAAAGGAGGCGGCTCGCGGTGAAGAGCTTTCGAGTAACGCGTTCGACACAATTGTGCTCGACGTGGACACACGCAAGTTCTTGAAAGATCTTTATGGTGACAAGAATGAATGGTATGAGCGCACCCGGAAATCGTACGGGCTTGATGAGGATTCAGGCTGGAACATTTCAGATGAAATGAAGTCAGTCGACGGCGAATTGGATCAGATTCGCCGGAAACTTCTCGACTACATGACAACCCCGGAGCTCGTAAGCGCGGACAAAATCAGGCCGGTGATTCACCACTTCCTGACATTAGATGCGAAAGGGCTGCATCCGTGCTATCGGATGTACAACTACGAGGCGGTGGCGGTTTTCCTTTGGCACAACCGCAAAGACGAGGAAGACCAAAAACTATCGACCCATTTCGAAACGCTGCTGACACAACGCCTCGATGAAGCGAACAAGCATTTGCATCAGGATGAACCTTTACGCCCCCATTATGAACGCTTGGTTGAGCGCATTCTGTCCATCGGCGAGCGGCTTCGCTACGAACAGCTTTCACGCTTCAACAAAAAGAAGATTTTAGAAAAGATCGAAGAGCCGGACACGCGGGCGAGAATCAGGCACATCGTCGCGGGTGCATGACTCTGTTTGTCTAAGCTCATGAATCGCGCGGCGCAAATCGCGCATCCACAAGATCCAGCTCACGTTCCAACTTCCGGAGCACTTCGTCGTGGATCTTGTTCTCGACACGCAAATGGTTGGCCACCGCGCGTTCCACGTTGCGCAGTTGTTGGGCGACGGCGCTATAGAAATCGGTTTCGTGAATTTCCGTGCCAGGGGATTCGAGTAAAAGCATACGGCGGCGGTAATATTCTTCGAGCCGTTCAAAGGCTTCCAGGTGCTGGCCGTCGCTTTCTCCACGCAAACTAGCGAGTTTGGCCAGAGCCGTTTCGATGAGTTGCCGCCGGGCCCACTCTTCCTCTTCCAGGTCACCGGGCGATGCGCCGGCGAGACCCAAAAAGCGAATAAGCCGGGGCATGCTCAAACCTTGCAGCACCAAAGTTGTGAAGATCACGCAGAAAGTCAGATAGATGATCATGCTGCGTTGCGGAAAGGGCGCGCCGTTGGGCAGATGTTCGGGGAGCGAGAAGGCAGCGGCCAAAGCCAGAACACCGCGCATTCCCGCCCACCCCACCAACAGCGCCGATTTCGGCGAAAGCGCGTCGCGATTCGAGGGCAGCAGCGAAGCGATCCACGCGCCCGGCAATACCCAAAACAGACGGAGAAGAACAACGATGCCGCTGAAGAGCGCGCCGGCAAAGATCAAACGAATCAGGCTTTGCCCGCGGATCTCAGCCAGAATCGTGGGCAATTGCAGGCCAAGCACGAAGAAAACCAGGGCATTCAAGATGAAGTCGAGCGTATTCCAGACGGCGGACCCTTCCATTCGCGCTTGCAGCGAAAAGAATCCGGAACTGCGCCGGCCTATATAAATGCCGCACGCCAGCGTGGCCAAAACGCCAGAGCACTCAAGACTTTCCGCCGCCAGATAGGCGATGTACGGCGTGATCAGGCTGATGGTGATTTCGACGGGCGAATCGGTAATGCGCCGCAATAAGGCATGGCCCGCTACGCCGACGGCAAGACCGACGGCGACCGCGACGAAAATCAGGTAGAACAACGTGCCGAGGCCTTGCACAAGCGTGGGCGCTGTGCCTGCCAAGACAATCGCTAAAGTAAAGCGCAGAGCCACCAGGCCGCTACCGTCGTTGACTAGGCTTTCCGCTTCAATCAGCTCAGTGATGCGGCGCGGAAGGCCCAGACGCTTGGCGGTGGCAGTGGCCGCAATCGCGTCGGTGGCGGCGATGACCGAACCAAGAACGAGGCCGAGGCGCCAATCAAAACCGGGAATCAGCCAGCGAACCGCTGTCGCCGAACCAAAGATGGTGAAGCTCACCAGTCCAAAAGCGAGCATGATGATGCTGAGCAGATTGCGGCGGAATTCGCGCCACGAAATATGGAACGCGGCCAAGAAGAGCAGCGGCGGAAGAATGACCAGGAAGACGACATTCGGATTGAGCGAGACGCGCGGCGCATGCGGCAACAGGCTCAGGCACAGGCCGCCTACCACCATCACAATGGGATAAGCGATCTGCAGCCGCTTGGCAAGAATAGCCAAAGCGGAAACGAGAAGAAGGAGGAGCAGCAAAATAGGCTCGACGCTGCCGATGGCCGAATCCTGCATGGTTCTTACGATGATGACAAACGGCGTGATAACGTAGCGGCTAATGGTCAAGCCACGTCTCAGCTTTTGGCAAATCTGGAATATGAGCTTCGGTTTTCTGGGCATCCAGTTTGGCTGGGCGCTCCAGATGAACAACATCAGCGCCATTTACGAATTCCTTGGCGCGAAGGCAGATCAGCTGCCGATTCTGTTTCTCGCGGCGCCGGTAACAGGCTTGCTCGTGCAGCCGTTGATCGGCCACTGGAGCGATAACACTTGGAGCTGGTTGGGGCGGCGGCGGCCGTTCTTCTTGGTGGGTGCGATTCTCAGTTCCTGCATGCTGGTGCTGATGCCTATGAGCAGCGCGCTGTGGATGGCCGCCGGCGCATTGTGGATTCTGGATGCTTCCATCAACGTAAGCATGGAGCCGTTCCGCGCGTTCGTGGCCGACATGCTGCCCGACGATCAGCGGACCCGTGGCTTTACGATGCAGAGTTTCTTCATCGGAATTGGCAACGTGGCGGCGGCGGTTGTGACGGGAAGAATGCTGAAACTATTCCCGCCCTCGGGCACAGCGGGTATTCCAACGTGGGTGCGGCTGGCGTTTTGGATGGGCGCGGTAGCATTTCTAGGCGCAGTCCTTTGGACCATCTTCACAACGCAGGAATACCCGCCAAGCGAGGCGGAACGCCGGCGCCTGAAGAGTGCGAAGGCTTTCGACCCGAGCCAGATTTATAGCGCAGTGGTGCAAATGCCGGGTGCCATGCGGCAGCTTGCGGCCGTGCAGTTCTGCACTTGGGTAGGATTGTTTTGTCTGTTCCTTTACTTTGCAGTGGCTGTAGCGCGCAGTGTTTTCGGCGCCACTTCGCCAACCGATGCGGCTTATTCAGAAGGTATTGTTTGGGCTGCTTATTGTTCGGCGTTTTACAGCGGCATATGCGCCCTCGTCTCGCCTTTCCTGCCTTCGCTGGTGGAACGGATTGGCAAATGCAAAACGCATTCGTTTTGCCTATTGGCGGGTGCGGCGGCGTTCCTTTCGATTCCACTGATTCACGACAAATGGTTGTTGCTGCTTCCTATGGTGGGTGTAGGTATCGCATGGGCGAGCATCTTGTCGATGCCCTATTCGATTCTGGCGTCGGCAATTCCGCAAAGCAAAATGGGCGTTTACATGGGGATCTTCAACTTCTTTATCGTGCTGCCTGAGATTACCGCATCGCTAGCTTTCGGCTGGATCATGAATCATCTGTTCCACAACAACCGCATGGCCGCTTTGGTGGCCGGCGGTCTCTGTTTTATCCTGGCGGCGATTCTGACCCAGCGCATTGAGGAGCCACACGCCCGGGAATCAGACGATCTGGTGGCTGTGGCCGCTTGAAAATGGATTCGCTGCGCACGTTCAGCGTCCGACGCGTTACCGGCACAGTTACCAAGCGTGTGACAGATCGAATCGCGGCGGAAGAACCCCTGGCCATTTCGGTGAGCTATTGGCAGAAAGATGCGCCCGTCACGGCGAATCTCGCGGTGACAATGCGCACGCCGGGCCATGATAAAGAACTCGCAGCGGGTTTGCTGTTGGCGGAAGGCGTGATCCGCAAGCGCGATGATCTGGCGGATATTCGAGTGTTGGGAAATGGGCCATCAAACGAAGTGCTGGTGGAACTGGTGCGCGGCGTCGATTTTGAATCTTGGCGCCTGGCGCGGAATGGGTTCGTCAGTTCGAGCTGTGGCGTTTGCGGCAAGCGCAGCCGCGAAGCAATGCGGCAAGACATGCCACCGGCGGAAGCTGACGAATTTCGCTTGGCAGCGGGAGTGATTCACCGCTTACCGGCGGCTTTGCGTGCGCTCCAGCCTGGGTTTTCGGAAACCGGCGGACTGCACGCAGCAGCACTGGCGACGGCAAGCGGAGAAATCGAGGCGGCATTCGAAGACATCGGACGGCATAATGCGTTGGACAAGCTCGCCGGCTGGGCGCTTCTAAATGACCGCATACCGTTGCGCCAGCGCATCGTATTTATGAGCAGCCGTGGGAGTTTCGAGCTGGTGCAGAAGGCGGCAATGGCCGGAGCACCCATGCTGGCGACAGTGGGCGGACCTTCGAGCCTGGCGATCGAAACAGCGTCTGAACTGCAAATGACCCTGCTCGGTTTCGTGCGCGAACAGCGCTTCAATGTCTATTCCGGCGAATGGCGGATAGACTCGTAGATAGCATGAAGTTGCGGTTTCTTAAGAATAGCCTGCGCCTGCGAGTGAACCGGCGGGAAGTGGAAGCGCTGGCGGCGGGCCGGGAGTTGTCCGAAAGAGTTACGTTTGGGGGCGGAGCTACGCTGGCCTATACCTTGGTACCGACGTTCGACGCAAAAAGCACGGCAGAGTTCGACGGTCGAGTGATTCGGGTGACTGCGCCGTTGAACGACTGGGCGCGGGGAGCCGAGATCGGTTTTTATTTCGATGTGGAGCCGGGTTTGAAAGTGGCGGTTGAAAAAGATCTGGAATGTGTGGATGGGCCGGCGGATGAGAGAGATCCTGACGCGTATCCACGTAGCGCTAAGACTTGCTAGGGTGCCTGGGTTCCCCATGAAGTTTGTGGAGATAGTTGCCGATATCAAGCCTTAGTGCTCCGCCGCCTTCTTAATGGTTGCTTCCTTTACATGCTCGTGGCGTGGCTGACGGCCTGTGTCAGTTTTGATCATCGGGCCAGCGACAAGGTTCTAACAACCGTTGCCGATGTGCGCAAATTGGATTCGCGAAGTCTTACCTCTCATGTACGCGCGCGAATTGTTGGGCAAATTACGTGGGTGGATGGATTCCGCTCGCTTTTCTTGCAAGATTCGAGTGGTGGGATTCTCGTTGAACATCCGAACGTCGAAGTCGAGTTGAAGCGCGGCCAGTGGATTGAGGCCTCAGGATATCTTACCCGTGGGCAGTACAACCCCACCATGACCGGATCAACGGTTCGACTGATGGTGTCCCAAAACGCGCCAGTCAAACCGACCCGGCTTGGAGCAGCTGATTTGGTTTCCACTCAACGGCAGTACAGCCTCGTAGAGTTGGAAGGAGTTGTGCGGGGTGTTGACGCGGGCCGGGGGGATGAAACAGGATTCGTTCTAAACGGCTATGGCCAAAACATTAGGCTGACGGTTCACGATTACCCTGGCACAGCCTACCCGGTGTTTGTTGACGCGGCTGTTCGTTTACGTGGCGTACTTTGCCTCAACTTTGACGCTACGGGCAGAGCCACAAGCGCCGAAGTGGTTGTCCAATCGATGGATGATTTGCGCACTCTGAAACCGGCGCCAGCGCCAGATCGAATCCCGTTGCGGACTGTGGCAGAGGTTCATTCCGCGCCTCTGGCAGTTCACAGAATTAGGCTGCGGGGGTCGGTTTCCCAAGAAGGGGACGGGCTTGTTTTTCGAGACTCTACTGGAAGCATCCCGCTAAAGCTGAACCCTCTGGGTGACTTGTTGCGCGGATACGCCGTGGAGATTCTTTCCTTCGTCTCAATGGAAAATGGAGCCGCCGTTCTGGTTGAGGGCTCCGCTGTTGATAGCGGCGAGATGAGAAAGAAAAGGGAGAAGGTACTCAATACTGTTAAAAGCATTCAGAAGCTCTCCACCGCAGAATTGAATAGCCGCTTTCCGGTTCAAATCGAGGGGGTCGTAACCTACGCCGATCCGTCCGTTCGTGACACGTTCATACAAGACAAGACCGGAGGCATTTTTGTACTTGCCCCGTCTGTGGGATCGCTGGATCTGCGCGCCGGGCAATTTGTGAGACTTAGCGGATTTGCGACGCGAGGGGGATTCGCGCCTGTGATTGCCGAGCCACGGGCACAAGTCTTGGGTAACCGGCCGATACCCGAGCCGCTCCCTCTTGATATGGAGCAACTTCTGACGGGTGTAGCTGACAGTCAGTGGGTTGAGGCAGAGGGAATCGTTCGAGCAGCGATGCCCGAAGCCGGGCACTTGAGACTGGACGTAGTTTGGGGATCTCATCGTTTTCCTGTCTTTGTGGCGGGCACCATAGAGGCCCCGCCGTGGCTTTTGAATTCGCGGGTGCGTTTTCGCGGCGTTTGCGGTGCAGTTACCAATTTCAAACGTCAACTGCTGGGCATTCAGATCAGCGTACCTGATTTGTCGTTCATCCAGAGGGAAAGCGCATTGGTTGCAGATCGTCTTCCGCTCGTAAAAATTGAGCGGCTGCTGCAGTTCTCAGGCGAAGCAAACCTGGATCTCCGGTCGCGGACCAGGGGAACGGTGATCTTTACGCATCCAACCGGCCCAACATACTTGCGCGACGATTCCGCCGGGCTCTTAGTCAGAACGCACGCCAAGGTTGACCTAAAAGCGGGAGACCTGGTTGAGGCCGTGGGTACTACGCGCCTTGGAGATTTTGCGCCATTTCTCGAGGATGCACAGGTCACAAAGATTGCCTCCCGGCAACCGCCCAAGGCCACCTTGCTCACCGCCGATGAAGTCTTGTCAGAAGGCGCGGAGGCGCAGTTCGTTGCAATCGACGGGTTTCTGGTAAACGACTCTAGCGGCGCGGGGGAACAGACGTTGATCTTGCAAGCCGGCGATCGGCTATTCCAGGCGCGCCTCACGGAGGGAAAGTTACCCTCGTTGAACAAGGGGGCGCTGTTACGAGTCCAGGGAATCGCATTGCTACGCGTTGAGTATTCGGACCAATTTCTATTGCCCACGGGTTTTTCCATTCTGCTGCGCTCGCCCGAAGACGTAACTCTGATCCGGAGCGCCCCGTGGTGGACGGCCGAACGGATGCTGAATTTAGTGACCGCCGGGGTTGGACTCGTTCTTGCGGCATTCGTGTGGATTGCTATTTTGCGGCGGCGCGTCCACATGCAAACAGCCGACTTGCGAAAGGCCAAGGAAACAGCCGAAGAAGCGAGCCGTACTAAAGGCGAGTTCCTGGCCAACATGAGCCACGAAATTCGTACCCCCATGAACGGCGTCCTCGGAATGACGCAGTTGGCGCTGGAAACCGATTTGACCGATGACCAGCGAGAGTATCTTTCGATCGCAAAACAATCGGCGGATGCATTGTTAAACGTCATTGACGACATTCTCGACTTTTCGAAGATCGAGGCCGGCAAACTCGATCTTGATCCCGTTCTGTTCAAATTTCGCGACAGCCTGGCCGATGACCTGCGCACCGTCGCCATGCGGGCTCAAGAGAAGGGCCTGGAGCTGCTTTACGAGATCGATGAATCGATTCCAGACAACTTAATCGGAGACGTCGGACGTTTGCGTCAGATTGTGATCAATCTTGTCTCGAACGCCGTCAAATTTACCTTGCAAGGCGAAATAGAAGTGAGCGCCACGCTCGAGTCGCAATCCTCCGAAACCGTCCTGATCCACTTCGCCGTTCGGGATACCGGTATAGGAATCCCGGCGGAAAAGCAGCAACTGGTTTTCGCGGCATTCTCTCAAGCCGACAGTTCAACTACCCGCCACTTTGGCGGCACCGGCCTCGGTTTATCGATTTCCAAACAACTGGTCGAATTGATGAACGGTAAGATCTGGCTGGAAAGCGAGGTGGGCAAGGGAAGTTGCTTTCACTTTACAGCCGAGTTCAAATGCCAGTCGAAGCCCTCGGAGGTGTCGAATGAGGCGGTTACGGCAGTCGACTTTGCCAACCTGAATGTATTGATTGTCGACGATCATCCGACAAACCGGCGGATTCTCTCAAAGACGCTGGCTAAACGCGGTATCGCGACGGCAACAGCGGAATCGGGGGTGGAAGCACTGGAACTACTGGATCGGCAAGGCTTGGATCGGCCAAGCTTTGATTTGGCGCTTCTCGACGTGTACATGCCAGGGATGAGCGGGTTCGAATTGGCCGAGGCGGTCCGCGGGCGCTGGCCCGATGGGCGTATGAAAATCGTGATGTTGACATCCATGCGGCACCGCAGCAATGCGGAGCTCTGCCTCAAACTCAAAATCGCGGCGTATCTTTCTAAACCCGTGAAGAATTCCGATCTTTTCAAGATGATTCGGAAATTGACCGCGGTGCCCGCCCGCGAGGCCGCTGCAAAGGCAGCAACTGAGAAAGATCATTCGAAAGCCGCAGGACCGAGTCTGCATGTCCTGCTGGCGGAAGATAACCTGGTCAATCAAAAAGTGGCCAGCCGGATGCTGGAACGCTTGGGCCACACTGTCGCGCTCACGAGCAATGGAAGAGAAGCTCTGGAAGCCGTTCAAGCGCATGGTTTCGACTTAGTTCTGATGGATGTGCAGATGCCCGAGATGGATGGATTGGAGGCTGCTCAAAAAATCCGCCGGTGGGAAGCAGGCAAAACGCGAACCCCTATCATCGCTTTGACAGCGCATGCCATGGATAGCCACCGCGAAGAGTGTCTGGCTGCAGGCATGGATTCTTTCATTACCAAGCCGATTCGCTATGACTCGCTCAAGTCGGAAATTGAGCGCTTGTGCGAGGGCGCGCTAGTTTCCAAATAAAACTAAGGCCGGCCGATATCCCGGTGGTGCTCCTTCACCGTGAAACCAGCCTTCTTCAGACGCTTGTAGATCTCGTCCGCAATGAGCACCGACCGGTGGTGGCCGCCGGTGCAACCAAACGAAATCGTCAAATACGATTTGCCTTCGCGAATGTAGTGGGGTAAAAGATAGATCAGCAATTCGGAGATCCTGCTGATAAATTCCATCGTCTGCGGAAACGAACGGATATAGCGCGCCACGCTGGGGTTGCGGCCGCTAAGCTTCTTGAACTCGGGAATGTAGTTTGGATTGGGTAAAAAGCGAACATCGAATACCAAATCGCTGTCTGCCGGGACACCGTGGCGAAAACCAAAACTGTTGACGTAAACCACGATGCTGCCAGTCTGCTCCGAACTCTGGAATTTAGAAGAGATGAGGGCGCGCAGCTCGTGCACATTCAGCTTGCTCGTGTCTACGCTTAGGTCGGCCAATTTCTGAATGGGTTTGAGCAGCGCACGTTCGTCTTGTAAACTTTGGAGCACCGTACTTTCCGCGCCAAGCGGATGAGGGCGGCGCGTTTCACTGAAACGCCGGCGCAGCGTTTCGTCGTCGGCATCAAGAAAGAGAATGCGCGTATCCAGCCGCTTGCGAAGGTCGGCAAAGATCTTCGGAAACTGGCGCAATTGATCGCCTTCACGGATATCGATAATCAGCGCAGCGCGCCGTCTGGTTTTCGAATCGTGCGTAAGATCGGCGAACTTCGGCACCAACGCAATGGGCAAGTTATCCACCGCGTAAAAGCCGAGATCTTCAAACGCTTTGAGCGCAGTGAGTTTGCCGGAACCGCTCATGCCGGTAATGATGACCAAATCGGCTGCGGCGAGCGTTTGATTGCCTTTGGAAGCGCTGCCAGGCTCCGGCGCACGAACGGGCTTGGCTTCACTCACGAGCCAACACCGGTTGTTTGCGTTCTGAAATTCTACGACTCAATCAAATCCAGATTACCGTCTGTCCGCCTCACGAGCACGGAAAGACAATCGCGGTTAGCGTCCCGATAAACAAAGTAGTTCACGTCGGAACCCATTTCCAGTATCGCCTCTTCGAGGGACATGGGCTTACTGTCTTCGCGATAGTTCACCTTGAAAATCCTGGGTTTGACCGCGCGGCCGATGCCGTTGGCCTTCGCTTTGGCTGAAGACTTGACTGGCGGGGCTTTCACCGGCGTTGCAGTCTCTTCCTGCCAGCTTTCTTTGCTGGAACGAACAGACTTGGCATCGCGATGAGTATCGCGCCAGCGTCCGCGCATCTTGAGCACCTGCTTTTCGAGCTTGGATGCGGCGCCAATCAGGGCTTTATCGAGATCGGTATCGGAACCTTCGCCGACAAGGGCATGGTCATAGAAATTCACCACTACTTCCACCTTGTGCAAGCGCCTCTGCATTTGGTGCATCACGTGAGCTTCGCGCTCTCCACGGCGTTCGACCAGTTTGCCGATCTTGGCCAGCTTAGCGCTGAATTTGTCTTGAAGCACGGGGGTGAAATCTTTTGTTTTACCAGAAAAAATGAGTTTCATTGAGAACCTCTCTTTTAGCAAAAAACTGGAGATGCGCGGAAGCCTATTCAGGCCGGATTCTGCGCTGGTGCGTTGAAGGAATATTCATATCCTCCCGGTACTTGGCCACGGTACGGCGAGTTACTTGTATGCCTTCGGCTTGCAGCCGAGCCGTGATCTGCTCATCGGTTAGGGGATGCGACGCATCCTCTTCCACAATCATTTTCTTGACTCGTTTTTTCACCACCAGCAGCGGCGTGGCGCTGCCTACCGGCCCTTGCACAGCTTCTGAGAAAAAGTAGCGCAATTCAAAAATGCCTTGCGGCGTGTGCGCGTATTTGTTGGCAACGGCGCGGCTCACCGTGGACGGATGAACGCCAATCTCCTCGGCGACGTCTTTGATCATCATGGGCTTGAGCGCGTCTATGCCCGATTCGAGAAACTCGCCTTGACGCCGCACAACGGACTGGCAAACGCGCAAAATAGTTTGCTTCCGCTGTTCAATATTCTTGATGAGCAACAGAGCCGAGGCATAGCGTTCTTTGACCCAGTTGCGAACGTCTTTGTCGGGCTGCTGACCACGGTCAATCATCCACCGGTAATCGGCTTTGAGGCGCAGCTGCGGAATCTCATCGTCGTTCAAAGTAATGACGTATTCATCACCTTCCTTGAAAATGTAGACATCCGGCTCGACTTTTTGCGCGGGTGGCCCGGAGAAGCGCAGGCCAGGCGCCGGGTCCAGGTGGCGGATCACATTGAGCGCGATCTGCACATGTTCGAGCGGACGTCCCAATGCTCTGGCCAGCGCGGCAAGCTGGCGCGGCGTTTCGAGCCGCAGATGATCGTGCACGATCTTCCATGCGACAGAATCCTTAGCATCGCGCGCTTCGAGCTGAAGAAGCAGGCATTCGCGCAGGTTCTTCGCACCCACACCCGTGGGCTCAAGAGACTGCACGGCTTTCAAACCCGCCTGCAAATCAGCTAAAGATAGGCCTTCCGCAGTGGCAATTTCTTCCAACGGCGTTTCCAGATAGCCGGTCTCCTCCAAATTGCCAATGATGCCGTTGGCCGCCTGGCGCACGCGTTCGGGAAGCACCTCAACGCTCAGTTGCGATTGCAAATGATCGCTCAGGCGGACTGGATACGAGAGAAACGTCTCAAACGAGGGCTTGTCGACCGATTCGGAGGCCGGACTCTTGAAGCCGGGATCGAGGTAATCGTCAAAGAAACTGCCGAAATCGATTTCCTCAAAAGGATCGGTCTCGGTTTTGGCGGGTTCTTCGACGACAGCGGCTGCGGCGACAGCGGCTTGTTCCAGAGAGCCTTCCGGTGCCGGCGGGTCGGCGTAGGCTTCTACATCGCTTTGATCGACCTTTTCAAGTAGCGCGGCATCGGCCGGATCGCGTCGCGTATCAAGCTCAAGCATGGCCTGCAATTCGGCGGGGGTTAGATCCTCGCCGCCTTCGCCAGCCTCTTCCAGAACAGGGTTTTCGTCCACTTCGTTCTGGATCATTTCCCTTAGTTCGAGGCGATTTAACTGCAGGACGGCGACCATTTGCATCAGCCCGGGCGTCAGAATCTGACGTTGTGATTGGGTCAGGCTCAGGCGTTGCGTAAAGTCACTCATGAGCCTCCAGTTTACCACCCAAAATGGGCTAAACCTGCCTGTGAAAGGTGCGGATTGTGCCTATTTTCCACGGGTTTACCGGGGTAAGGCGGGAACGGATGCATGGCAGCGAGCGGTTGACGATAAAATCCGGGTGTGAATCGACTAGCGCTCGTTATCGGCACGGCGGCCCTTTTGACCGTGGTTGGCTACGGGGTTTATCAAGGGTACGCCAGCTACCGCTCGACCAAGGAACAAGTTAGATCGCTAAGCCAAGAAGTCAAACAGACTTCGGAGCTGGCGCGGAAGGAATCGGCAGAAGCAGAAGCGGCTAAGCAGAAAGCGGACGAGGCCGCGAAAAGCGCAGCGGCCGAGGCGGATGCCAGGCAACGTGCCGAAGCGTTAAGCAAGCACGCGGACGAGCAGCGCCAGCAAGCGGAGACGGCGCGCGACCAAGCGCTCACGGCGGCACAGTCGGCCAGCGAGCAAACGAAGAAGGCGCAGGACGAAGTCGAGAAGATGCGGCAAGAGCGCGAGCAGGAACTGAACAACATGCAAGAAGCGCTGAGCAAGCTGGTTGAGACGCACCGCACGCCGAATGGAATGGTGATGATTCTACCGGATTCAAGGTTCCGCTTCGCTTTCGATAGCGCGGAGTTAACGCAGAAGAACCGGGAGTTGTTGAGCAGAATTGCGGGCATTCTGTTGGTATCGAAAGGATACGGGTTGGCAGTGTATGGTTACACGGATGATGTTGGGACGGCGGATTACAACCAAACTCTATCCGAACGGCGAGCGAAGGCAGTGGATGAGTATCTGGTT
>PMSX01000368.1 GCA_003167495.1 Bryobacterales bacterium | reverse complement strand
AACTAACTCTGGAAGATCGGTGAACGTTTGGAAGTCGCCCACAGGGGTGCCTAAGGTGGGCGTATTTCCACACACCCTTCTTAAGAATTGGGGTTGGCATGTGTCATGTGGTGGGTTGCGTTTGGGCCGTGACCGAACTGGCGAAAGGCAGAAGAGGTGTTCGACCCACTAGTGTGCCAACGTTGAAAGCCGAATGAGGCGTAAGTTGATGAAAGCGAGTCNNCATTTTCCCCCTCCATGGTGTTAAAGGGCAGACACCATTAAGGCTGCAGCGGCAGAGTAATCGTTCCCGCCGGACCGCTATAGACCAACTCCATCTCTTTCAGATTCTGCGGTTTCCCCCGGTACTGAAAGAAAATCAACCCGGCCACGGGTAGTGCGCGGTCTCCTTCCGGCAACACCGACTTCAGCACCTTCTGCTCCATCGCCCGCCGCAACGGCAGCGGCATTTTCGGCGGTGGCGGCGTACCGGTGTCGCCACCTCCACCTCCCGTGTTGATGCCGGTCTTCGATTTCTTCTCGGTCTCTTCCTCCGGCGGTTGCCACTCTGGATCCTTCAGCGATCTCGTCAAATAGCCGAAAGGCTGGCTTGCCAATGGCACCTTGTGATCTTTGAGCTTCAAAGAGAAATCGCCAATCGAGAGCTTCAGCCGCGCTTCCGGCGGTCCAAAAAATGCAACCTCCGCCACTATATAGTCTTCCGATGCGTACACCGCATCCGGCGTCGTCACCGAATGTCCCGCGAAATCTGCCGCAATCGTCACCGATCCAGCCTGCCGCTGCACCTGATAGTCTGCTGGCGACGCACGCGGTGGCATGCCCTTCGACTCGTTGGCAGGCGGCGCCTCTTTTTTCGTCTCCGCTTGCTTATCCTCCGTTTGGCACCGGCCTACCGGACTGAGCATCCCCCACAAGACAAGGGTGAGGACTGCGCCCGTTCTGCGTGCTAAGAAATTTCCCATCTTGGTCACAAAACTAGCATATAAGCCCGCACTAGGAAAATCACGGAACGCCAAAAATCTTCATGTCGCGGCCAAAATAAGCCGATTCAACAAATGTGCCCTTTGCTCGAAACGTCGAACTAGCCGTGGTCATTCCGACGTTCGAAGAGCGCGAAAATGTGGCCGCCCTTCTCGAACGGCTCGCTGAAGCGTTACAAGGCATTCAGTACGAAGTCATTTTCGTCGATGACGATTCCCCCGACGGCACTGCGGACAGGGTTCGGGCCATCGCCAGAACCGACCCGAGAGTACGCGTCATCCAGCGCCTGAACCGCCGCGGCCTCGCGTCGGCCTGCGTGGAAGGGATGCTCAGCACGTCAGCGCCGTTCCTTGCTGTCATGGACGCCGATTTGCAACATGATGAACAAATCCTGCCTCGTATGTTGCAAGCCTTGAAAGCACAAAGCCTCGACTTGGTGGTAGGCAGCCGCAACGTCGAAGGCGGAAGCATGGGCAAATTCGCGCCTTGGCGCGTGGCCCTGAGTATGCTCGGCCGCCGCTTGAGTTCAGTCGTTTGCCGTTGCGAAATCGCCGACCCCATGAGCGGTTTCTTCATTCTCCGCCGCGAGTTCCTCATGGAAGTGGTGCACCGGGTGTCCGGAATCGGCTTCAAAATTCTGGTCGATTTGCTTGCGTCCGCCCGGCGGCCGCCCAAAGTGGCCGAAGTTCCTTACACTTTCCGAAACCGGATGCACGGCGAGAGCAAGCTCGACGTTCTCGTCGGCCTCGAATACTTTCAGTTGCTGCTCGACAAAACGATCGGCGACGTTATTCCACCATCCTTTATTTTGTTCGCGCTAGTAGGGAGCGCCGGGATCGCCACCTATTTCGCTCTTTTCCTGCTGGCGCTGTTCAGCATTCGGACCAGTTTTGACGTGGCGCAAATGTCGGCAGCTGCCGCCGCCATGACTGTAAACTTCTTTCTGAACAACGCCATCACATTCCGCGGCATACGGCTGAAGGGTTGGCGCATCCTGCGCGGACTGGCGTCTTTCTACATCGCCTGCGCCATCGGCATGTGGATCAACCTCAAGATGGCCCACGCCGCGGGAGCGCTCGGAGCCGAATGGTACACAGCCGGTCTGCTCGGGCTCGGAATCGGCTCTGTTTGGAACTTCGGAGTCACTCAGATGTTTACCTGGCGTGAGGGGCGCAAACGCATCGGCCGCAGAGCGTCCGCCGTCGCCAGCGAATTGACGCTGCTACCTGGGGGCTCAAATTCGCCTTTCTCCGTTGCAGAGGCAGTTACGGCGGAGCCGGCTCATACGAAAACCACCGAACTCATCGTACGTTAAAGCCGCTCAGCTACAGCTAGATCGTGCAATGGCGGCAACACTCTGCCTCACGTAATAAAGGACCGCGTGATGGCGCCGTCGTCACGTGGGATTTTCGGGCCAGGAATGGCGGGGGTAGCGGCGGCTCAATTCTTTGCGGAGTTGCGGGTAAAGGTTCTTCCAGAAGCTGACGAGGTCTGTGGTGACTTGCACGGGACGCCGGTTTGGAGCTAGGAGTTCAACAACAAGGGGAACTTCGCCTCGAGCCACGGTAGGTGTTTGTTTCATGCCGAAGAAGTCTTGCAAACGGGAGGCGACGGTTGGCGGACGGCCGTCGTGATAATCGATGCGGGCGCGGCGACCGCTCGGTAACTGTACATGGGTGGGTGCGATTTCGTCGATGCGGCGCATGGGCAGCAACGTTTGTAAGACGTCGAGAAGGCTAGCCGCGCGCATTTCGGCGAAACTGCTACAACCTCTCGCGAGCTCGCGAAGAGCCGCGGATTGCAGGTCTTCGGGGATGGCGTCCTTCAGGTAAGTGGAGGCGAATTGCACCCGGCGTATGAGCTTGCCGAGTTCTTCGGCGTCGGCGAAGCGCTCAGGACCAGCCTCGATTGCTTTGCCTGCCAGGAATTCCGCTGCTGCTTGAGCGTCGCGCGGCGGACCGGATGATTCGTCAATGACCAACTTTTCGTAGCGCAATTGATTACGCTGTTCGACGCGTTCGGCTTCGCGATTCCAGGCGAGTTCTTCGCGCGTTTCAACGCGATCCGGGAATAACTCAAGAAGCCAATCCGGCTCAATCGCGCTGGCGATGCGGACGAGTGGAGCTTGGCCGTCGCGGTCGTCGACTTCGATCGCGACCATGAATTCGCCGTGAGCGAAGCTATTGCGATCCAGTTGTGCCGAGGTGCCGTTCGAGAGTAGCAAGCGGTCACCTCGTTTGCGAGCAACGCGGTCTGGGAACGCGAGCAAAAGCGCTTTCTCCAGAGCATGGGGATCAGGCTTTGCGCGCGACGAGATGCGGACTTGATCCAGCAACTGCTGGCGAAGGCGGCGAGCGTTGTAGGGCAAATCGGCGGCGAGCAGCGCATCGATGTCGGAAGCGTGTGAGCGCTGATCGAAACGGGGACGACCCTCGGAAAGGCGCGCGGCCAGGTCGCACGCTTCGCGTTTAGCGCCCATCTCCGCTGCCGCAAAGACAAAACGAGCTAACCGCGGATGCAGCGGCCATTCGGCCATTTGACTTCCTGGTCGAGTGACGTTGCCTTGGGTATCCAGCGCGGTAAGCTTGACGAGAAGGTCACGAGCATGGGTGAGCATATCTGTGGACGGTTGATCGAGCCACTGTAATCGATCCCAAGCGATACCGTGTGCAGCGAGCAGCAACATAGTTTCGCTCAGATCGGCGCGCAGAATTTCGGGAGGAAGATGGTGCGGTCTGCGAACAAAATCCGACTCAGGATAGAGGCGGATGGCGATGCCGGCGCTCGTTCTGCCAGCGCGCCCGGCACGCTGAATGGCGGAGGACTGACTGATCTTTTCAATATTCAGACGCGAGAGGCCGCTCCAAGGAGAGTGTGTGAGGACGCGCGCCAAGCCGCTATCGATGACAGCCTCAATGCCTTCGATGGTCACTGAGCTTTCCGCAACATTGGTGGAGCAGATGATTTTCCGAGTGGCGCTGGGAGCCACGGCTTGATCTTGTTCCTCGGGAGTGAGGTCTCCGTGCAGTGGAAACAGCTTTGCTCCCACCTGGCGCGCGATTGGTTCGCAAGCGGTGATTGCTTTTCTAATTTCGGCGGCGCCTGGGAGGAAAACGAGAACACCCTTTCTTGTTTCAGCGAGGGCTTTGCTAACGGCGGACACGACTTGTTCTTCTAACGGAGCGGAGAAGTGCGGCGTATAGCGGATGGATACGGGGAAAAGCTTGCCGGGAGCTTTAATGAGCGGCAGATTGCCCAGAGCAGCTGACAAGTCATCGCTGAGTGTCGCAGACATGATCAACAGCCTCAAGTCTTGGCGGCGTTTTTGAAGATCGCGAAGAAGCGTTAAAGCGAGATCGGTTTCGAGATGGCGTTCATGAAACTCATCAAGCACGACGAGGCGAACCTCGCGCAAATCGGCATCGGCCAGCAGGCGGCGCGTCAGCACGCCTTCGGTTAAGTACCAGAGTTTCGTTTTCGGGCCGCCGACGTCTTCGAAACGAACGCGATATCCGACCGTTTCGCCGAGGGGCTCGCTCATTTCATCGGCTACACGGCGTGCTGCCATTCGCACAGCTAAACGGCGAGGTTCCAGGACAAACACGGGTCCTAAGCCTGCGGTCAAGGCGGCCGCCGGGATGCGCGTGGTCTTCCCTGCTCCGGGCTCGGCCTGCAACAATGTAAGAGTGTTTCCCTCGATTGCTTTCAAAATTTCAGGCAGTAGCGGATCTATAGGAAGAGGATGCCGGTAAGAGTGCGTTCGGTGGTTCAATCCTTTATTCTCGTTTGCTTCATATGTGCGGCATAGCGGGTTTCACTCATTTTCGGCGAAGGCCGCCGGCAGCGGTGTTGCGCAGGGCAGTGCAGAGTTTGTATCATCGTGGTCCGGATCAACAAGGCACGTACGAAGCAGCCAACGCATCTCTGGGCGCGGTGCGGCTGAAAATCATCGATTTGGACGGCGGCGATCAGCCGATGCGTACCGAAAACGGCGACACAGTGATTGCCTTCAACGGCGAGATTTACAACCACGCGGAGATCCGCAAGGAATTGGAAGCACTGGGGCACGAGTTCGACTCCCATTGCGATACCGAAGTAGCGCTGCGAGCGTTTGCGCAGTGGGACGTAGAGTGTTTCGCGCGTTTCCGTGGAATGTTTGCGGCGGCCTTTTGGCGTGAGAAGGAAGACCGGCTGGTGATTGTGCGCGACCGGCTCGGCATTAAGCCCCTGTATTACACGCTGCACAACGGCAACCTACATTTTGGCTCGGAGTTGAAGGCGATTTTTGAACACCCGGACATTCCGCGGCGCATTTCGCAGAAGGCGTTGAGCTATTACCTCTCGCTCAATTATGTGCCGAGCCCTTACACACTGGTGGATGGTATTGAGAAGCTTCCGGCGGCTTCCTGGATGGAGTGCCGGAGCGGCCAGATTCGGACAGGGATTTATTGGCGCAACGAATTCAAGCCGCAAGAGATAGGGTTAGAGGAAGCGTGCGGGCAGCTGGATGAGTTACTGAAGGAATCGATCTCCGAGCATCTTGTTTCGGACGTGCCGCTTGGTATTTGGGCAAGTGGAGGGCTGGACTCATCGACAATTCTCCACTACGCGGCGGAGGTTTCGTCGCGCAAGCTGGAAACATTTTCTATTTCGTTTGCGGGGCGGCGTTTCGACGAAAGCCAGTATTTCCGCTTACTGGCCAGCCGCTACAACACGGTGCACCGCGAGTTCGACATGGGCAGTGAGGTAGACCTCACAAGCGCCATCCATGAAATGGCGTACTACTCAGACGAACCGAGTGCCGACGCGGGCGCGCTTCCTGTATGGTTTCTTTCGCGCATGACAGCGAAGCACGTAACGGTAGCGCTGAGCGGCGAGGGAGCCGATGAGGTTTTCGGCGGGTATCAAACGTATTTAGCGGACGGCTACGCTCAGAAGGCTCGCTGCGCGCCAGCAACGCTGCGACGGCTGGGTTTATGGGCTGCGCAGAAATTACCTGTATCCGACGAGAAGATCGGCCTTGAATATAAGGTGAAACGCTTTATGGGAGGTTCGCTCCTCCCAGCGGACGAGGCACATTTTTACTGGAACGGCACCTTCTCAGAGAGCGAACAGCGGCAGCTTGGCTTGAAATCGGCCACTGAGTCAGTGGCTGGTTTGTGTGCGGCGCTTCCCGGATTGCCTCCGCCGCGCGAGATCTTGAATCGCTATCTGTTCGTGGATCAGCACTACTTTTTACCGGATGACATTTTGTACAAGTGCGACCGGATGAGTATGGCGCATTCGCTGGAAGTCCGGCCGCCGTTTCTGGATCATCGCATTGTGGATTTCGCGGCACGCCTGCCTGCGCATCTGAAGATCAAGAACAAGACGACAAAGCGAGTGCTGCGGGAACTGGTTAGCAAGAAGCTACCGGCCGAAATTCTGAACCGGCCCAAAGAAGGACTGGACATTCCGGCGCACGAATGGCTGCGCGGCCCGTTGCGCTCGCTGGTGATGGAGACACTTGGTGCAGAGTCAGTCCGGCAGACAGGTCTATTTTCACCGGAGGCAATCCAGTCAATTGTGGACCGGCACATGTCACGGCAAGTCAATCTTGGGTATCACATTTGGGGGCTGTTAACCTTGCATCTTTGGGCAAAGCGCTGGAATATTGAAACATTGGGCAGCGTTGAGAAACCGCATGACGCCGCGCTCGCGTCCACGGGTGACTGAAGGAGCCACGAAATTCAAATGACAAAGACGATCATCGCTATATCCGTGTTGGCGTTGGCCGCAAGCGGCGGCGACAAGGGAACCGATTGGAACGCCGCAGGTAAAGCCTGGTGGAAGCACGTCAGCTATTTGGCAAGCGATAAGCTGAAGGGCCGCAATGTCGGATCACCGGGCTTTGATCTGGCGGCAGAATATGTAGCCGCGCAATTTGAGAAGGCCGGCCTCAAGGCAGCGGGCAGCGACGGCTATTTCCAGCCCGTTGGCTTTGTGGAGACGTCACTAATTTCCACCAGCGTTGAATTGGTGCGCAGAGACCGCGGCATTAAGGTTCCGATTCCGGAAGAGGCGCACACGGGATATGCTTCCCAGTCACCGCAAGAGATGGAGGCGCCGGTTGTATTCGCAGGCTATGGGTTGGTCATTCCGGAGGCCAAACACAACGATCTGGAGGGATTACAGGTCAGTGGCGCGGTGGTGGCATTTCTGACGGGAGGCCCCGATAAGATTGACGGTAATTTGCGGTCGCACTATTCATCGATCGAGCAACGTTGGAAGGCGCTGCGTGCGGCGGGCGCAGTTGGCATGATTTCGATTCCTAATCCAAAGAGTATGGAGATTCCTTGGGCACGGCAGTCACTGTCTTGGGGCATGGCGCGGATGGAACTGTCTGATCCGACCATGAATTTCACGCAAGGCCTGCAGTTTAGTGCGTCTTGGGATCCGGCAAAGGCGAATGACCTTTTTGCGGGGTCCGGCCACAGTATTGAAGAGGTGTTAGAGGCGGCGAACAATCAACAGCCGCTGCCGCACTTCGCGATTCCGGGAAAGATCAGCGCCACCCTTCGCGTTTCGAGCAAGCAGATTTCGTCAAAGAATGTGGTTGGGTTGCGCATGGGAGATGATGCGGCGCTGAAGAACGAATTTGTAGTGATCTCGGCGCATTTGGATCATTTGGGAGAAGGCAAACCAGTGAACGGCGATGGAATCTACAACGGCGCGATGGACGATGCTTCCGGAATCGCCTCACTTATCGAGATTGCGAAAGCGCTGCAGCAGGGTAGAGTATCGACCAAACGGTCGATTCTGTTCCTTGCGGTGACGGGAGAGGAGAAAGGCGAACTGGGATCGGCGGTTTTTGCGGCTCGTCCCACAGTGCAGGGTCGCATTGTGGCGGATTTGAACATGGATATGTTTCTGCCCTTGTTTCCTTTGAAGTGGTTGGAGGTGCAAGGACTGAATGAATCTACTTTGGGCAGTGACGTCACAGAGGTGGCCAGGGCAACGGGTGTTCAGGTGCAGGCCGATAAGGAGCCGAACCGGAACCGCTTCATCCGGAGTGATCAATACAGCTTTATCAAGAAGGGTGTGCCGTCGCTGGCATTCAAATTCGGCTACATCCCCGGCGGACAAGAAGAGAAAATCTTCAAGGACTGGTATGCGACCAGGTATCACGGAGTGACAGACGACGCGGATCAGCCAGTGGACGAAGCCGCGGCGGCGCAGTTCAATAACATTCTGAAAAACCTGGCAGTGCGTGTGGCGAATGCGGATCAGGCTCCGAGTTGGACGCCGGCTAGTTTCTTCCGGCGATTTACGACACTGAGCGAATAAGTCCGCCAGTAACCAATGATGCAACGCCGCGAAATCCTCGCTTTACTGGGAGGCGCCCCTATGGCGGCCTCAAACCCTCCACAATCACAGGCTGAGACAAGTCAGTCACCGCCCTCTTGCGACCATTCGGCGTGGGTCGTCCAGACGTTACTCAAAATGAACACAATCAAGGCCGGCATGACTAGGGAGGCCCTGCTCAAAGTATTCACAATTGAAGGCGGCATCTCAACGAGACTGCGGCGCACTTTTGTCAGTCGGAGTTGTCCATACTTCAAAGTTGATGTTCAATTCCAAGCTGTCGATCACCCAAATCGCGAAAGCGACGGCCGCGTCACTATTATCGAAGACGGACGTGACGTAATCGTGAAGATTTCCACTCCTTACTTGCAGTTCGCCATCGCGGATTGACCCGTAGGATTCAGCTAACGTGAATGCGAACCCGTTGCTGCAGTCGGCGTTGGACCCTCCGGGCCATCCGCCGGTTCCACGCGAATAAGCCCCATCATTCCGCCATCCTCGTGTTCTAAAAGATGGCAGTGATATACAAAGGTACCCACGCTATTCGGATCGCGAAAATCCATTCGTAATCTCACACTCGGGTAACTGAGCGCCCTGTCGGTAAAGTAAGGTACGTTGACGGTATCTCGAAGAAACGGCTCATCCACAGGCACGCCGAGATAATCAAGCAACATGAAGTGCATTTGATGGATGTGAAACGCATGCAGTTCCTTGGAACGGTTCTCGATAATCCAATCTTCCACTGTCCCTTGCTTCGCGACGATGTTCGGTATGCCCGTTCGTGGATCGAACAGCGCGGGCGTCTGGCCATCTACTGTGATATAAAACTCAGTCGCGCTGGTCGGGTCGTTTGGGTCAATCAGTTTCTCGGAAAAGTAAAGCTTGCGCGTACGTACCGGCACAATGTTCCCCAGCCATGGCAACCGGTTCGGAGGTAGCGGCTCAGGCGAAACCGCGAGCTTCGAACGCGGCTCCGGAGCATTCTCCGAGGCTGTGATTGTGGCAATCGTACGGTTGGGATCGTTCTCTCCGCTAGGTCCGGTATCCACTGTTCGCGTCACCATAAGCCCTTGCACGCCTAACCGAGGTCCTTTCACAATGAACTCCACGCGTGCGCCGGGCGGAACTCCCAGGTGGGTCTGCCAACTAACAAAATCTCCCGAGGTTCCGTTCTCGTTCAACGGCACGCCATCCAGCGCTACCAATCCCAGTCGTTGAGGAACGCGATTGAACAGAACCGCCAAGTTGAGATACGTGATAGCCGAGGCGTTTAGCACGCGCCATAACTGCCGCTCCTCCGGTTTCAGCTGGATCGCCGCCGGCGGATAGTTTGGATAAGGCACGGGAACAAAATTGATCGAGAGATCCTTTGCCGGTTTGCCGAAGCCCGTACCGTTGTTTGCCGCGTCTCCGTCCCGATCAATCAGCATCTTGGGCAGAACCGGCTCCGACTTCGACGGCGGAGCGCTCGGGTTGACTAAGTCTTGATCGCGAATAACCAGCACTCGTTCCGGTAATCCAGCCACTTGCTTGTTGGCAGCCTCGATGCCCTCGATGATCAGAGCGCCGGAAGCTCCACCCAAGACCTGGGTCTTGGTGAAACCGTGAATGTGTGGATGATACCAGTACAACCCCGGTGGTTGGTTTTCCGGAATGCGAAAGCGATACTCGAATGGCGACTCACCCGGACCAATCAACGTCTTCAAAACGTCGTCTTGATGGCAAACCGGCGGTACGGTCAAGCCATGAAAATGGAGATTAGTTGATTTCGCTGTCATGGGGCCGCCGCTGCATGCGTCGGCTTTCTCGCCGGCACCTGCGTGATCGTGAAGGTGCTTGACTCCTCCGCCATCAGCATCCGCCAAGTCATTCTTCAGATTCAGGATGAGAAGATCGCCCGGTCTCAGTCGTAAGTTGGGAGATTGGTTGCCGTTGGCATCCACATAACAGTAACGAGTTGAGCCGTCAGCCGCGGAATAATTGTGAATCGTCAGATCGACTTTCAGCTGTCCGTTGTTGCTGCGCAAATCTTCAGGTTCGGCAACCGCACTTCCAACGGGAGGTCGAAAGCAGGTCTCTCGCTGCGGCCCTTGGGCTTGGAGATTTATATCCCATGGCGCAACGATTAGGTTCGTGAACCAAAGGAATGCTAGCTTTTTCATCGTTGAGTTTGTAATTGTTTGTTTAGGTTAGCAGTTTTTTGTTTCACTTATGTTACAGACTAAACTTCTCCACATTCATGATTTATTCACCAAAACAGCGTTTTGATTGAAACATACGACTGATACATTTTCACGGGGCGGTATCTAACCGTCACAAGAAACGAGGAGGAACAATGTCTATTAAGCGCTTTGCAAAAGATGCCGTTCATCGCCTGCGCATTGGACTCACTTCAATTGCGCTTTTCCAGCTTGCCATAGGTAGCACATGGGCTGCTCCGGCGTCCCCCCGGGAATCGCGCGACACGCAGACTGAAACACCAATCAAACACGTGATCGTAATCATCGGCGAAAACCGCAGCTTTGACCACGTTTTTGCCACTTATAAACCCAAATCGGGGGAAACGGTTTGGAATCTACTTTCGCAAGGGATCGTAAATGCGGATGGCACTCCCGGGCCTAATTTCTCCAAAGCCGAGCAACATGCCGCCTCAGATCTAGCGGCAGCGGGCGACTCATTCCTGCTGAACCCGCCCACGTCTTCGTTCCCGAAAAACGTTCTGCCAGCGCCGCTCGTAGGTGGTCCGAAAGACGCCTACTCCTACGTAGCGGGCAACAGCCTAACGCTTGCGGAACAATCCGAAAATGGGTTGCCATCGAGTTACTACCCATCTTTGGTTAAGGGGGGCAGTGGTCCAGATTTATTGGCTAAGACGCCGGACACGCGAATTTCAAACGTCAATTCATTGCCGCCAGGCCCTTTTCAATTGACGAACGGTAAGACCTTTACCTATGATTCCTACGCCGCAAGTCCCGTCCATCGCTTTTACCAGATGTGGCAACAGTTGGATTGCAGCGTGAATAACGCCACGTTCACAAATCCTTCCGGTTGCGATGCCAGCTTATTTCCATGGGTAGAAGTCACTGTGGGTGCCGGCACAAATGGTGACACCCAGGCATCAAACTTTAACATCGAATATTCGAAAACCGCGACGACGACCGGGGAAGGCTCGACATCCATGGGTTTCTACAACGTTCAGCAGGGTGACGTTCCCTACTTCAAGAGCCTTGCCGACACTTATGCGATGAGTGACAATTTTCACCAATCCGTGAATGGCGGCACGGGCGCAAACCACATCATGCTTGGCCACGGCGACGCGATCTGGTTCAGCGACGGCAAGGGTCATCCCAAGGTTCCGCCTAGCAACATCGAGGTAGTACCTGGGACGCCAAACGCTGGCGTCGTGAATGAAATTGAGAATCCGAATCCTGCCGATGGCACTAACAACTGGTACGTGGAAGATGGTTACGGTGGAGGTTCCTTCGGCTCAGCCTCGTACGGCGGGGGATCTTATTCGAACTGCGCGGATATCTATCAGCCTGGAGTTGGCGCTGTCGTGAGCTACCTTCAGTCTCTCCCCAACCCGATCGATCCACGCTGCGAAGAGGGTCGCTACTACCTCCTCAATAACTACAATCCGGGTTACTTTGGCAACGGTAACAACGCTTATATCGACACAAATAAGAACAATACTGTGTTTACTATCCCACCTTCCTCTGTTCCGAGCATTGGCGACAAGCTCATCGCCAATAACATCTCGTGGAAATATTACGGTGACCAGTGGAATAACTATGTGCCCGATCCCTATCAGCTGAATTACGGCGCCATTGGTGCGAAAACAGACGAATACTGCAACATCTGCAATCCGTTCCAGTACGACACTTCGATCATGGTCAACTATGATATCCGCAAGGCGCACATTCAGGACACAGTAGATCTCTATTCCGACATCACGAGCGGAACCCTTCCGGCAGTCTCCTTCGTCAAGCCGAGCGGCCTGGTGGATGGTCATCCGTCCTCTTCTAAACTCGATCTCTTCGAGGGCTTCAGCCAGAAGATTGTGGACATGATACTAAGCTCTGCGTATGCCGCAGATACGGCGATCTTCATTACCGAGGACGAGGGGGGCGGCTATTACGACTCCGGTTATGTCCAGCCGCTCGACTTCTTCGGCGNNGACAATTTCCCCAACCCGATCACAGGTTGGGGTAACCCCTACGCGCCCCTAAATACTCCGGCGATTACTGACCTGTTCGGCCTCTTCAATTTCCAACCCTGAACCACGGTTACGAAATAAACCGAACGTAAGCGAGGCGAAGCCACTATCCGGCTTCGCCTCTTTTCTGTTAGCCCTCCCCTCGCTCCACTGATCCCCATCAGCGAAACTATAGTCATGCGGGAAGCCGTCGAACTCATCCAAGCCAGATCCCCCTTGCACCCCAAAGTCGGTCTCGTCCTCGGCAGCGGCCTTGGCGCTTTCGCCAACTCACTCGAACGCTCCGTGCGCATCCCTTACCGCGAAATCCCCGGCCTGCCCACCTCCACCGCCATCGGCCATGCAGGCGAACTCGTCATCGGTTCGCTCGGCGCAAACGGCAAAGCAATAGACGTTGCCGTTATGTCCGGCCGCTTTCACCTGTACGAAGGTTATACGCCCCAGCAAGTCGTCAGCGGTGTCCGTCTCTTCAAAGCCTTGGGGATTCAGCGCCTCGTGCTCACCAACGCCGCCGGTGGCATCGACGTCAGCTATGGCCGCGGCGCTCTCGTTCTCATCAGCGACCACATCAACCTCCAAGGCGTCAATCCTCTCACTGGACCCAATGACGACTCACTCGGTCCCCGCTTTCCCGATATGACCGAAGCTTATTCCTCCCGCCTCCGCGCGCTCGCCGCATCCACCGGCAACGAGCTCGGCATCACTCTCCGCGAAGGAGTCTACGCCGGCCTCCTCGGCCCTTGCTATGAAACGCCCGCCGAAATTCGCTTTCTCAAAGCTATTGGCGCCGACCTAGTCGGCATGTCCACCGTGGCCGAATCCATCGCCGCCAATCACATGAAAATGGAAGTCCTGGGTATCTCCTGCGTCACCAATCTGGCCGCTGGCTTGAGCGGCGAAAAGCTCGATCAAAACGAAGTTCTCGAAATCGGCCGCCAAGTCTCCGGCACCTTCTTAAAGCTGCTCAACGCCCTTCTGCCGAGGCTGAACGACCTGTGAGCCCCTCACTCGTACTGTTCGATATCGACGGCACACTCATGCGCGGTGCAGGCGCTCATCACAAAGAAGCGCTGCTCGAAGGTATTCGCCGCGTCACAGGCCGCCAAGCAAGCTTCGAAGGTATCGATACCGCCGGCAAGCTCGATATGGATCTGATCGCCGCCCTCCTTCACTCCACCGGAACCGCCGCACAAACCGCACTGCTCGAAGAAATCGCCGCGCAAAGCCAGCTTGCCTACGTTGCCAACTGTTCGCACGATCTGCGCCCGTTCCTCTGCCGCGGCGCCCGTGAGTTAATAGAAGAACTCACTCTCCGCGGCGCCGCCTTGGCCTTGGTCACTGGTAACCTCAGCGCCATCGGCTGGCGCAAAATGGAGCTGGCCGGACTGAAAGACTTTTTCCATTGTGGAGCCTTTTCCGAAGACGGCGCCACCCGTGCACAACTCGCCAGCCTTGCCACCACGCGAGCTCGCCACGAGCGACACGCCTCGCCCGATTGCCGCGTCTCTCTCATCGGCGATCACCGCAACGATGTCGAAGCCGCCAAAGCCAACGGCATTCGCTCCGTCGCCGTCGCCAGCGGCCCTATGCCCGCGAGCGAACTGCGCGCTTTCGCCCCCGACATCTTCATCGATTGTCTTGCCGACCTCGATGTCGAGCTGCTGTTTTCGTAAACCGTCATGACATGATGAGCAGATAGCAAATGCGCGTTCAGGTAGTGGATTCTCATACAGGCGGTGAACCCACAAGGTTGGTGA
Source organism: Bryobacterales bacterium (assembly GCA_003167495.1). Taxonomy (GTDB): domain Bacteria; phylum Acidobacteriota; class Terriglobia; order Bryobacterales; family Bryobacteraceae; genus Bog-105. The sequence goes on along the minus strand of PMSX01000368.1, from coordinate 36,013 downwards.
TTTCCGGCGGCCCGGATCTAGGCGGCGGCAGCGTTCGCGATCGTCTCGCAAAGTTTCGCGAATCGCACGACCGCTTCCGTTCCGGTGTCGTAAACGAACCGCGGGGTTCCGACGCCATTGTCGGTGCACTCCTTTGCGAACCCTCCGATCCCGCCTGCCAAACGGGCGTTATTTTTTTCAACAACGTCGGCTACTTGGGCATGTGCGGCCATGGCACCATTGGCTTGGTTGCCACATTAGCGCACCTTGGCAAGATTCAACCCGGTACTCTCAATATCGAGACGGCCGTAGGCGTCGTCGCCGCCGAATCGCACGGCGCGGGCTTCGTCACAGTGCGTAATATTCCCGCCTATCGCCATGCCAAAGACGTAACTGTGAATGTGGAAGGCTATGGTCCGGTAACGGGAGATGTCGCTTGGGGAGGTAACTGGTTCTATCTCACCAAAGGCGAAAGCCCCATCGAGCTATCCGTGCGCAATCTGGAAGAACTCACCAGCCTTACTTGGCGCATTCGTCAGGCGCTCGTTCGTGAAAACGTAACAGGCAAAGATGGCGGCGAGATTGACCACATCGAACTCTTCTCCAAACCGCACAGCCCATCCGCCCACAGCCGAAACTTTGTTCTGTGTCCCGGCAAGAGTTATGACCGCTCTCCCTGCGGCACCGGAACCAGCGCCAAGATGGCTTGCCTGTATGCCGATTCCCTGCTCCGCTCCGGCGACGTATGGCGTCAGGAAAGCATTACCGGCAGCATCTTTGAAGGCCGTATTGAATTGCAAGGCAAACAGGTCATCCCATTCGTAAAAGGCTCAGCATTCGTAACCGCCCAGTCCGAACTCGTGTTCGATAACCGCGACGATTTCTGCTGGGGTATACCGGCCTGACTCCCAACACAAACCATGTCAATCCCAACCCAACCCACCATCGACCGCGACACCGGCTTCATCCGTGAACTGGGCCTCTTCGATTCCGTCATGATCGTCGTAGGCGTTATGATCGGCTCCGGCATCTTCATCGTCCCAGCCGACATGGCGCGCAACGTCGGCAGCTCCGGCTGGCTGCTTGGCGCATGGCTCGTCACTGCTGTCCTCACAGTCGCGGCCGCTCTCTCCTATGGCGAGCTATCTGCCATGATGCCGCAAGCCGGCGGTATGTACGTCTACCTCCGCGAAGCCTTTTCTCCCATCGTCGGCTTCCTTTATGGCTGGACCCTCTTCACTGTCATTCAAACGGGTACCATCGCCGCCGTCGCCGTTGCCTTCGCCCGTTATACCGGCGTCCTGATTCCGGGTATCGCCGAAGACCGTTACATCATTCCTCCCATTCATCTCTCCAGCGGCTACGCTATCTCTCTCTCCACTGGCCAACTCGTCGCCATCCTCGTCATCGCTCTCCTCACCTGGACCAACAGCCTCGGCGTCCGCTACGGCAAAATCCTCCAAAACCTCTTCACATCCGCCAAAATCGCCTCTCTCGCGGGCCTCATCCTGCTCGGCCTCATCTTCGCGAATCATGCGGCACTCTCCGCCAACTTCGGCAATCTCTGGACTCCTCACGACGTCACGCCCCTGACGGCATCACTCAACGCCCTCACCAGCTTCGGCCTGTTTGCCGCCATTTGCGTCTCACAGTCCGGCTCCCTCTTCGCGGCCGATTCCTGGCATGACATCACCTTTGCCGCTGGCGAAGTCAAAGACCCGCGCACCACCATGCCGCGCGCCTTGGCCCTCGGCACTATTTGTGTCACTGGATTATTCTTCCTCGCCAACGTCGCTTATCTCTGCGTCCTCCCACTCTCAGCCATCCAACACGCTCCCTCCGATCGTGTCGCCACCGCCATGTTGCAAGTCATCTTTCCCGGCTTCGGTGCGGCGCTCATGGCGCTCGCCATCATGGTCTCTACCTTCGGTTGCATCAATGGGCTCGTCCTTGCCGGCCCGCGTGTGAGTTACTCCATGGCGCAAGACGGCATGTTCCCCAAAGTAGCCGGCCGTCTCAATGAGGCTCACGTTCCCGCCTGGTCGCTTTGGATTCAAGGTATCTGGTCCGCTGTCCTCGTACTGCCCCGCACAGTCCGGCCCGACGGCACTTACGGCAATCTCTATAGCAATCTCCTCGATTGGGTCATCTCCGCCGCCTTGCTCTTTTACGTCCTCGCCATCGCCGGCGTCATCCGCCTCCGCATCACACGTCCAGATGCCCCGCGTCCCTTCAAAACTCCCGGCTATCCCGTCGTCCCGCTCCTCTACATCGTCAGCGGCATAGCCATTCTCTACTGCCTCTTTGCTTACCGGGCCTCTACCACGTGGCCGGGCTTGATCATAGTAATTTGCGGCTTGCCCATTTACTACCTGATGAAATCTCGCGCTGCAAAATGACTTGACATTCTCCCATCCTTCGACAATAATCGAATTGTGGAACGACGCTCGACCGCCATCGACCTCGCAGTACCCCGTTTCGCCGACATGCTCTCTGCCATGGGTACCGAACCGCGCCTCCGCATCATGCGCCTCTTGCTTTCGGCCCACCCCGAAGGCATGATCCCCTCGGATATCAGCTCCGAACTCGATATCCCCCCTTCCAGCCTCTCCCATCACCTCGACAAGCTCAAAAACGAGTCTCTCGTCAACGTCCGCCGCGACAGCAAATTCCTCTGGTACACCGCCAACACCGAAGCCCTCCGCGAACTCCTCCAATTCCTCTACGCCGAATGCTGCACCAGAAACAAGGCCATCAAGCCCGAATATGTTTTGGAGATCTGCAAAAAATGAGTTTCAAACAGGCCGTTCAAGAAAAATATGGCGAAGCCGCCCGCCGAGTTATTCAAGGCGAAGGGTTTCCTGCCGATTGTTGCTCCACTACCAGCTGCTGCTCGGGATCAGCCGCGCCCTCGTGTGATCCCATCACCTCCAACCTCTACGACGACTCACAACAAGGCGAACTCCCAGAGAAAGCTGTCAAAGCCTCCCTTGGCTGCGGCAACCCCACCGCGCTCGCCCAACTCAGTCCAGGCGAAATTGTCCTCGATCTCGGTTCCGGGGGTGGCATCGATGTCATCCTCTCCGCCAAACGCGTCGGTCCCAAAGGCCGCGCCTACGGGCTCGATATGACTGACGACATGCTCGCCCTCGCCGATGAAAACAAGCGCAAAGCAGGTATCGAAAACGTCGAATTCCTCAAAGGCGAAATTGAAAACATTCCGTTGCCCGAAGGTATGGTCGATGTCATCATCTCCAACTGCGTTATCAACCTCTCAGGCGACAAAGACCGCGTACTCGCAGAAGCTTTTCGTGTCCTGAAGCCCGGCGGCCGCCTCGCCGTTTCAGACGTCGTCGTTCGCGGCGAGGTCCCCACCGAAGTGCGCCGCAGCATGGAACTCTGGGTCGGCTGCATCGCAGGCGCGCTTCAGGAAACTGAATACCGCGACAAACTCGCCGCTGCAGGTTTCCGCGACATCGAAATCGAAGTCACCCGTGTCTACAGCATCGAAGACGCCCGCTCATTTCTATCCGCCGCGGGCATCGACGTAAACGAAGTAGCTCGGCTCGTCGAATGTAAATTCGTGAGCGCCTTCATCCGCGCCAATAAACCAGCAGCGCTCTGTTGCGACGGCAATTGTCCCTGCCATGCAAAGTAGATGCGTAAAATCACCGCAGAAGGTTTAGGAACGGCTCTCCTCCTAGCCGCGGTCGTTGGTTCAGGCATCATGGGAGATCGCCTGGCCCAAGGAAACGTCGCCATTGCTTTGTTGGCTAACACAATCGCCACCAGCGCGACATTAGCCGCCTTGATTCTCACCTTCGGCCCTATCTCGGGCTCTCACTTGAACCCAGCCGTGACTCTCGCCGATGCCGGTTCCGGCGGTCTGCCTTGGAAAGAAGTCCCCGGCTATGTCGCTGCTCAAATCATCGGAGCAGTGCTTGGAGTGGCCGCCGCTCACGTCATGTTCGGCCTGCCCTTGTACTCCATCTCCCATCACTCTCGTTCCGGCTTCTCTCAGATCTTCAGTGAGTTCGTCGCTACCTTCGGCCTACTCGCTGTCGTCTGTGGCTGTAGCCGCTTTCGTCCCCACTCAGTCGCATACGCGGTCGGCGCTTACATCACGGGGGCATACTGGTTCACCGCATCCACGTCGTTTGCGAACCCGGCAGTCACCGTGGCGCGCTCTCTCACTGGCACTTTTTCTGGTATCGCGCCCACCGATGCACCATCTTTCATCGCCGCCCAACTCTTGGGCGCCGCCGCCGCTACCCTTCTGTTTCGCTGGCTCGCTCCCAAAGGAGAACAGTCTCGTGCCTAAAGAATCCGTTCTCATCCTGTGCACCGGTAACTCCGCCCGCAGTCAAATGGCCGAAGGCCTTCTCCGTCACCTCGCCGGCGATCGCTTCGAAGTCTTTAGCGCCGGAACCAGACCCGGCGGTGTCCGGCCAGAGGCCATAATCGCCATGCGCGAGATCGGAATCGACATGTCCGCTCATCGCGCCAAATCTGTTGACGAATTCATCAGCCGGTCGTTCGACTACGTCATCACGGTCTGCGATAACGCTAACGAAAGCTGCCCCATTTTTCCGGTTGCAACCAAGCGTCTCCATTGGGCCTTCGAAGACCCACCACCACCCAGCGCCGGGGAACAAGTCTCCTTGCCGGTCTTCCGCAAAGTACGCGATCAAGTGAATGCACGCCTGACTAGCGAACTAGAAACGGGCGTCTTCGCACACTAGCTCGATCACAAAACCATTCAGGCCGCGAACCGCCGGATCGCGCCCAAACCAGAAAGCGGCAGAGTTTCATTTGGCGGTCCGCCCTCCGCGAGACAAAGGTTGCGCGGCACTTCAATTACCCCGATCAAAATGCACAGCGTTCCAGGATTCTTGTGCCAGAATCTCGAGTTCGTGATCGGCCGCCACCTGCCAGGCCGCGCGCTGCTTTGCCTTCAATTTGAGCAGGAGCCGTTCGTCGCGATCGGCGGCAATCACGCGTTTGCGTTGTTCGGCTTCTCGCAAACGCGCTACTTCCAGCGATTTTCGCAATTTGGCCAGGCGGGCCTCGTAGCCGAGGAGATAAGCGGAGAGGGCGCGCAACTCGGTGTTCCCCGCTCCAGGTTCGTTTTTCACAAACTCAAGGGCGGCCGCGCGCTCGGCAGCCAGCGCGGCGATCGCTTGCTCCAGCCGAGTAGTTTCGGCTAAGGCCTGCCCCAATTTGTCCCGCTCTGTGGCAAGGCGGAGGGAACGCAGCCGCAAAACGGAGTCAAGAGTGAAGCGAAATTTCTGCATATTATTAGAGAGCGGCAGCGATCTCAGTCAGCGCGCCCACGGTGGCCGGAAACGGGTTGGATTCCTCTGGCCGCTGACGCAGGAAGTTGAGAATGCGCTCGCGGGAACGGATGCTGGCATCCAATTTGGCATTGGCTCCCGAGACATAGGCGCCCAGCGAAATCAGGTCCTCCGATTGCTGGTAGCTGGCGAGCGCCTCGCGCATTTTGGCGGCAGCCTTCAGATGCTCCGGCTGGGCGACATGCGAAGCCACGCGTGAAATGGAGCTGAGAACGTCAATGGCGGGATAATGTCCGGCGGCGCCCAAGTGGCGCGAAAGGACGATGTGGCCGTCCAGAATGCCGCGCGCGGCGTCGGCAATAGGCTCGTTGAGATCATCGCCTTCCACGAGGACGGTGAAAAAACCGGTGATGCTGCCGCGCTGAAAATTGCCGGCCCGCTCGAACATTTTCGGTAAAATCGCAAAAACCGACGGCGTGTAACCCTTCTGGCTAGGTGGTTCACCGGCAGCCAAACCGATTTCACGCTGCGCCATAGCGAGGCGCGTGACCGAGTCCATCACCAGCAGGACGTTCTTGCCCTGATCGCGAAAGTACTCGGCGACCGCCAGAGCGACAAAACACGCCCGCACCCGCAAAGGCGCCGGACGGTCGGAGGTAGCTACGATCACCACCGAACGCTTCCGGCCTTCCGGTCCGAGTTCTTCTTCGAGGAAACCGCGCACTTCGCGATTCCGTTCGCCAATGAGGGCAATCACGGTAACATCGGCCGAGTTGTGGCGCGACATCGCACCCAGCAGTGTGCTCTTGCCTACGCCGCTGCCACCGAATAAGCCGATGCGCTGGCCCAGGCCGCAAGGCAACAGACCATCTATCGCGCGAATCCCGGTCACCAGCGGCACGCGAATATGTTCGCGTTCGAGCGGACCTGGAGGAGTGGCGAATAGATCGTATTTAGCCACCGGCTCGATCGGCGGACCGCCGTCCATCGGCTTGCCGAATCCATCGAGGACGCGCCCCAAAAGCGCCGGCGACACGCTGACTTGTGAGTCGTCGGCTCGCGCAAAAATGGCGTCGCCCGCTTCGAGACCCGCGATTTCCTCGAGTGGAATCGAGAGAACGCGGCCGCTGCGAAAACCGGCCACTTGCGTCCGAATGGTGCGTCCGCTAGCGGTTTGGATTTCACAGAAACCGCCAATGGGCGAGGCCGGGCCTTGCGATTCGATGAGAAAGCCGGTGACGTCGGTGACTACGCCGCGCCAGCGCAGCAGATCGCACTTTTCAAGCGAGGCGAGATAGCCGTCCAGGCGCAGCGGCAATGCTGGAGAATCCTGCTTCATTGAATAGCCAGGCGGTCGGCGAAACCGCGCTGAATCTCCAGCAGTTGTGTTTCAATCGACGCGTCGAGATCGCCCAGCGAAGTTTCGAATAACATAGCGCCGGTGGCGAGCCCTGGATCGGCCACGATCTCGATGCCGGAACGCGAGCCGATCCGCTCCAACGCGGCGCGCACCGCTGGCACGCCCGCTGGCCAGATCCGCACTTTCGAGGCTTCGCGCTGCTGCAACTTCTGCAGGGCGGCGTGTACGATTCCCTCGATCGAACCGGGATCGGTCGAAAGTTCGCGATACAAAATACGGCGCGCCACGGCCAGCGATAGCTTCACCAGTTCCTGCTCGGCTTCCTGACGAAGCTTGCGCTTTACTTTGACGAGTTCGTCCAGAGCGTGCGCGATTTGCTCGAAAGCCTTCTTAACTTCGCTCGATGCCTCCTCGCGGCCGCGGCGCAAACCATCCTCGACACCCCGGTGGTGCGCTTCCGCCTTCTCCAGTTGCCGCAAACGTTCGAGTTCTGCGATGCGCCGCTCGAACTCGGCGGCTTCGGCCACACTCGCTTCCGGTTTGCCGGCGGCCAGTTTGCCAGAAGCCAGTTCCACCGCCCGCGCTGACGGTTGAACCGTTGGTCCGCCTGGAGCGCCGCCGGCCTCGTGCCGGCCCGGCCAGATAACCGTCTCCACGGACAGCGGGTTGTCGGTAATGCGGCGGACCACCTATTCTTCCTCCATCCAGCCCCGTATCACGCCGGCGGCAAAGGCCGGATCTTTGGCCACGTGACCCTGAATTTGCTGCAGCAAAACCTTAGTGGCGCTGTCCATCTCCGGCAACGCCAAACGCGGCGGCCTGGCAACAATCAAAGGCGGCGGTTCTTCGTCGGCAGCGGCAATTTGCGGATTTCCCGTCCCGCCTTCTTTCGCGTCCGCTGCCTGGTGGGCGCCATCGGCCAACAGCAGGTCGGCCGCTTGTTCAAGATTCATTTTGCTCCTCTTCTTGCGCTGTCCGAACAGGAACGCGAGGGCCGCAATCAGTAGCACCGCGCCAACACCGGCGCCAATCTGGAAGTGCCGGTCCGCCAGTAGGTTGGCATAGGGCGACTGAGGTTTACCGGGCGTGCTCACAACAGCCGCCGCGTTGGCGTTCTCTTCCTGCGCGAGCGTTTGCTCAAATGGCAGACTTTCAATCACCACTAGATCCCCGCGGTCGGCCTGAATGCCCAGCACGCCCGCAACAATGTCGTGAATCGCTTTGATGCGCTCCGGGGTAGGCGGCGTCAAAACATGTTTGCGCTGCGTGCCCTGCCCCTGCCACACAAAATCCTGGTCTAGCAGTACGGCCGCCGAAATTCGCTTTATGCTGCCGCGCGGCATTTTAACCTGGCGGACAGTGCGCGACGTTTCAAACGCCATGCTTTCTGTGCGCCGCGACATTCCGCTCGCTCCGCCGCCCGCCGCCAGCGGTTTGATGGTCGATCTCGGCAGATTCGATGGCGTCCCCGGTACCCCGGCCGTCTGCCCACTGCTCGAGACATCTTCAGTCTTCTGCGACGTGGACATCACTGAGCGCGTAGGGTCGTATGTCTCGTCCGTCTGTTCGCTGGTCGAGATATCGCAATCGGCCGAAACACCCACTCGGAAACGTGCTTCCCCAAGCAATGGCTCAAGAGTCGCTTCCACCTTCGCCGTCAAGTCCTTTTCAACCTGATGGCGGTAGTCGAGCAGCGCGTCCTCCGCGTCGGCGCCATCCCCCGTCTTCTTCCGCTTGCTGAGCAGCGTGCCCCGCATATCGACCACCGAGACGGCGTCCGGCGAAAGCCCTTCCACGGCGCTGCCCACCAGGTTGCTGATGGCAATCACATTTTGCGGATCAAGGCTCGCGCCTGGGCGCAGCTTGACGAGCACACTTGCTTTGGCGGGCTCGCGAGAATCGAGGAACACCGAGTCTTTCGGAAAGGTGATGTGGACCCGCGCGGTTTCGATCGTCGTAATCGCTTTGATCGACCTTTCCAGCTCTCCTTCGAGCGCCCGCCGATAGTTCACCTTCTCGCCGAAATCCGTCACGCCCAGGTTGGTCTTGTCAAACAACTCAAAGCCAATTCGCCCGCTCTTGGGCAAGCCTGCGCCCGCCAGATCCAGGCGCGCGTCGTCCACTTTCTCCGCCGGCACCAGAACCGTAGCGCCGTTCTCGGTGAGACGGTGCTCAACACCGCTTTCCTTGAGCTTTTGCACCACAGCGGCTGCGTCCTCCGGCGCCATGTTCGTAAAAAGCGGTTTGAAGTCGCGTTCACGTTGCCAGTGCGTAAACAGCGGAATGCCCCCCGCGATGGCCAGCAACACTGCGGCCAGCCCGATTTTTTGCGTCAGGCTGAGTGAGGCGAAAAGCTTTTTGATCTGGTCCATTTCTTGTTATTTGCTGTTTGACTTGCGTTGCCAGGCCGAGATGGAACCCACCACGCCTGAATCAAATTTGCATTTTCATAATTTCGTCATAAGCCGAAACTACCTTGTTCCGTACCTGCAACAGCAATTCGAAATTGAGTGAAGCGTTTTGCGTCGCCAAAATCGTCGAATGTAATTCCTGATTCCCGCCCGCCAGATAGTTCGAAACGGCAGCATCGGCCGCTGCTCCAGACTGCGCAACTTGCGAAATTGCGCTGGCAAGAACCTGATGAAAGCCTGATGCCGGGGCAGCCGTACCCGGCAGCGCAATGGGTTCCACGGGACGTGGCAGCGAGATGGGTGCGATGGGGGCGGCCATAAAATGCTATCGGAATAAGTCCATCGATCGGTTAATCATCTCTTTAACGGCTGAGATCGCCGACACATTCGCCTGGTATGACCGCGAAGCGCTCATTAGGTCAACCATATCTTCGGCTGGATTCACCTTCGGAAACGAGACATAGCCGTCTTTATCGGCATCCGGGTGCCCCGGCAAATAGCGGCGGTCCGGTTCCGATTGGTCGACGACCACCTGGCTGATGGCGACACCTTTCGGCTGGTTATCGAGCTGGGCTTGAAACACCGACGAGAACGGTTGCCCCACCGCCTGCGCCTCGAACACGACATCCTGCCGCCGGTAAGGACCGCCGCCGGCAGTGCGGGTGGTGTCGGCATTCGCAATATTTTCAACCAGAACCTCGGCACGTTGCCGTTGCGCCGTCATGCCGGAAGCGCTGACAGACAGCGAATTAAACAGACTCACGAGCTACCTCCCTGAATGGCCATGTGGAGATCCTTCAATTCAGACCGCAGGAAATTCGTCGCCATGTTAAACCGCAATGCGTTTTCCGATAGCAAACGGGCTTCCCGGTCCAAATCGACGTTGTTCCCATCGTTCTTCACACGCAAGCCGGGCACCGCACTGGCCAGCGGCGGCGCAGGCGTACTATCGCCCGACGCTTGCAGCGCGGCATGCAGCTGCGCCTCAAAATCAAAGTCCTGCGTTTGATAACCGGGAGTATCGGCGTTAGCGATATTGGAGGCGACCAGCTTCTGCCGCTGGCTAACAAGCGTCAAATAACGGTCGAGCTGAGTCGTAGTCGGATCGAGCATGGCTTGCGCCAGTAATATTGCAACTCAGAGGCCTTTGTCTGCTTCAGAGCACAACCGAATGAAATGTGCGGTTTGCGGAGCATTGCGGCAAGGTTCGCGCGGAAGCCCGCGACGCTTTTGTGACAGAAAGTCAGCGATTTGACGGTAAACGCATTTGAGCGCTGTAATGCCGTTGCGTGCTGTGCCCGAACTTCAGGCTTCGAAGTGCCAAGAGTGGGCGCAAGCGGAAACCGGCTGATAGACGTGAACCGCGGTATTGACTTGCAACTGGGCCGCCAAATGCGCGCGCAGTACTCGCGCCAAACTCAAATGCTCTTGCAGGCGGCCTAAACCCTGCTGGACGATTCTGGCTCTATTGGGTGGCGTGGCCGCCGACGCCTGCCGGATGATCGCCTGACCAAGCGCATCGCTCAACTGCCTGGCGGTTTCAAAATCGCCCGCGGTGAGTGCGCGCTGCAGCGCTTCATGTAAACAATCCGGGTCGGTGTTGGACATAAAACCTTCTGAACTATCCGTTGCTGATGCTCTGAGCGTCATCTTGCTCTGCGGTAAACAGCTGCGTGATCTGCGTCGTCTGCTGCTCCATCGAGGAAATCGCAGCATCCGCCTGGGCCATTTGCGCCGTTATGCTCGCTTGCAAATTGTTGACATAGGTCTGATCGCTGGAGATTTGCGTGGTGAGGCTCGTGATCGATGTACCCAGGGAGTTGGTCTCGTCGGTTATCAGACCGCTGGTGGGATCGGTGATGGCGGTTAACGCTGTATTGGCCGCACCCAGGAAACCCGTATTGCCGCTTTCCGACCCCAAGAAACTCATAACGTCGTTGAGCGAATTGCTCGCCGCCGCCTCGAAGGTGCTCGAATCGAACGTCAGTTGGCCGCTGCTGTTGAAGGAGAGGCCAAGATCAGTCATGTTTTGAACACTGCTGCCGGACGAAGGGTTGGAATAGTCCGTCAGGCTTTGGAGGGCGCTGCTCAGGTCCTGAATAATTGATTGTCCAGCGAGGGCGCCGCCGTTCTGCCCGCGATTGTTGGTCAATTCGGTAACCGCGCTGTTGTAGCTGGTCACCAGCGAGGAAAGTGCGTTTTCCACATTCGTGGGGCTTTGCGCGAGGGTTACCGTAGCGCTGCCAGTTCCCAACGCAGTGACCGTGAGTCCGGTGGAGATGGAAAGCGTGCGCGTGTTGCTCGTCACGGAAGCTTGGCCATTGACACTGTACGCCACGGGCGAGCCTGTATTCATTGTCGTGAGGAGAGTGTTGGTACCGTCACTTAATTGAATCGCGGTCGCCGCATTCTGCGTGCCCTGCACGGATAGTTCGTAGTTCGGATTGGCCGAACCGCCCACGTTCACCACAGTCGCCTGCACATCAGCGCCGCTCGCATTGATGGCAGCTACCAGGCTGTCGAGATTGTTGCTGGTGGGCGTGAGCGAATAAGACGTAGCACCCACCGTAAGAGTAAATGTTGAGCTCGTTGAGATATTGCCGGCGGTTGGGTCGGCGACCGCTAGTACTCCCGTGCTGTTAGCGGTATTCGTCGTTCCGAGGAGATTGCTTGTTCCATCGCTCAGTTGTACCGTACTTGCGCCCGCCGCCGTCCCTTGAATCGAAAGTTCATAGCTAGGGGAATCTGAGGTGCCGACGTTCACGACGCTCGCCTGAACGTTGGCGCCGCTGCCATTGATGGCGGTTACCAAACTGTCAAGAGTGTTGCTGCCGGTGGTGAGCGTGTAGGGCGTAGTCCCAACCGTGAGCGTAAAGGTTGAACTGGTCGAGATACTGCTGGAACCGGGGTTCGTGACCGTCCCGGTACTGGTGGTGTTGCTGTTGGTTGCGGCACTGATGGCATTGGTTTGCGCGCCCAGACTCGTAATGTCTACCGAGTACGAGCCTACCAGCGCGCCCGTCCCAGTCGAAGCAGTGGCGACAGAAGAGTTACTGACCGTCGCCGCCAAAGAGGAGTTGGCCGCGCTATCCACCGCTCCAAAGGCCGTCTGCAAGTTCTGAAAGTCGCTGCCGAGCGTTTGCAGCTCCGACTGCTGACTGGTGAGCGTGCTTTGCTCGTTCTCTAACTGGGTCATCGGCAGTGAGGCCACTTGCACTGCGCGCGTGATCACATTCTGCAAGTCGGCCGAAAAGTTGCTGCTGCCAGTGAACCCGGAAGTGGTTGTGCCGGTGGTACTGCTGCTGGTGCTTGAAGTGGTCCCCATAAGAAATCTCAGATGGAGAGGGCCGGAACGATCTTAAGACGCCCGGCCCCTCCGGTTAGAGGTTAAAACTAGCTCTGCAAGAGCTTGAGAATGGCTTGCGGTTCGGAATTGGCTTGTGCAAGTGCCGCAACAGAGGTTTGTTCAAGCACCTGCGCTTTGGTCAAGTTAGCGGCTTCCGCGGCGATGTTGGCATCTTTAATCTGGCTTTCTGCCGCAGAGAAGTTGGTGATCTGCGATTGCGCCAAATTGGTGGCATAATTCAAAGTGTTTTCGCCGGCGCCGACGGTGCCCTGCGCGAGGCCCAGCTGCGAGATAGCCGCAGTGATCGCCGCGATCGCGGCAGTGGCGTTGCTGGTCGAATTGTTGGTCGCGGGCGTCACGGTGACGGCAGTGCTTGGACCGCCAACAACAGAGCCACCGGGAGTGGCGGCAAAAATGCCGGCGCCACCAACGTCGGTGCTGTTGACAACACCGGTAGCACTTAAGTTTTGAGTAGTCGTCGTATCAGTCAAGGTAAAGCTGTTCGTGCTCTGCAGCGAAATGCCACCATTTGCGCCTTGTATAGCGTAGACGCCAAGGGCGGCCGTTTGGGCATTGATACTGGCAATGGCCTGCGCCTGGGTGGCGTCGGCGGCGTGAGTAAGCGTAACACTCGCCGCGCCGTTGCTCGTCTGGAACTGCAGCGTTTCGGTATTCACCGTGCCAGCAGTGCCGGCGGTAGTGCCGACGGGTGCGACGTAAGTATTAGCAGCCGGCGCGGTGTACGTGGCCGCGCCGTCGGCTACATAGTTCGAGGTGTTCTCGGCCGTGGAAGTTACGCCACCATTGCTGATCCCCGAACCGTCGGCTACGGCGGCGCTATCTGTCACTGAGAAAGCACTCGAACCGCTGAATTCCAGTGTGCCGTTGCTATTGGTACCCGCGGTGATTCCGTACGCGCTCAACTGGCTGTTCAGTCCGGCGAGCACCTGGGCCGCGGTGAATCCACCACCAACCACACCGCTGCTGCCCGGGTTGGTCAAGCTGGCGGTAACCGCCGTCGCCGCTCCGCCCGTGTACACCTGGAAGACGTAAGACTGCTTGTCCTGGCCAGTTGTCAAGAATTTTTGGCCCGCGGCATTCAAGTCCACCGTGTTGCCGCTCAGGCTCGCGCCGCCGCCGCCCAGTACATTGGTGTTTGCCAAGCCGAGGCTGGTTGCATCAACCGCATTCGCCGAACCGCCGAGATTGATGTTCACGCTACCGTTCGCAATGTTCGAGCCGGAGCCGCCGATAAAGACGTTGAGGTTCGTGTTGAAAGTTCCGCCGGCGTTCAGGCCGATGTTGGATGCCTGGCGGGTGATTTCCGAAACCAGTCCGGTATACTCCTGGTTCAGCGTGGCGCGGCTACCCGTAAAAGTGCCCGATGCCGATTCCGTCGCCAGCGTTTGCATGCGGTTCAGAATCGTCGAAATATTGCTTAACCCACCGTCAATAATTTGCAGTTGGCTCGTTCCGTTGTTGGCGTTCAGCACGCCCTGGTTCAATTGCGTAATGTTCGCCTGTTCCTGATTGGCGATCGCCAAACCCGCTGCGTCGTCGCCGCTGTTATTAATGCGGTAGCCGGATGTTAATTGTTGAATGGTGCTGCTTTGAAACTGATTGTCGAGGTTCAAATTTTGCTGCGCCATGAGAGAATCTGTGTTTGTTTGAATTGAAATCATTGTCTTTTCCTTTTTCTTTGTTTTCCGGCCTTCGCCTCACGGCTCGTATTCGGCCTTCAAAAACCATGTCGATTGTTTTGGGAGGGATTCTAGTCCTTTTTTCAACAGCTTTCGACTGCTACCGAGGCTTGCTGCCAATCGAACCGGCAAGAGAAACCCTCGAAGCTTACTCCCACTTGAGAATGGCCTCGGGTTCTTTCGCCAGTCGTAACAGCACGCGGCATGCCAGAATCGCCGCCCTCCCACCCATGGCCATTTTCGCCGTAGATCAATAGATCGCGAGACGCCTAAGAATTATCGCTTGCTAGCTTTTTCTGAGACCCCATTCAGTAGCAGGCACTTATTTAAATGCGGAAGTCTGATCAAACAGGAATCGCAGGTTTTGGGATTGCGGAACAAGGCCGCTAAATCGCGACATCTATCGGCGGATCGCACTCTAGATGAGGCCGCTCGAATGATGTCAACTGGCGGGTACGAAGAAGCGATCGTCCTGCTGGAAAAAGCCGTTCGCGCCGCGCCGTTCAACCCGCGGGCGCGCTGTCTTCTTGGCGAATCCCAAATAAAATCCGGCAACTTCAATGCGGCCATCTTGAACCTCGAGAAGGCGGTGCAGGCCGTCCCGAACAGCGCGGGCTATCATTCTTCTCTGGCACACGCCCTCATGCCGGAGAGGCCTGACGATGCTATCCCGCACTTTCGGGCCGCGATCCGGCTCGGATCGACCAGCCCCGAGGTTTTTTGCAATCTGGCCTCGATCTTGCTTCACCGGCAGCGTCCGGAAGAAGCGCTGCAAGTTTGCGACCTCGGCTTGCAAGCCTGGCCCGAGCATTTCGCCATGAGTAGTAACCGGGCCATGGCGCTTCAAATCCTATTCCGCTACGACGAAGCTTTGGCATCCCGCCGCAGGCAGCTGGAATTGCAGCCGGACTCTCCGAAAGTTTGGTGCAACATGGCCAATCTCTTAGGGGATCTTCGGCGCCTGCCGGAAGCGGAAGAAGCTCTTAGGCATGCCTGCCGTCTCGCTCCTGAGAACGGCGATGCGCACTTTTATCTGGCCAACTTACTACTGTTGCTTGGTCAATATCGCGAAGGATTTCGCGAATATGAATGGCGTTGGAAGAGTAAACACACCAAAGATACGAAGCCACCTAACATGCCGCCTTTGTGGGACGGCAGTTTTTTGGCCGGGAAACGCATCCTGCTGCACGCCGAACAAGGCTTTGGCGACAGTATCCAATTCGCCCGCTATCTGCCGTTAGTGGCGAAGCTTGGCGGCCACGTCGTGTTGGCGGTCTCCAACCCCCTTTGCCGGCTCATGCGCTTTCTTCCGGGCGGACACCAGGTTGTGCCAGCCTTAACGCCGAGCGGCTTTGCTACGCATTGTCCTCTGTTGAGTCTGCCGCTCATGTTTGGAACGGACCTCGAATCTATCCCTCCGCCGGCTCCCTTCGTCGTTCCCCCCAGCCTTCGGGAGACTTGGGAGCAACGCATCGCCAGCGGCAAACCCAAGGTCGCCTTGATTTGGGCCGGGCGCCCCACTCACCCCAACAATCGCAATCGGTCTCTCTCCTTGCGCCTGCTCCTCCCACTGATCACTGCCGCCGACGCGATTGCCCCCAACGTGGACTTCTTCAGTCTGCAATTGGGATCGCCAGCCGAAGAACTCAAGAGCGAGGGACTTAGTAATCGCGTGCGTGATCTCTCGCCCTTCTTAACCGACTTCGCCGAAACCGCCGCGGCACTTTCGTCCGTCGATCTAGTGATCAGCGCGGATACCGCCGTAGCTCATCTGGCGGCAAGCCTCGGGAAGCCTGTCTGGATGTTCGTCCCATTTTCCCCAGACTGGCGCTGGCTCTTGGACCGCAACGATTCACCCTGGTATCCGAGTATGCGCCTCTTTCGCCAGAAAACCCTCGGAGATTGGGAGACTGTTGTCCAAGAGATGCTCGCTGAGTTGCAAGACTGGCTACAGAAGGCAGTCCCAGCCCGCTCGCCCGCCTGCATCACTGCTCCGACGGATGTACCGCACCCCGCTAATGCCACTACTCTCCAACCGAGCTCGGATTCTCGCGCCAAACTGGCAGCCGATTTCATTCCCGCCGGCGCAACTGTATTGGACCTGGGCTGTGGCACGATGGCGCTCGAGACCTACCTCCCCTATGGTTGCAGCTATCTCCCCTGCGACTCAGTTCAACACGATGAGCGCACAATAATCTGCAATTTCAACGGAGAGAGTCTTCCGGCAAAGAAAGAAGCAACACACGTGGTTGCCCTCGGCGTTCTGGAAAACATCCATGACTGGCGCGGATTTCTGCGGCAACTTTGCGCGTTTCGAATACCCGTCATTTTCTCTTACCATCCAACGGACTACACACAGCAACTCGATCGCGCCGCGCTCGGTTGGGCGAATCACATCAGCCTCGACGATCTCTGTTCCGAAGTCTATCGCGCTGGCTTCCTTGTGCAGACCTCGACACGCGTGGATAACCAGGTCTTACTGCGCATACAGCCCGGCCAAAGGCGGGCGCCCGGCAACCCGCGTGTGCTCGTCCTTTCCGGCAATCACTACGGGAACCTTGGCGGCCGGCTCGGCTTCCATCTGATCAACTCACTCTTGCCGGGTTTTGCTGAAGTGCATCATGCCAATTTCCTCCCCTGGAATCTTCCCCCTGGCGACTTCGATCTGTTGATTGTTGGCGTTGGTAATAGTATGTTCGAGCCGATCCTGACGGAAGAACTGCTGTCCCTGGTCAGAAGGACTCCCAAATCGGTTGGCATTTTCGGCACCCAATATCGCGAACAAATCAATAGCGCGCGCTTTGCACAATTGCTCGACGCCCTCACGGTGTGGTTTGCGCGGTCGGAAGAGGACCTGCTTCTCTATGGAAAAGGGCGTGCCAACGCTATCCATCTCGGCAATTGGCTAATCGATGCCTTTCCGATGACCTGTTGGACGCGTAACGAAACGTTAAACGTGGGCAAAGAAATCTGGAACGATCTGCCGTTAGATCGCACAATCCAGCAAATCCAGCAGTACCGAAACGTGGGTTCCGAAAGAATTCATCCGCTCTTATGCGCACTCACGTCAGCCGAGCGAGTTGCCTATTCCGAGCAGCGCGACCGCGCCAGTGGACAACCCTCCGGTAAGTTCCGCGGAATGTTGATGGACATCTTCGGACGCACTTGGCCCGAGTCCTCCATGTTTGAGTTCAGACGCGAATGCGTCGCGGATTACCGTACCCGCGTGCAGAGAATTATGGCCGGCATGCCACAGTTGTTTGAACAGTTGCTGAGCCTACACTAGCAGTATTTTCATCGTTTCGTCATGCTTTCTCCGTTTCGAGCCACGCCCACTTAGTGGCTCGGCCGCGCTTCGGCCCGCAATCCCGACTCGCTCACGATGACGATGTCAACGCGCCGGTTGCGGCGGCGGCCTTGCTCGGTATCGTTCGAATCGATGGCTGCCGTGTCAGCATAGCCAACTACCGCCATCCTCTCCTGCGCCACCCCAAAGCGTTCGCTAAACAACCGAAGCATAGCTATGCTCCGCGCGGCCGAGAGTTCCCAGTTGCTCGGGAAACGGGCGGTATTGATCGGCAGCGAATCGGTATGCCCCTCGAGCCGTAGCGCATTAGGCAAACGATTGAGGATCACGGCCACCTTTTCGAGCGTCGCGTACGCCGCCGGCTCAATGGTATCGTCACCCGTAGAAAAAAAGACCGCTGAATTCAGTCCCACAATCACCCCCCGCTCTTCGACTCGAATCTCGACCGCTCCCAGGTCAACCTCTTCCGCCAGCCGCCTGCGCAGCAACGTGGCAGCGGCCGCCAAGTCCTTGAGTGGCGCTTCGGGTTTTTCGGCAGGGGGCGTAGGAAACGCCGGTCCGCGTAACATAGCGTTGCCGCGGCCCTTGTCATCCACCGTTCCGCCCAGAATCGCCGCGATTTTCGGCGGCGTCGAACCCTCTTTGAGAGCTTTCTCGACTCCTGCCGATATTTGCCTGGCACGCGCATGATCGGTTTGCGTGGAAGCAAACATCACCACAAAAAATCCAAAAAGCAAGGTAACCAAATCGGCGTAGGAAACCAGCCAGCGCTCATGATTTCCCTTCGGTGCTGTTTTTCGGCGGGCCATTCGCGCTGCTCCTCTTACGGAGTTATCACTGCTTCTCCGGCAACACTCTCTTTGCGTTCGATGCCTGCTGCTTCCTCTTCGACAAACGCCCCCAGCTTGCTTTCGAGCAGTTTGGGATTCATCCCTTCGGCAATGCCAATCACGCCCTCGAGGATCAATTCCCGGTCTTCGAGCGATTGTTCCAAACGGGCTCTGATCTTGGCGCCGGCTGGCAGCAGCACAAGATTCGCCAGCCCAACGCCATAAACGGTCGCCACAAAAGCGACCGCGATCCCATGACCCACCCGCTCCATATCTTCCAGGTGTTTCATCACTTGAATCAAGCCCAACACCGCGCCGATTATGCCAATCGTGGGCGCATACCCCCCCGCCGTTTCAAACACCTTTGCTTCCGCCTCGCCGCGCCGCGCTGCCGCTTCGATTTCGAGTTCCATAATCCGCCGCAAATCCTGCAAATCCGTACCGTCGACGGCAAGCATGAGAGCCTTCTTCAGAAAAGGATTGTCCGCGATGGCTTCACCCTGCTCCTCCAGAGACACGATTCCGGCACGCCGCGCCTGGCGCGCAAAAAGCAGTAATTGTGCAATCAAAGCGGCACGCGGCGGCGCGCTATCCCAAAAGACATCCCTCAACCGCCGCAGCGCCGAAATGATCAAAGTGTGCGGCATGGTAACCATCACCGCGCCCGCCGTTCCGGCCCCCACGATTAACGCCGCCGTGTACTGAGCGACGTCGCTGAACTGGCCGCCCTCCAGTATCAAGCCGCCCAAAAGGCCGATGCCTGCCACCGCCAGCCCTGCCACCGTAGCGAAATCGATTCGGCCCCGCACCGCCGCGCCTTTCTTTTCATTGGCCATGGTGCGCATCGTCTTTTCCGGGGGGGCGCGTCGTTACGCTCCCAAACGCCGTCACCAGTGGCAACCCCTCCAGCACGCTACGCCGGAAACACACCACTTTCTCAATGATTTCGTTGGCTGTTTCCCGAACCAGGATCTTTTGCCCCGTGGTGAGCACGATGACCGTGTCGGGAGTCATCTCAATGTGCTCGATCAGATCCGCATTGACCACCAAGGGGGCTTGGTTTAGGCGAGTCAAGTGGATCATATAGGGCCTACCGTCTTCTTATCGGCGCGGGTCCGCCAAAGTTTAGCATTCGCAACCACCGCAGTTGCGCCAAACCAAGCTGCGCCGGGACAAGCCTTCTAATCTCTCAAGCTGCCGCGCGCTGGCGAAGATGTTCCAACAAGCTGAATCCCGCGTGCAAGCTTTGTGGACTGCAACGCTCTTCCCCCGACGCCTTTCCACTCCGCTGTGGACGCATCAGCCGCAAACGTTCTACCACGCTCGCCAGCACTTCGCGCTGTTCGCTCTCAAAGCAGTTCGCCGGCTCCACCAGCTGGCAACTCTTCATCGCATCGTTCAACTCGTGCTCGAAACTCGCCGGGTCCGCCCGCTTCCAGGCTGCTAGAATCTGCTCCGCATGCTGCGCGACATTCATCGGATCAATCTCCTCTGACGCCTCTATCGCAACTCCTCGCCGTTTGTCGAGCTTTTTTTTCCGCTTCCCCGCTCGGCCGCCAAAAACTGCTCCGCCGCGAAATCCAACTCCTCCTCCGTATGCCCCGCCGAAACCTGCACCCTAATCCGCGCTTTCCCTTGCGGTACCACCGGGTACGAAAAACCCACCACGTATACCCCTTTGCCCAGCAGCGCATCCGCCATGGCTGTCGCCCGGAACGCATCGCCAAACATCACCGGCACAATCGGATGTTCCCCAGCCAAAATCTGGAACCCGTTCGCCGTCATGCGCTCCCGAAATCGCACCGTGTTCCGAAACAAACGATCCCGCAGCTCCGTCGATTCTCCCACCAACTCCAGCACCTTCAGCGAAGCCGCCACAATCGGCGGCGCCACCGAATTCGAAAACAAATACGGCCGCGACCGCTGCCGCAGCAAATCGATAATCTCTTTCCGCCCACTCGTGTAACCGCCGCTTGCCCCTCCCAACGCTTTCCCCAGTGTTCCCGTAATAATGTCCACCCGGCCCATTACATGGTGGTGCTCATGCGTTCCGCGCCCCGTCTTCCCCATAAAGCCCACCGCATGCGAATCGTCCACCATGACCATAGCCTCATACTTATCCGCCAAGTCGCAAATTTCCGGTAGCTTCGCAATATAACCGTCCATCGAAAACACGCCATCCGTCGCAATCAGCCTGTGCCGCGCAGAAGCGGCCTCCCGCAATTTGCCCTCAAGATCCGCCATGTCGCCATTCTTATACCGGAACCGCGCCGCCTTCGACAACCGTATCCCGTCAATAATGCTGGCGTGATTCAACTCGTCTGAAATGATCGCGTCGTTTTCCTCCAGCAGCGTTTCAAACAGCCCGCCATTCGCATCAAAACACGACCCGTAAAGAATCGTGTCCTCCGTCCCCAAAAACTCACTCAGCTTAGCCTCAAGTTCTTTATGGATAGACTGCGTGCCGCATATAAAACGCACGCTCGCCAAACCGTAGCCCCATTTGTCCAGCGCCTCCCTCGCCGCGCCCACGACCGCCGGATGATTCGCCAACCCCAGATAGTTGTTAGCGCACATATTCAAAACCGAAGCTTTGCCAACCCCAACTTCAGCCTGCTGCGGGCTGGTGATTTCCCGTTCGCGCTTGAAAAGACCCGCCTCTTCAATCCCTGCGATCTTCTGCAGCAAGAACGGCGCTACATTCTTATACATAGCTTTAGCAATCCTTTACATTCACCGCTAATCCGGCGAGCGCAGTCTCTTTATATCTCGACTGCATATCCAGCCCGGTTTGAAACATTGTTCGAATCACTTGATCCAGCGACACCTTATGGTCGCCGCTCTCCTGCATCGCCATACGGCAGGCGTTGATCGCTTTCACCGCCCCAATGGCATTCCGTTCAATACAAGGAATCTGCACCAGGCCCCCGATCGGATCGCATGTCATCCCTAAGTGATGCTCCATCCCGATCTCCGCCGCATGCTCCACTTCTTCGTTCGACGCCCCAAGCGCCCCAGCCAGCCCACCCGCCGCCATCGAACACGCCACGCCTACTTCCCCCTGGCAACCCACTTCCGCTCCTGAAATCGACGCGTTCTCCTTATATAGGATGCCAATCGCCCCGGCCGTCAACAGGTACCGCAGCAACCCTTCCTCGGAAGAATCTGGAATAAACTGGCGATAGTACCGCCCCACCGCCGGCACTAAGCCCGCCGCGCCGTTCGTGGGAGCCGTCACCACTCGGCCACCCGCCGCATTCTCCTCATTCACCGCCATCGCAAACACGTTCACCCAATCCATCGCCACCAACGGGTCCGGCTGTCCGTGCCGCGCTTGAATCTTCGCCAGAAGCCGCGGCGCGCGCCGCCGAACCTTCAATCCGCCCGGCAAGATCCCCTCCGTCGTCAAACCGCGTTCGATACATGCATTCATTACCGCCCAAATCGCCAGCAGCCGTTCCCGTACTTCCCGCTCCGGCCGCAAGGCGCATTCGTTTTCCAGAATGATCCGCCAAATCGGCACCGCGCGAGTGTTCGCCAATTCCAGTAATTCAGCGGCGTTCGAGAACGGATTCGGAACCGGCAGCACAGCAGGTCCATCCGTCGTTGGCCGAGCGCCCTCCCGCACAATAAATCCGCCGCCAATTGAATAGTAAACGGCACTCTGCAGAATCCGTCCAGCCCGCTCGAACGCCGTAAAGCGCATCGCATTGGGATGCCCCGGCAGCGTCTCATCGTTGAGAAACAACAGGTCCTGTACTTCCACAAACCGCACCCGCTGCCTTCCCAAAACCACCAGACTCTCATCCGCGCGAATCTTCAAAACAATCTGCTCAATCGCCGCCGGATCGACTCGCTCCGGCTCCTCACCCGCCAACCCCAGCAAAATCGCCCGGTCCGTCGCATGTCCCAGACCTGTCAGTGCCAGCGATCCAAACAGCTCGGTCTTGATCCGTTCCGTTATTCCCAGCAGCTGATCCTGTTCCAACTGCACCGCAAACTGCCGCGCCGCCCGCATCGGACCCATCGTGTGCGAACTCGATGGCCCAATGCCAACCTTGAACAGATCGAAAACACTCGTTTTCATGTCCGCCAACTCAGAATCACTTTTCCCGAGTTGCCCGACCGCATCACTTCAAACCCCTTTTCAAAATCGGTATAAGCAAAGCGGTGCGTGATGACCGGCGAAATATCCAGCCCCGATTCCAACATCACCGTCATCTTGTACCAGGTCTCGTACATTTCGCGCCCGTAGATCCCCTTGATGGTCAGCATGTTGAAGATCACCTGCCTCCAATCGATAGACATCTCCTTCGACGGTATCCCCAGCATCGCAATTTTCGCGCCGTGACTCATATTGCCCAGCATCTCGCGAAACGCCGCCGGACTGCCCGACATCTCCAACCCAATGTCGAACCCTTCGCTCATCCCAAGTTGCTTCTGGGCTTGCGCAACCGAAGTCTCCCGCGGATCCACCGCCAGCGTCGCCCCCATCTTGCGCGCCAGGTCCAGCCGGTAAGGATTCAGATCCGTCACCAGCACAAAACGCGCGCCCGCGTGCTTCACAACCGGAATCGCCATCAATCCAATCGGCCCAGCCCCGGTAATCAAAACGTCCTCGCCCAAAGTGGGAAACGAAAGCGCCGTGTGTACCGCATTGCCGAACGGATCGAAAATCGCGGCAATCTCCCGGTTCACCGTAGGCTCGTGCCGCCAGATGTTGCTCATCGGCAACGCAATGTACTCCGCAAACGCCCCTGGACGGTTGACCCCAACCCCCTGTGTGTGCGCGCACAAATGCCGCCGTCCCGCCAGGCAGTTACGGCAACGCCCGCACACCACATGCCCCTCGCCGCTTACCACTTCGCCGGGATGAAAATCGTTGACGTTCGAACCCACCTCCACAATCTCGCCCACAAATTCATGCCCCACCGCCATCGGCACCGGAATCGTGGCGCGCGCCCACTCATCCCATTCGTAGATGTGCAGATCCGTTCCGCAGATACCGGTGTGCGTTACACGAATCAGTACATCGTTGATGCCAATAGACGGTTCAGGCACATCCATCAGCGTGAGTCCAGGCGCGCTGTGCGCTTTCACAATAGCTTTCACACTACGTATGGTAGAACGCTCACGACCCGGCTACCACTAATAACGAAAATACCCAGCTACAACGTATTGCATCTAGCCGAGCCACGACCGCCAGGGAGTGAAACGCAAGTGCGCTTTCACAATACTTTTCACCTACCCCGTTTACCATTTAGGGAGCGAGACCTCACTCCCGTGCAAGCCATTACCATCATTCCCGGCCAAGTCAACTCAGTAGCCCTAACCGAAGTCCCCGATCCCTTGCCTGCTGAAGGCAGCATCCTCGTACGCGCCCGACAATTGGGCGTCTGCGGCACCGATTTTGAAATCATCGCTGGCCACTACGGCTCGACGCCGGACCACTCCCCGTATCTCATCCTCGGTCACGAATCCCTTGGCGAAGTCGAGGAATCACCGGCGGAAAGCGATTTCGCCAGAGGCGACTGGGTCATCGGCATCGTTCGCCGTCCCGACCCCGAACCCTGCATCGCTTGCGCCGTCGGCGAATGGGACATGTGCCGCAACGGCCGCTACACCGAACGTGGCATTAAAGAGAAACATGGTTTCGGCGCCGAACGCTGGCGTATCGAACCCGAATATGCCATCAAAGTGGAACCCGCCTTCCGCGACGTCGCCATCCTCGTGGAACCGGCCAGCGTGCTCGCTAAAGCCTGGGAACACATCGAACACATCGGCAAACGCGCCTATTGGCGTCCGCAATCTTTACTCGTCACCGGAGCCGGTCCCATCGGCTTGCTCGCCGCTCTCATGGGCCGCCAGCGCGGCCTCGCGGTTCACGTTCTCGATCAAGTCACCGACGGCCCTAAACCTCGTCTCGTCGAAGCCCTCGGCGCCAAATACTATACCGGCAGCATCCAGCAATCACGCTTACGGCCAGACGTGGTCATCGAGTGTACCGGCGCAGCCAGCGTCATGCGCGACAGCCTCATCGCTCTTGCCAACGACGGCATCTGTTGTATGGTTGGCTCCTCCGCCCATCTCCAAGATACGTTGTTAAACGTGAGCCAGCTGAACCGCGGCATGGTACTTGGAAACACCGTCGCCTTCGGCGTGGTCAACGCCAACCGCCGCCACTACGAACAAGCCGCCGACGCCCTCCGCCGCGCCGACCGCGCCTGGCTTCACGAACTCATCACCCGCCGGGAGCCCATCGCCAACTGGCGCGCCGCCTTCCAACGCCTCCCCGGGGACGTCAAAGTGATCATCGATCTAACTTAGCTCCAGCTAGTTCAACCCCCATAGCGTTAAAATAGCCTGTTGCCGCTCCAAGCTTCCGAAAAGGTTTCACGACCGCTTGAGCCCACTTCCGCGAGTGGCGCGTCTATATGAACATGTGATGTTCGGGAACGAAGGGGTCACCAAATAGGATGAGAGCTCGAAATGCAGTAAACCTCTTGGCCAACTGCCCGCAAAGTTTTGGGACTTGTGCGGTTAGTTCTCTCCAACCGGGCCAGCTCTGGTCTCTAGCTTTGTGCAGCCAGGGAAATGCCTCTGTAGCAATCGCCCGCTCCAACACAAAACCGGCTTGGTCAAGATGCTCCCGATACTCCGCCTCGTCCCGCTCTTCCCCGCCCGTCACGGCCATCATCATGATGTCCATCCACTTCGCAAAATCAGGCTCCGGTCCTTTCTGCAGCCCCTCGATCAGCATCAATTTCGCGGCCGGCTTCATCGCCTTCCGCACATTCCCCAGAATGGCAACAGCTTTCGGCACATCCCAATCGTGAATGACCAACTTCAGGGTGTACAAGTCGCCGCCCGCCGGCACTTCTTCAAAAAAGTTTCCGCCCACCTTCTGCAACCGCGGCACATCGGGTGCACCTGCCACCACCTGCGGCTGATCTAACAAAATCCCCTCATAACTCGGAAACTTCTCGAGCAACCCCGCTAAGAACTGGCCTTGCCCTCCACCCACATCCACAATCGTGCGATACGCCGAAAAATCGAACGCTTTCGAGATCGCCGCTGTCAGTTGTTGCGTTCCGATGTCCCGAATTCGTTTGGGTCGGCGATCCTGGCGGAGATGGGAATGGAGCGCGTGCCGGCGTGGCACAATTTGCCGTACTCGTTTCGGACGGGCAAGGTGGCATGGGATGACGCCTACCAGGGCAAAGATGTTTGGCACTCGGTTGACCGGTGGCAAGATAGCAGAGCAGTGGGGATTCCCTGATATCCACGGCCTGATGGAACAGCTTGGCCCATCGAGCGCTGCCAAGACACAAGCGCCACAACGGGCGTTTCAGAAACGGTCCTTTGTGCAACGATCTCCGTTCCTGACTTCAAAATCCGTTTCGTGAGGCTGCCCCTATGAGCCCGCTCTACAGCGTGAACTGTTTGTCCAGCACAAACATCTTAAAGGTTTCGCGTTTCAGGCCATCCGTAGCCATGGCATCGGCCGTCGCAGGCAGTGCCATCTGTTGTTGCATTGTTTCGACGCTGGCCACTTCCATACAGACCACAGCCAGATTACCGGCTGTCGTGTAAGAAATTGGGGCGTTGACGCTGTAGGTGCGGAACAGCTCGCCGTGGGAACGGAATCCAGCTTCCCACTTCGCCGGGTCTTGGACTTCTACTGTGATGATTACTTTAGGCATTTTGTTGCTTCTCCCTTAAGTTGGCGATGTTGCTGATTTGTGGCCGTTGCACGAGCGGGTGGCCGTGTTGAGCCCCTCGACGATATCACAATCTGCGGTGTATCGACCGAAAAAGGGACAACCGAAGAACGGCGCGCCCACAAAGCGCAAGCTTCCGGCAACCTGTGCGTTACCAGATTCGAAAATCGAGTTTCCCCGCCCACCTCGGGGCGTTGGCATACGGATCCCCGGGGAGAAGACGGGATGTTACGCAAAGGGCCGTTTGGGCAACCGCTGGTACCGTGACGAATCCGGTACCAGTTTGGGGATGCCTGCGCCGTTTCACGGGAGTGATCGGTCGGGCCACGGGTGGACTCGCCCACGTCTACGGCTAGCGCGTTAAAACGGACAAGTGGCTCAAAGCAGATGTACAGTTCGCGGCGCGCAGCGCAAGACGCCATAGGCGTAATCTTGAACTAAATTCGCGTTCCGCCTAATCGTAGCCGAAGTCATCATCTTTGCGTCGGTTTGATTTCAAAGCGAATGCGACCTTGAGCGCAAATCCCACAGAGAGCCCCAGCGAACCGTCGTGCGACTTCAGCTAGGCTAGCGGTGATAGCGTCTCAGCAAGCCTAGAGCGGCAAGACCCGCCAGCGCGCTAAGCACGCTCGCCGGCTCCGGGGTCGCGGTGGATGTGCTGATTGACACATCGTCGAAATACGCAACTTGCGGAGTAACGGCCCCATTGGCCTGAGAGTAGAACTGGAAGGTGGTCAGATTCAGGTCGGTTGAATCGTTGAATGCTGCGGACCCAGCTGCGACTCCGTTATCGTACGCGGTCACCGTGCCAGTTGCGTAATTGATAACCATTCCCAATTGGTTCCAAGTGCCGGTACTCACATCAACCCCGGTTGCCGTATTGTTTCCGTTGATCGAAAGAACAATTTGCCCAGATGTGTCTACATTAAGCAGAATATTCCCGCCGGCCGAATAGAACGTTCCCACAGGGGTCCAATATGTCGCCGTACCAGTGGACGAGAAATTTACATAATCGCTCACGCTGAGAATCGAAGTGCTCGTAAGACTTGCAGCATCGGCATGCTGCGCTCCAAAATTATTGCCGGCTTGTGGAGTAACTATTACGGCTTGAGAACCGCTATGAACTACGGTCGTTTCAACCACCGTCGTCGCCCCTGATCCGGAGCCGCTCCAATTATCTTGCCCACTGAGCAAGCCGGTGGTGATGGTCGGCGCTTCAAATCCTGTTTGGTAAACCGTTGTCGCGAAGGCGCCGGTCGAGAACAAACAAAAGGTCGCCGCCGCCGCAGTCAAAATAGAAGTAGAACGAATGATCATGTATTCTCCAAAAAAACGCTGTTGGTATCGTATGCCGCGATTTCAGCGGTCGACGCCGAAAAGGCTACAGGAAAGCTTACACAATTCGAAATGAGCTACAACCATATCATGCCGCGGCGTCTTGCGATCTCCGCCGCGGCTCGCCATAACTCTTCAGGCAAGCTTGTCCGCTTCGTCGGCCCGCTACGGAAGTCCCCTGCGATCTGGAATCCACTTTGAGAATTCACCCGTCCGTAAAGTCGGCTGTGCGCGCAACTGCCAATCGTCAGCAACTCCCCAGCCGGGTCATTTTGGCCATGAGCGTTATCTTAACGCCTATGAGTTCAACTCCAATCCCCACGGCTTCCTCATCGGTCGCGACAACATCTTCTGCGCCGCGTCATCGCCGATAATCTTTTCCTCTTTCGGATCCCACCGCAAATCCCGCCCCAAACGCAAACTAATGTTCCCCAAATGCGCGATGCTAATTGACCGGTGCGCTTGCTCAATCGGCGCAATCGGCTCGCTCCGTGAAATCACGCAGTCGATAAAATTCCTCTGGTGATTGTCCGACTTGTACAGATTGATTTCATTCGGTCCCGGCTCATAATCCAGCAACGTTGCCGGACTCGCCTCAATGGCCCCGCGATTCACCCAAACCCAACCATCGCTGCCTTCAAACGTCACGCCCGAACGCACCCGGCTCGACACAACCACGTTGACCCCGCTCTCATAGTGCGCTTCGAAATAGTAATCGGTCGCCGTGTTCCACAACTTTTCGTGCGCCCACTCGGCCTGTCCATTCTTAATCGCAACCGGCCCCGTCATCTCCGTCCCCATCCCCCATTGCGCAATATCCGGATGATGCCCGCCCCAATCCGTAATCTGCCCGCCTGAGTAATCGAGGATCCAGCGAAAATTCACAAAGCAACGCGCTGGCGCGTACGGCGCCTCAGGTGCCGGCCCCAACCAAAAATCGTAATTGAATCCTTCGGGCACCGGCTCCGGATCTTGCCGGTCGCCATCTTTTCCAAAATCCGGCGTCCCGCCAGGCAACCCGCACAGCACCCGCTGCAATTTGCCAATCCGTCCATTGCGCACAATCTCGCACGCCTTGCGGAACCGCACATCCGACCTCTGCTGGCTACCGCACTGGAACACGCGTTGGTTTGCCTTCACCGCGTTGCTCATCGCGCGCCCTTCGGCAATCGTCAGCGATAGCGGCTTTTCGCCATAGATATCCTTCCCCGCCCGCGCCGCCATCACAACCGGAATCGAGTGCCAGTGATCCGGCACCGCAATCAGCAGCGCATCGACATCCTTGCGCGCGATCACATCCCGAAAGTCTTCATAAGCCGTACAGCCGCGATACGTACCCGCATGCTTGTCGCGCGCATAGTGCCACTCCACCAAAACCCGCGCCGGCTCGCGTCCCGCAATCGCACCGTCCCAATATCCCGGCGTTTCTTTATTCACGTCGCAAACAGCCACAATTTGCACACGCTCGTCGCGCAGAAATCCCTTCATATCTCCCGTGCCTTGATTGCCTGTCCCGATCACCCCCATCGTGATCCGGTTGCTCGGCGCAACATGCCCATCACGCCCCAGCGCCGAAGCCGGAATAAACATTGGTGCGGACACCGCCGCCACGCCTGTCTTTAGAAAAGCACGCCGATTCATAGGTGCCCATCTTATCGAAATTGGAGTGCACCCCCAAAATGAGACACGGGGAAAAGATGCACTTTGCAGCGAAAGGAGAGGCAAAATGGCCAAATTGCCGTTAGGCCAACCTTTTGGGTCCAACTGGCAGGAAGGACGCGATTTTCTTAAGCCGATGACGCCACTACACGGCCACAATCGAACGATTCGTTTCTGAGTGCGCCGTTGTCATCATTGTCCAGGTCTTTCCACTTCGGTCGCTATATGTACTGAGGGCGGCTAACGCTCCACCGTTGAGTTGACGGGTCAGCTTTGAACATGGGTCTTCAACCGTGTCTGGAGATCCTGTCCGGCCGCGATTCTGGAGGAGCGATTCGAGAGTTTGAAGGTGCTTCCCGCAGGAAGCCGCACCGTGTAAATTAGCTTGCTAAAATAAACGCAAAGCGGAGGTACAATTTGCGAGGATCGGATATGTTTCGTGACAATCTAAGTTTGGTCTTAAGCGTAATCAGGGCTGTTGGGTGCGCCATGATTTATGTACGAGTGTTCGCTTAGGCAACTAAGAGCCGCGTGGAAACCGAGCGGCCAAGGCCTTAGTTGACGAGTTCGCCCTTGCGCCCACTTATCTAGATCTTCTAGATCTCTAATTGCCGGAGTCAGTTTGAAAGGGCACTCCATGCCCAGAAGCAGCTTTCGGCTCGCCCTCGATGCTGGCACGGGAACGACGAAAGCGGATAAAATCGCGGAGCGTCGGGGTCCAAGAGATGATTAATCAAGCGTTTGATCATCTTTATTGCTGCGGTATTATTCGGCGTCAATCTCTCAGGCGCTGGTGAACGTGACCTGACGACGACTTCTGACGACAACCGCTTCTTTGAATTTCACAGCTCCTTTTCGATCAACTTGCACCATTTCTTGTACCTGCAGGCCTTGCTCGCAACGCCTGGTTCACGGAAGGATGAGCACTTGCCGTGCAACGAGCGGTGCCTGTTCGACAAATGACTGTCGAGCAACAAACAGCGTGGGACCGAGCGCTTGCCTGTTACCGTCAATTGCCTATCTTATCGAAATCGCGCCTGCGTGAAACATAAATTATAGGCATAGTGACTCTAGGTCTAGCAGTGCTATGCTACATCCTATGGGAAATGAAGGCAGACGCGACCTGATTCCAGGCACGTTGGAGTTGATGATTTTGACAACCTTGCGGCGCAGCCCTCTGCACGGCTACGCCATCGGACAGTGGATTCGGGAGCATTCTGCCGATCTGCTGCAAATCGAAGAAGGTACCCTCTATCCTGCTCTTCAGCGCCTTCTGCGTGAAGGCTGGGTGACCGCTGAATGGGGGCTTTCGGCCACCAACCGCCGTGTGCGTAATTACAAAATCACACCCTCCGGCCGCAGGCAGCTCGAACGCGACGTTTCTTCGCTCGAACGGATGATCAAGGGAATCTTCAACGTCCTGAGGCCGAACGAATTATGAGACGGTTTTTGCGACGGCGCACCTATCGCTCGAAAATCGACGCCGAAATCGAAGATTACCTCGCTGAAAAGGCCGAAGCGCTCGTCGCCCAAGGCATGTCACCAACCGAGGCGCAAGAGAAGGCCCGGCGCGATTTCGGCAACCCTTCACTCGTGAAGGAACTCAGCCGCGACGAATGGAGCTTTGGCGTCTGGGATCTTATCGCCGCTGATCTTCGTTTCGCTCTGCGCTCTTTAAGGCGCAATCCCGGCTTCGCCGCAACCGCCATTCTGACGCTCGCGCTTGGCATAGGCGCCAACGCCGCTATCTTCAACTTGTTGCACGCCGTCATCCTCCGCAGTCTGCCCGTTCCTGCTGCCGAGCAATTGCGCCTCTTCTCCGTCGTTGACGAGAACAAGGCAGGCGAACCAATCTTCTCGTATCCGGTATTGCGCCAGATGCAAGACACCACCGGCGATCGCGCGCCCCTCGCCGGATTCTCAGGTATTTCGACAATGAAAACCGTCGCCGCGAACGGTGAGACCGAACCAATCAGCACACAACTCGTCACCGGAAACTTTTTCGAAGTCTTAGGAGTGAAAGCCCAGACCGGACATCTGCTCTCTCCCTCTGTCGAAAGCCTCGCCAGCGCCTATCCGGCCGTGCTGAGCGGCGCCTTCTGGGCAAAGCGTTTCGGCAGCGACCCATCCGCCCTGGGTCGATTCATCACCGTGAACGATACGCCCATTAGGATCGTTGGCGTCGTACCCGACAGCTTTTTCGGAGTCTCGCCCGGCATACGGCCCGACGTTTGGTTGTCAGTCTCAGCCCAGCACGATCTTCGCTACAACAGCAACGTATGGAACAGCAACGGCAATTCTTCTAAGCCATTCTTGACTCAGCCCGAAATACGCTGGCTTTCCATCATCGCCAGAATTCCCAACCTTGCCATGGTGGGCCGAACCACCGCGATAGTCAATCAGGTCTATGCGCGCGACATGCAGAGGGAAGCAAAAGGCCGCAATGACCCGGTGGAGAAGCGCGGTCTGCTGCAGATGCGCGTTCGCTTAGACGCCGGCGATAAAGGGCTGGCCAGTCTGCGCCATCAGTTCTCCGCTCCACTCACCGTATTAATGTGCGCGGCCGGACTGGTGCTCCTCATCGCTTCCGTCAACTTGGCCAGCTTAGCGCTAGCTCGCATCGTCGGTAGGCGCAAGGAAATCGCCGTTCGCCGTTCCATCGGAGCCACCAGTGGCCGTATCATCGGCCATTTCATCGCTGAGGTTCTGGTGCTCTCTATCGCGGGCGGCGCGCTTGCCATACCGGTAGCGCTGGGCGCAAGCCGCCTGCTGGTGCGCTGGGCCTCACCCAGCGAGCCAATGCCGCTTGACGTGGGTATCAGCCCATCCATGCTGTTGTTCATCGGCTGCGCCGCAGTCACTGCGGGTCTCACGTTCGGGCTGCTGCCCGCGTTCGAGGCCGTCAACTTCCCGCTCGCCGACGCCATGAAGACACAGGCAGCATCTCTCAAAGGGATGCGCCTGCCTTGGGGCCGCACACTCATTGCCATCCAAATTACGTTCTCATTCGTCCTGCTCACCGCCGCCATCCTGTTTGTCCGCACCTTCGTGAATTACTTGAACCTGAATCTCGGCTTTACACCCGAACACATTTTGTCGGTTCGAGTTGACCCGCTCGGCGCTCATTACAAGACCGAGCAACTCAATCCCGTTTACCATCAAATCCTGGATAGTCTCAAGGCTGTTCCCGGCATCCGGTCCGCTTCCTTCGCCAGTTCCGAACTGGCAGTCGGTCCATGGCAGACCAGTGGCATCCGCATCAAAAATCATCCGGCCGCCAACCAAGAGATCCGAGAAACCTACGTCAATCCCAGCTATTTTTCAACCGTTGGCATGCGTCTGTTATCCGGCCGCTTTTTTGACGAGCACGACATCGCACCTAAGCCTGTTTTGGCGGTGATCAATCAAAGCGCGGCGCGAAAATACTTCCCGGGAGAAAGCCCGCTGGGACGGCGCTTTGGCTACGGCGACGATAATTTCGAAATAATTGGTGTCGTCGCCGACGCCCTCATAACTAATGTGCATAACAGTGTCGATCCGATGGCGTTCTACTCGTTGGAGCAAAGTCCGCAGTATGCGAATAGTATCGAAATACGCGCACAAGGCTCCCCCAGCCAAATCGAACAATCGGTGCGCGTGGCCATACATCAAACCGCACCAGGTTTGCCGGTGATGCGCATTCGGCTGGTTACTGAACTGTTAGCCGGCGGCCTGTTGCGCGAAAAACTCGTGGCACGCCTTGCCTCCGCATTCGCACTGCTCGCCCTCGCGCTGGCGTGCCTTGGAGTCTACGGAGTTCTCTCGTACGCCATCACGCGCCGCACATCTGAAATCGGCATTCGTCTCGCCTTAGGCGCAGAAAGCGGACAGGTCCGTTGGATGGTGTTGCGCGAAGCTCTCGCCGTGATTCTCATCGGCCTCGGTGTCGGAATTCCCGTCGCCATCGTCGTCACTCGCTTAATCAAAGGCTTGCTTTACGGCCTATCCCCAACCGACCCGCCCTCTTTGGCCGCCGGCGCGTTCACTCTCTTCGCCATCGGACTCGCTGCCGCCTTCATCCCCGCCTGGCGCGCATCGCGTGTGGACCCAAACGTGGCGCTGCGCTACGAATGAACCTATTCGTGAGAAGGACGCTCCTTGCTGGGGAACGGATCAATCCAGAAGCGGAGACCGGCGCCGCGGAGTAACCCCTAATAAGACCGTGAATTCCGGTTTCAAGCTAACTTTTGACAAAGAGTTTTGAGACGACCGAGTCCCTGATTTCAGGGCTGGAGTGAACCCCAAACGTGAGACAGGCGAGTTTCGAGACGGCCTAGTACCAACTTGCAAAAGTTTGCGTACAACGCTCCGGCTCGGAGGCCCTTACTGAGCCGTGACTGTCAAGGAGCGGCAACGATACTCCAATTTACGCAATTAAGCACTAGGCGAACTCAAGCCGTTTCAGTTTATACGGTCGCGGCGAACTTGAGCAAGGTCGTATTGAGCCTGTTGCACAAGCCCACCGTCTTCGGTGCCTCCGAAAACCTTGGACAGGCGCACGGCCATCTCAGGGGATATGCCGCGCTTTCCGTTGACCAACTCCGAAAGCGTGTTGCGCGTTACCCCGAGGTGGGCGGCGGCGTCCGTAATCGTCAAGCCTGACGGCTCGATGCACTGGCGCAAAACGACACCTCCGGGGTGCGGTGGGTTTTTCATCGTCATGGGTCGTTCTCCTTGTCTAGTGGTAATCGACATAATCAACATCCTCTGCATCGCCATCGAAGCGAAAGATCACTCGCCAGTTTGCCCGAACTGTCACAGCCCAGAACCCATTCATCTGGCCTTTGAGCGGATGCAACCGGAATCCCGGTAAATCCATGTGAGCAACCGTAGGGGCAGCATGAAGCGTTGCCAGAATATCCCGCAGCTTGTCGGCGTGTTCCGGGTTTACGCCGCTTGGGTCGTCCCGTTCAAGAGCTGTCTCAGTCCCTTGCGGCGGATTGTCTTTATCATCTCGAACCGTAACGCGCCACGTGTCGCATGTCAATCATAATGTTAGCAAGATTGTTGTTTTTTTGAGTGAGTAGGAGGCGCGTTTTTTCTTTCGCTGCTGGCTCCTGCGTTAGCAGGGTGGCCGCGCACTCGCTTTTTCAGCAAGTGCAGAACGGACACCGGCACAGATTGCCGCTGGGCAATTCCGAAAACTTACCTCTGTGAGACAGCCGCCAAGAGGTTTTTCTTTCCGCACAAAGACCCTTAGCGCGCCCCATAACGCGGACCGCGCGCAAGGGCGCGGTGTACGGCATCCGGTTCACTGGCTATCACCACAAGAAAAGCGCGTGACGCGCCGGTAGGAGTGCGGCGGCCTTGTTCCCATTGCTCAAGGCTGCGCTTGCTGAATCCGTACTGGCGTGCGAATTCATCCTGCGACATGCGTACCTTTTCACGGACGGCTTTGACATCAATCGTGGCCGGAACGTGCACGGAGTAGCCGTCACGCGCGCCCTGTGCAAAGGCCAAAGCTTCCCGCGCCCCCCGCAGGATGCTTTGTCCCGCCGTGCTCGTGGCCTTGGGTTTTCTCCTGGGACGTACTGCTTTCATTTTTGTGCTCTCTTTCTGTAGGTCTCTGGTAAAACCTGCAATAGCTTCTTGAGTTCGTTCTTTTCGTCCTTGCTCAAATCGCTCTTTTCGTTCTTCGCAAACACCGTTCCCGGTCGGGTATGCCGCATTCGCGAGCGCGCCGTAAAAACGCCAGCGTTTCGATAACGGTTGCATAGGATGTTATACGCCAATGGCGTAGTCTCGGCAAGGTTCCTGTTTACGGGCTTATCTTTTTGGTTCCAGCACACGTTGCTACACGCGCCCAAAGTTCAAATTTCTACGTCTTCAAATAAGCGTTAACACCCATTTTCCCAATCACAACAACCGGGACATATCTTTTCAGAAAAAGCGTAATCTTTAGAAGTATTTGCGCGGCGCCAGATTCTGCCACAGCGAATACGCGAAGAGGATCGCGGAGTTGCACCAGGTGCTACGCTAGTTCTTGTGGCGAACCTCGCTAAGAAATCCGCGCGAGTCTTTAAAACAGCTTGGTTTACCAAAGCCGCACGCAAGGCGCACATCTCGGATGAGGAGCTTTGCGAAGCCATTCGGCGGGTGATGCTTGGCCAGGGAGACGATCTCGGTGGCGGTGTGTTTAAGGCGCGCCTCAGGAAGAATCAGTACCGCTCCATCATTTTGGCAAGAGCGGGTAGCTATTGGGTTTTACGAGTATTTATTCGCCAAGCAGGATAGCGCCAATATAGCGGAGGATGAACTTGCTGATTTTCGCAGGCTGGTCAAAGCATACGCCGCACTAACGATACACCGAGTGAATCAGTTGATTCAAGAAAACGACTGGATGGAGATTTGTCATGGCAACCAAACGTAAATTCAAGACTGACGCATTTGAGGCGATCCACTCCTCGGCGTCAGCGATGTACAAGGTGGGAGCGATTGACAAGACAACAATGCGGAGCTTCGACGCATCTTGTCTTGCAACTCCCCCTCCCCTCAAACCCCAGCAGATCAGGAAACTGCGCCAGCGTCTTCGCGTCAGTCAGCCGGTGTTCGCCCGTTACCTCAATACCAGCGAATCGACGATTGAGAAGTGGGAGACCGGAGCGAAGCAGCCGAGTGGCATGGCCCTTAAGCTCCTTGCGGTCGTGCAGAAGCATGGCCTGGAAGCGCTGCTCTAACGGGTTCCCGCAGGTGGTCGTCAAACAAGCCTTAACACCCATTTCGGGGTCACAAAATCCGCACGACTCAATCTCCTTCCTTTTCAACCACTTCCACTCAAAAAACCCTTTCACCGTTCGCCCCATCTCCTAAATTGAAATCGTTCGTGGGAACCGCCGTCGTGCACCCACCGCACCAGGAATCCAATTTCTGAAAGTAAGTAAAGGAAGATCATGTCTACGCAAGCGCAAATCCTCGCCAACCAGGCGAACGCTCAAAAATCCTGCGGCCCAAAAACCGAAACTGGTAAGCAAGCCTCGTCCCAGAACCGCCGCACCCACGGCCTCTCCGATCCCGGCGACTCTTTCACCATCG
>PMSX01000126.1 GCA_003167495.1 Bryobacterales bacterium | reverse complement strand
GGGGCCATCATGCTCGGACCGATCGTTTTGGGTCTGGCCATTTTTCTCTATGAAGGCGACCCTCTGGTGGTTAACAAGAGCACTGCGCCTTTCTGGCTGGCCGTTCTTTGCACGGTGCCGATCTTATACAAGCTACTATGGAGCTGCGCGGGGCGCGACTCAGTGGGAATGTCCGCTATGGGAATGCGGCTGGTGGATTTCGATGGAAATCCGCCCTCGATAGAGCGGCGCTACCAGCGATCACTGGCGAGTTTTATCAGCTTCCTGGCTGCGGGCATTGGGCTCGTTTGGGCTTTGGTGGATGAAGATGCTCTCACTTGGCATGACCATATGTCCAGCACTTTTCCAACGATTTCCTCGTCATAGAACTACTTCGACTTATTTTGTCTTAGTGTTTGAGGCGGGCACCAGGATCGCCGACATCGAGCCTTTCGACTTGGGCATGCGAGGGTCTGCGCCAAAACCGTGAATCTGGTCGCGTGCGAATTCGGCTTCTGGACGTTCACAAGTGATGACGACTGTGCGGCCCGTGGTATCCACTTCGATGGCGTGTTGAAGCGCGGTCTCCAAAGAAAGAAAAAAGAGCTTTTGGAGCATTTCGATCACATAGTCGTAGGTATGCTCGTCGTCGTCGAGTAAAACAACATGGTAGAGACGGCCATGTTGTTCTTGCTGGATGTCCTCGACTTCGGTTCCGAGGTTAGGGAGAGCAAGGGCGCTCTGCATCTGGTGCTTTAATTTTAATGCACAGGCAAAGTCTTACGAAGCGAGTTCAGCGAGCAGCAGGCCCCGAACCTTCGCAGTCAGGGCGCCACGATCCTTGAGAGACATGTTAGCCGTTTCGATCGGCGGCAGTACGCGCATAATGACTTTGCCGGATTTCACAATACCTCCGCCGTAGGGCAAAATGTGCCTGGCGCCTATCAGGACCAAAGGCACCACCGGCACGCCGGCCCGAATGGCGATATAGGCGCCGCCTTCTTTAAACTCTGTCAACACGCCATCGGGAGAACGACCCCCTTCAGGGAAAACCAGCAAAGAAGTTTTCTTCCGTTGAATGGTGTCCGCAGCGAGTTGGAGCGTTTTGACGGCAGCGCGCGGATCTTCGCGCGGCACGGGAATGTGGCCGGCGCGGCTTAAGTGAGTTCCCAGAAACGGTATTTGAAACAAGCCACGTTTGGCTAAGAAACGGAATTGAACGGAAATATTCGCCAGGACTACCGGAGTATCGATGTAGCTGGTGTGATTCGCCATAAAAATGTAGCTGCCGTTGGGATCGATCTGCTCCAGGCCTTCTGCGTTAACTTGAACGCCGCTGGCAAACAGAAGAAATCTTGCCCACCGGCTTGCGACCGCGGCCGGCACCTTGCCCGTGCTGTCAAAGAAAGAAAGGAGCACGCTGACGCAGCTAAAACAAATTGTGGAAAGAATGATTGCCGGGTCGGCAATTAGGACACCGCGTAGCCATCGCATGCAAGACCTCATTCTACGCAATGGAGCCGGTCAGTATGGCACGCGCTTCGCCAACCAGAAAAAGTGAACCGGTAAAGAAGACCACAGCATTCGGAGGAGCCGACCGCGCGAGTTGAACTGCCTCTGAAACCGTTTCGGCTGTGGTGGCCTCGCGATGACCGCTCAATTCGAGGATCGCTTTGGGCCGCAGCGCCCTGGAGAAGTTAGGCGCAGTAGCGATGAGCCTGTCTGCTAAGGAGAACAACTGCTCGGCCACTTCTTCAACGGCTTTATCGCGCATGGCACCATAGACGAGCCAGACTGGCCGTTGCGAGTGAAATTCACGAATATAGGAGGCAAGCGCCGCTGCGCCAGCGGGATTGTGGGCGCCATCGAGAATGAAATCCGGACCACGCGAAATCAATTCAAGCCGCCCCGGCCACTGCACTGTTTGCAAACCCTCACGGATGGCGCTGGGCCCGAGACCAAGAATTCTGCACGCCAGAATGGCAGCCTTCGCGTTCTCAATTTGATGGCGCCCGGCCAGCGGGCAACGGTAGCATTCGTTTTCCAGCTCGAATCGGCAGCCTAGAGCAGTCGCTTCAACGTTGGTAAGAGTGTAATCATCAGTGCGAATCAGCCGGCAGTTGAGGTCGCGCGCACGATTTTCAATCACAGCCTGTGCGGCAACCTCCTGGCTGGCCATCACCACCGGCACACCTGCTTTCAAAATGCCCGCCTTTTCCGCCGCGATCGAAGCGAGCGTGTTTCCGAGATAGACCTCGTGATCGTATGCTATGGGTGTGATGACGCAGAGTTCGGGATGAATCACGTTCGTTGCGTCTAGCCGGCCGCCTAAGCCGACCTCCATCACACCGATATCGCAAGATTCCTTGAAGAGCAGCAACGCCATGGCCGTAACGGTTTCGAAATAAGAAGGATGAGCGTCGAGTTTTTCTTCGAGCAGCATTTGCTCCGCAGTCTGATGCACAGTGGAAAACGCAGCCGCGAATCTGTCTTTCGTAACGGCCGCGCCGTTTATGTTGATTCGTTCCGTGGGTTCGATGAGATGAGGCGATGTATACAGCCCGGTGCGCAAGCCGCTCTGACGCAGCGCGGAGGCAATCATCGCGCTGGTAGATCCTTTACCGTTGGTACCTGCAACATGAACGAAACGCTGCGAGATTTCGGGATGACCCAGGCCCGCCAAAAGTTCTCGCGTCCTCTCCAAGCCGAGCTTTGCTCCGGCTTTGATCTCGTTGCCGAGGGAATATAGGTATTGAACGGAATCTGGGTAACTCAAATGCGTTGCCTGTCTACTTTTGCTTCGCGCGCGTGAGATTCGGCTTGATCAAAGCGAAAACATCGCGCGCGACAATCTTGTTGCCTTCGCCATTTGGGTGAATGCCATCGGGTCGCATCAGCGTCGGGTCTTGATAGACATGCACTAGGAGAAATGGCATGAACTTCAGGTGATGCTCCTGAGCTAGCTTCGGAAACATTGCCGTGAAGGGCTTTACGTAGTCGGGTCCGTAGTTGGGTGGCAGCGTGATGCCGAGTAAAACCACGGGAATCGAATTTTGCTGCAAGCGGCGAATCATTTCTTCCAAGTTCTTTTCCGTTGCTGAGACCGGCACGCCCCGCAGTCCATCGTTTCCACCAAATTCGAGTAGTACCAACTGAGGGTGCTCCGCGATGACGTTATCAATCCTGGCGAGTCCGTCAGTCGTAGTGTCGCCGCTGACGCCTTGGTTGTCGACGCGGTACCGAAAGCCGCCTTGATCAAGCAGATCCTGCAAATTTTCCGGATAGCTCCTGCCAGCCACGCCCGCCGTCAGGCTGTCGCCAAAGGTCACGATGACGGGCCGATCGTCGATCGTTGGAGCGACGGTGGAACTTGGAGCCTCAACGGTACGTTCTTCTTGTTTGGGAGTCTTTCGGTCTCGCTCGCAGGAAGACAAGAATCCCCACGCCAAAGAGACTGCGACAATAGAAGAAATCCGAAAAGTTCTCACTTCTCTAAGTTGACATGACTATCCCCAGACCACGACAGAAAAGTGCCGGCTGTGATCCAAGTTGAAAACCTGAACAAGACGATCGAAAACCCGCCGAGCCGGGTTGAGATTCTGCGTGGCATTTCGTTTGAAGTGCCCAGCGGTCAGTTCCTGGCGATTATGGGCGCATCGGGCAGCGGCAAAAGCACGCTGCTGGGGCTGCTGGCAGGGCTCGACACGGTCACCTCGGGGCGTGTTGTTCTTGACGGAACCGATATCACCCATCTTGCTGAAGATGCCATGGCGCGCGTACGGGGCCGGAAGATCGGGTTCGTTTTTCAAAATTATCAACTGGTTCCCACGCTCACGGCTGAGGAAAATATTTTACTGCCCGCCGAACTGAGCGGGATGAACGCGGGCTCGCGGCAACGGGCGCGGGAACTTCTGGAACGCGTGGGGCTCTCCAATCGCGCGCATCACTATCCGGTTCAGCTTTCCGGTGGGGAACAGCAGCGAGTGGCGCTGGCCAGAGCCTTTATCACGCAGCCGCCGATTCTGATGGCGGACGAACCAACAGGCAACTTGGACTCTACCAACGGCCAGCATATTTTGGACTTGCTGGTGCGGCTAAATCGGGAAGAAAAAGCAACGCTTGTGCTGGTGACCCACGACCGCAGTTTGGCGGAACATGCCGACCGTATCTTGACACTGCGCGATGGATTGATTCTGAGCGATGAACTGGTGGCGGCGCGGGTGAATTCTTAGCCATGTTTCTCGCCACTGCATCGAGAATTGCATGGCGGGAGCTGCGTGTTTCCCCCAGTAAGTTTCTGTTCGTCATCTTCGCCGTCGCTATCGGCGTAGCGGCGCTCAGCGGCGTGAAGGGCTTTGGTTACGCGTTCAAAGGCATGCTGTCGCGCAATGCCAAGCAACTGATTGCCGGCGACCTGCAAGCGCAGGTTTACCAACAACCTCCGCCTGAGGAAATGGCAAAGATGGCGGCACTCAGCCAGCGCTTCGGCCTGATGACTCGTGTTACTGAGCTGGAATCGATGGCCGCGTCGGCTAAAGACGGCATTCCACAGATGATTTCCATCAAAGCGGTTGATCCAAACTGCTTTCCATTCTATGGCGATTTAAAGCTTCGTCCGGCGCAACCACTGGCAACACTACTGAAAGACGACTCTTCCGTGGTGGTTACACCCGAGTTGCTGATGCGCTTGCGTGTGGCGCCCGGCGACATGATTCGTTTAGGTGGAAAGGAGTATCGAATCACCGGCACCATCATTACGGAGCCTGACCGCTTGGCGTCCGGCTTCCGGCCAGGGATGCGAGTGCTGATGAGCCGCGAGGGTTTGGTCCGCAGCGGGTTGGTTCAATTTGGCAGCCGGGCGGCCGAACGGTTTCTGTTCAAGCTGAAGCCTGGAGCGGACCTGGATGCCGCGAAGAGCGATATTAAGCAGGCTCTTCATCGCGTTTTCATTACAGATTACAGAGATGGGAGCCCAATTGTCGGCAAGGCGATCGACGCCACAACCACGTTCTTGAGTCTGATTAGTTTGATCGCCTTAATTGTCGGTTCGCTGGGTGTGGCGATGGCCATGTATTCACATCTGCAGCAGCGCATGGACACCATTGCCGTCATGAAGGCTGTTGGCGCGCGGGCACAACAAGTCATCCAGATCTATATGGTGCAAACTCTGTGGCTTGGTTTGGCGGGAGGATTGATTGGAGTTGCGATTGGCGCCATCGTACAGAAATCGTTCCCCTGGTTGATTCAAAGAGTGTTTGCGTTGTTGCCCGATGTGCCGTGGGATTGGTCATTCAGCTTGCAAGGGCTGAGTTTGGGAGTGTTGGCGACGTTGCTTTTCACGCTGCCACCACTGCTGGCGATTCGGAACATCCGGCCGAGTCTGGTTCTCCGGCGCAACATGAGCGATGCCGCCTTGGAGAGCCGCCGGCACTGGAAAGAGAAGATACCCGGCTGGTTAGGCGGCTTCTGCATCGTAGCGGGATTCTGCTTGATTACGGTCTGGCTGAGCGGATCATGGCAAATGAGCTTGTACTTTGTGGGAGGTTTGAGCATCAGCATCCTATTGTTAGCCGGCGTGGCCGCGTTAATGCTTGCTGTGGTCCGCAAATTGGTTAAGAGCTTCCATCAAGCTTTGCCGCTGGCTTTCCGGCACGGGTTCGCGAACTTGTACCGCCCAGGGAATCAAGCCCGATCTGTGTTGGTTGCCTTGGGTATTGGCGTGATGTTCACGCTGGCAACGTATCTGCTGCAGCGCACGGTTTTGCGTGAGGTGCGCGGTGAAGGACCCGGACGGCAAGGCAATTTGTTCTTACTGGATATTCGCGATTCTTCACGGATTGGCGCGCTGCTGAAAGATCAACCCGGTGTTCAGGGAAAGTTGCAGTTAGTAGGATACGTTGTTTCTCGCGTCTTAGAAAAGAATGGCGTTCCCGCCGGGGACTTAAGACTCAGTAACATGAGAAGAGATCAGTTACAAACCGTCAGGCTGACCAGCGCCGATGGCTTGCCGGATGGTTTGAAGGTTTTGGAGGGGCGTTGGTGGGGCACGGGAGAGACTCGCCCGCAACTCGCCGTTTCTGAAGAGAATGTGCACGACTTCAAAATCCATCTCGGAGACAAGGTAAGGTTTCAGGTGGCGGGTCGACTGCTCGATACGCAGGTTGTGGCCGTCTTCCGGCGCGAAGGGCGCGCCCCCGTGCGATACGACCTTGTCTTGCCGGAGGCTGCTCTGAAGAGCTTTCCTGTTGTCTACTATGGAGCTGTTCATGTTGACCCAAACAGAATTCCGGAAGTCGAACGCGCGATTTTCGAAAAATTTCCCACCATCACAGTGATGAATTTGGCCGACGTCTTGACGCGCATACAGGAAGCAGTGGATCAAGTCGCCTTGGTGATTCGTTTTCTTGCTCTGTTCGCGATTCTTGCCGGAGCCATCATCCTTTGTTCCAGCATCGCTGGAACGCGCTATCGGCGAGTCCGCGAAGTTGCCGTTTTGAAAACGTTGGGCGCCACCAAGAGCCGCATTATCAGCATCTTCTCCATCGAATTCTCAATCCTTGGGGCAATCGGCGGCTTCGTCGGCGGAGTTCTGGCCAATCTATTCACCCGCGTACTTTGTGATAAGTTCCTGGAAACGAAGTTTGATTTTGACTGGCTTTCGTTATTAGTAGTAATGGCGGGAACCGCTTTGCTCGCCAATTTGGCCGGGTGGCTGGCCAGCGGCCGCATTCTGGATCAACGGCCCCTTGAAGTACTGCGCGGCGAATAGACCCGAAAACCTCCGCAGGGAGCGCAACATCGGGGGCATAGCCGTTAAATAACGCTCATGGCCAGGAATGACCCGGCTCCGCGATTCAGTCGCGGCCCGTTTGGCTGCAACTTCTCACATCGCCGTGTCTGCGGCGTTTCGAGTTGGATTACTAGAGCCTGCGCCGTTACTCGCGTGTGTCATGCGAGGCCAGCCGTTCCGGCCGCCCAAACCCTAAGCCACGCAGACATGTTCCTTCGACTGAAACGCGGATATTTCAATCCGCAAGCAATTTGAGTTGCCCAAGAAGTAACCCCGGTTTTGGGACTACTTGAACTCCAACACGCCGGGAAGCCCGCATGTAGCGGAAAATGATGATTTCCGATGCCCTTTTGGGACCACTTAGCCTTCAACGGAGTATCACAGCATTTTGTTCTGGGGCATTGGAATTTATTGAAAGCGAACTGTAACATTGCAAGTACACCTACATCGATTGGTGAGCGAGGAGTATTGGTTTGAAAGAGAAAATCAGAAAAATAGTCCGGGATCATGCCGGTCTTGCAATGGAGATAGAGTCGCTCGATAGTTCGAGTGACTTATACAGCGCTGGTATGACATCTCATTCCAGTGTTAATTTGATGCTCGCTCTGGAGAACGAGTTCGGGTTCGAATTCCCGCCCGACCTTCTGAACCGGAGTGTTTTTGAGAGCATTGATTCTATAGCATTGGCCATTGAAGGCCTACTTCCTGAGGCATCCCACTCACGATTATGAGACCGCTGAAAGCTCTACCACCTCAGACCGAAAGTTTCTGTACCTCGGCGGCATTCGAGGCAGCCTTAAAAACCGCCGCGGAGAGTGCCGAAGATGTAGATCGCCAAGCCCGATTCCCGAAAGAGGCGATAGCTGCATTGAAGAGAGCGGACTCTCTCGGCTGGTTTGTACCGTGCGGAGGCAATGCCCGGCTGGAAGACGTGGCTGAAGCTACGTTTGAGCTTGCACGCCGTTGCTCTGCGACGGGCATGATCTTTGCCATGCACCAGATTCAGGTTGCTAGTCTGGTACGCCATGGCGGCGACTCCCCGTGGATGATTGACTATCTCCGGCGTTTGGTTGACGAGCAGCGCCTCATTGCTTCAGCCACTTCCGAAGTAGGAGTGGGCGGCAACATGAGAAAGAGCATAGCCAGCCTCGATCG
Source organism: Bryobacterales bacterium (assembly GCA_003167495.1). Taxonomy (GTDB): domain Bacteria; phylum Acidobacteriota; class Terriglobia; order Bryobacterales; family Bryobacteraceae; genus Bog-105. The sequence continues at coordinate 13,428 of PMSX01000126.1, read as the reverse complement.
TACCGGCGAGCTCGCCAGTTTCGAAAAGAAGGCCTCGACTATTTCATACGGTGCGCACGCGGATGACCTTCTTACGACATTGCGGCGTAGTCCCACTGCAGATTCGGGGGATCAGGTTCTGGTTCTCACTCATTTCTCGGAGATGGAAAAGGAACAGATGGGTGACTGGGACACGCTCGGCATGCGCGGCACGTGCAGCCCCGGATTCGTAGTTCGTGCACGCTGTCTTGCTGACCAAGTACTACCGGTTTCTTTTGCTACTATCGCCGCCGAAACGATGGTGCCCGTCTCGCATATTCTTTGGGCTCACATCTGGCTCGGAATTGCGACTGAAGCTTTCGACCGCGCGCAGAATTTTGTTCGAATGCAGGCTCGTCAAGCCCCGGGAACTGTACCCCCATCGGCAGCCAAGTTGGCCGACCTGTCGGTTCTCATCAACCAGTTCCGCACCTTAGTCAGCGTGACACTTCAGGAGTACGTCAGCTTGTTGGAAAGCCATAATCACAGTCACCTGGCCACGGTCGGCTACGCGCTGCGTATCAACAACTTTAAGGTGGCCACATCAGAGATGGCCCTTGAAATCTGTCAGGGGGCTCTCCGGGTTTGCGGCTTCCTCGGGTATAAGAATGGAGGTCCGTATTCAGTGGGACGTCATCTCCGGGACGCCCACTCCGCGGCACTGATGATTGCCAATGATCGGATCCTCGCGACCAACGCTTCTCTGCTCACAATTTATAGGGACACAATATGAACACCACCATTCCACCAGACCTCCGGACACAACAGGAATTCCTGTCGCAGCTTATCGACTGCAAACATCTGATTGCCAGTGGCGAGCCCGGCGTGTACGGGCGCGGCATGGAATTTGAGCGAGTCAGAACAGCGGTTGACTCCCTGATTACATCCATTTCAGCCCCCGACTGTCCCGAAACTCCGCGATTTCCTCCAATCATTCCCAAGAGCACTTTGGAGAAAGCGGGCTACTTAAAATCGTTCCCGAATCTCTGCGGAGCGGTATTCAGTTTCGCTGGAAAAGAAAGCGCGGCGGTGGATCTCCTGGAGCGAGTGAAGCGGGGCGACGATTGGGGCATGCATCTGTCGATGACGGATGTCGTTCTGAACCCAGCGGCATGTTACCCTGCCTATCCAGCTGTCGCACGGCGCGGTCCGCTTCCGCCGGGCGGTATTCTTCTCGATCTTGGCGCTTCGTACGTTTTTCGCAATGAGCCATCGCCCGATCCGGCCCGCCTCCAGGTCTTCCACCAACGGGAGATGGTGCGCATGGGAGATACCGATGACGTGCTGCAATGGCGTGAACTATGGATGTCGAGAGCGACAACCATCTTCGCGCGCTTGGGATTAGATGCAAAGCTGGACGTGGCTTCGGATCCATTCTTTGGCCGGGCAGGCAAGCTGCTTGCAAACAGCCAGCGTGCTCAGAATCTGAAGTTCGAAGTGCTGGTCCCGATTGCCTCCACCGAACGGACAGCCGTTGCCTCCTTCAATTATCATCAGGAGCATTTCGGGTCTGCATTTGGCATACGGCTTCACGACGGAGGGGTCGCGAATACTGCCTGTCTCGGCTTCGGCTTGGAGAGAATCTCGCTCGCTCTATTTCGCAAGCATGGATTGGAGACGAACACATGGAGTTCGGAAGTTAGGGACCAGCTCGGGAATTGGCTCTAAAGCGTGGGTGCCAGAACTGATCTTTCGCATCGCCAATAGAGACTTAAATGACCAATCATCACCACTGGTTCTCATCCGGTTCTTACTCCCTGTTGGGTCATCTCGACATGCCGGACGAACAGCCGCCGCGCTGGGGCGTCGTCATTGTCCCTCCGTTTGGGTGGGAAAATATCTGCTCCTATCGGCCGCTGCGATCACTTGCTCGCAGCTTCGCATCGCAAGGAATTGCGGTACTTCGTTTCGATCTTCCCGGTACGGGAGATAGTTCGGGAAGCGCCCTCGATTCTGATCTGTTTGCTGCCTGGATTCGGTCCGTTCACGATGCTGTGGCGGAGCTAGAAGCCCTTTCTGGAGTGCAGACGGTCTCGGTCCTCGGAATTCGGCTTGGCGCAATGCTGGCTTTGGGGGCGGCCTCAACGGGAGCTCCGATCGAGAATCTCATTCTGTGGGGCGCCTCAGCTAGCGGGCGCGCCGTCCTGCGGGAATTGCGGGCTTTTCGAAATATGGAAGTGCTGGAACACGCCGAACGTGACGCCCCGCCAGCTCAGCCCGTGCCCGGTTTCGAAGTTGCGGGTTTTCTCCTTAACCCCGAAACCGAAAACTCTCTTCGAGGATTTAATCCGGTCACCCTTCCGCCGCTGCCAAATCAAAGCATTCTACTGCTCTCAAGGGACAATTTTCCGCATGACGGCAAGCTTGTCGAGTGTCTCGAACGAGGCGGTTCCCGGGTAACGCTGAACGCCGGCATAGGCTATCAGAAAATGATGGCGGAACCGCACGAACACTTTTCTTTTCCGCCCGAAACTGAGAAAGCCCTTATCGATTTTCTCCAGACGCCAATGGAAGCTGAAAAAGTTATTTCTTTGTCCGGCCGGGAAAAAGTTCGCGAAGAACGCTCCTGCCGTTTGGAAGGTGGCATTGTGGAGAACGTTTATACCCATTCCTACCAGGACGGTTCATTGTTTTCGATCGTGGCAACGCCTGCTCCTCGATGGCCTTCATCTGAGTGGGGTCTGCTGTTCCTGAATGCCGGAGGCGTGCGGCACATCGGACCAAATCGAATGTGGGTCGAAGCGTCGCGTCGCTGGGCTGCATCAGGAATTCCGGCCATTCGCCTGGACTTCCTCAGAGTTGGTGAAAGCGGCTGCGAGGAGCCACCCAGCCTTGAGAGCTTACATTCCGACGATCTCACTGACCAACTCGGCATGGTCATGAACGAGATGAAGTCAAAGCTGAATTGCCGTCGTTTCATCGCTGTTGGCCTCTGCTCGGGAGCTTACGTCGCGTTCCAGACTCTCATTCGAAATTCCGCGATCCGGAGCGCGATTCTGGTGAATCCTCGGCACTTTTTTTGGGATCCTGCGACTGACGCTAGACGATCCGCAAAACGGCTCGGAACGGGCTTGATCGATTTATCCGATTGGCGTCGCCTTGCGCGAGGCGAATTCAGACCAGAGCGCGTAAGGCAAACGGCGCGGCTTGCGCTTAAGCGGTTGTTAGCGAGGCGCTCCGGGGCCGATCGCAAACACCAGATTCCCGCTCAGGCGCTGGCGGAAGCGTGGCATCAGGTGAGGCGGTTTCAAACGCGAGTGACTCTCGTCTTTGGGGAGGGGGAACCGCTGCTCGGCGAAATGGAAGATGAAAAGCAGTTGCCTGCGCCGACGGATCCTCTCATCCGCTGCCTTCGTGTGGGGAGCGTCGGACATACCTTTCGAGCGCTCTGGGCTCAGCAAATGCTGCATGATCTGATTGACCGGGAAATCGGCGTAACGATGGGAGAAAGGTTAGTTTGTGAGCTCTCACCCAGAGTTCCTCAAAACGGCTTTTACTCGCTTGATCGGATTCGCGGCGAACGTCCAGCGAGTTGATGGAAATAAGCCAGTTAGCGTCTTTGGAGACTTATGAACATTGATCAAAGAGTCGATATTCTCGCCATATCAGGAAGCCTGCGCCACGGCTCGTTTAGCACGGGGCTGGTTCATAGTTTGGCTAAGCATACAGCGCATTTTATGCGGATTACCTTTCACGACATCAGTGACATTCCACTCTACAACGGAGATGTCGATAAGGCAGGGAGGCCGGAAGGCGTACGCAGGTTAAACCAGGCGATCACCCGGAGCGACGGAGTGCTCATTGTAACGCCCGAGTACAACCATGGAGTGCCGGGTGTTTTGAAGAACGCGCTGGACTGGGCCTCGGAACCTTTTCAGCGATCTGTTTTCCGCCATAAGCCGGTTTGTCTGATCTCCCTATCGCTGGCAGCTACCGGCGGTGTACGCGCCCAGTACCAACTCCGTGAAACGCTGCATTCCATGCTTGCGATAGTTGTGCCCGCTCCGGAAATGGCGGTAGGGGCAGTCCACACGAAATTTCTTGGCGAAGACTTTGTCGATGACAAGTCCCTGACTTTGATGCTGGGAGGTCTCCGATTGTTGAGGACTCACATCACGACAAGCGAGTTACCGGCTGAGTTAAAGGCCGGCTGATCCGTGTCGTTTTGGGAAAGGCTATATCTTCGTTTGCTCAGGGGAGAGGCGGTAAGGTTACTTGGAAATTTATGCATACACTTCAGATCATCAATACCCCGGTCGATAAAGTAATCGGATTGACGGCTGGCGTGTTCTTCGCAGTGTATCAGGCTCGGAGGACCTCCAGATTACTTGAAAGTATGAACGGCGGTTTTGAACCATGTTAACGGCTAAGCGGGTCTCACTTCTAAACCTCGATCCTGCTCGCTACCAGCCGAGCTATTTGCATGGCAGTAGTCGCGCCTTCCGCGAGAGCAATTGCTATGTGGATATCTGGATCGAGCTGTTGCATGCTCTCGAGCTTGATCCGGCAAGCGCATTAGCCTTCACCTGCACAATCGATTTTGAAGGCGATCAATGGACGTTTTTTAAACCTCCCGCGGATGATCTGAGGAGCCTCTTCGGGATCGATGTTCATGAAATGCAGATTTACCGGCCTCTAACCGACCATATTTCCGAGCGCATCGAGAGCGGCAGCAGCGTTATCGTCGAAGTGGATTCATTCTATCTACCCGATACAGCCTCGACATCGTATCGCCGGGCTCATGTAAAGTCTTCGATCGCGGTGGAAGGGATCGACGTGGGAGACGAGAGACTACGCTACTTTCACGGAGCCGGATATCACGAATTGCAGGGAGAGGATTTCCGCGGACTATTTCGCTTAGGACGCACATTCTCTGACGATGTGCTTCCACCATACATCGAACTGATCCGCTTCGACGCCGGCGCGCGTCTCGAAGGCCCTGCTCTGCGATCGAAAGTACGGGAACTGCTGCAACGGCACCTGGCTCAGCGGCCTCGAACCAACCCGTACCTCGAATTCGGCGCCAGGCTGACCGCCGACTTGCCGGCGTTGCTTGCAGGGACGGATGCAAGATATCATGCGTACGCCTTCGCCACCCTTCGGCAATGTGGTGCGGCGTTTGAGCTGGCTAGCAGTTTTGTCGAATGGCTGGCTGATCCCGCGAATGCCTCTGCCCATGCTGCGCGGGAAGCTCTTAATCGTCAAGTTGCCACTATAAAAGGTCTGGTGTTCCGGCTTGCGCGACGTCGTCCATTTGACCCCGGCCCCCAGATCCGCCAGTTGGCCGAAGACTGGGATCTTGCCATGGGCGAGCTTCAACATCTATGCCTGAGTTCATAAAGCCCGACGACGCTCGAATGATGGAGCTCAAGATTCCGCTTGTGTCCGGCTGGGAGATGGCTTCTTTCAGCGGCGAACTTTCGTCTTTGCAACTTGAGTCTCTGTCGTTCGTTCCGGTGAGCGTTCCCGGGACGGTTGCTTCCAACATCGGTACGCAGAACGGATGGAAATGGGATCATCCAGCTCGGTTCGACTCTGAACAGTGGTGTTTTCGCTGTCGTTTTCAAGCAGAATGTCGAGAACCTGACGAAGAAGTTTCCATACGCCTGGACGGGGTTGCGACATTGGCCTCGGTTTGGTTGAACGGCAAACTCTTGTTGGAAAGTGAGTCCATGTTCGCCCGCCACGAAGTGAATGTGTCCTCCCTACTGGAAGGAACGAACGAGCTGCTCATTTTCTGCCGGTCGCTAGAAGTAGCTTTGCGGGCACAGCGTCTGCGTAAGCCCGCCGCCCGTTGGCGGACGCAAGTGGTTGCTGAGTCGCAGCTCCGCTGGTTTCGCACAACGTTGCTTGGTCGCGCTCCGGGTTTTGCTCCAGGGCCTGAGCCGGTAGGACCTTGGCGGCCGATCACCCTTATCAGGCGGCGCGATTTGGTAGTCCAGCGCCGATCCCGAACAATAAAAATAGATGAAACTGTTGGCGTGATCGAGCTGGAATTGGGCCTTCGCAGTCTTCATACCGCAGCACGACCGGTTTCGGGACGGCTCATTTCAGGTGAGTGGGCATGTTCGTTCACGTTCGTGCACTCGGGCGATGAGCACTTGGCGCGGGCCACTTTGCAGATACCGAAAGTGGCGCGTTGGTGGCCCCATACGCACGGCAATCCGGAGCTTTACCCGCTCAGGGTTCACTTACAGCTGGCTAGCGGAACGAGCATAGTACTCGACGAAGCTCCGGTCGGATTTCGCACCATAAATACACCTCTTCAAACTGGCGATGCAGGCGGACTTCAGCTCTTCTGGAACAATGTCCCTATATTTTGCCGTGGCGTGGTTTGGACACCTCCCGACATTGTGTCTCTTTCTCAATCGTCTTCCGCGATACGGGAACGCCTGCTCCTGCTACGCGATGCGGGATTCAACCTGATTCGCCTCGCTGGCACCTCCGTCTACGAGAACGATTTATTCCATTCTGTTTGCGACGAACTCGGCCTGCTCGTTTGGCAAGACATGATGTTCGCGAATATGGACTATCCTTTTGCCGATCTNNTTCCACAGACTGGCCTCGACCGAAGCGGAAGCGGAACTCGCACGCCTAGGTCAATATGCAAGCACGGCCCTCATTTGCGGAAACTCCGAGATTGAGCAGCAAGTCGCGATGCTTGGACTCGATCCCTTCCTGGGCCGGGGCTTTTTTTTCGCGGAAGAACTCCCGAGGATCGCTCACCGATTTTGCCCGGGAGTCCCCTATATACCCTCAGCCCCCTACGGCGGCGACCTGCCGTTCCGCACAAATCGCGGCGTGGCGAACTACTTCGGAGTAGGTGCTTATCTAAGGCCCTTAGAGGATGCCCGGCGGGCGGAAGTGCGCTTCGCGTCCGAGTGCCTGGCATTTGCCAATGTTCCAGAACCCGAAATCTTTAGGTCGCTTTCAGTTTCAAACCGGCAGGCAATTACTCCAGCGTGCCCCACATGGAAGCAAACCATCCCACGCGACTCGGGCGCCGCTTGGGACTTCGAGGACGTCAGAGACCATTATTTAAAGTTACTCTTTGCTGTGGACCCAGTTACTCTGCGCTACTCGGATGCGGATCGCTACTGGGAGCTGTCGCGGATGGTCTCCGGCGAGGTCATGGCCGAGACCCTCGGCGAGTGGCGTCGTCCGGCATCGCCTTGTCAAGGAGCAATTGTGTTGTGGAGTGCTGATCTCCGGCCGGGTGGCGGCTGGGGCATCTTGGACTCGACCGGCCAACCCAAAGCGGCGTATTGGTTCCTGAAACGCGCCTTGTCGCCCTCTGCGATCTGGATCACCCATGAGGGCCTGAACGGTCTCGATGTGCATGTAGCGAACGACGGTGCTGAGTCTTTTCGTGGATCCATCCGCTTAACGCTGTATCGAAATGGGGAGCAAAAATTAAAGGAGCTACAAACTTCAATTGAACTCATGCCGCACGAGTCCCGCACGGTCGGTCTGGAACAGATGCTTGGACATTTCATCGATGCATCGTATTCGTATCGTTTTGGGCCGGCTGCTTATGATCTGGTTGTGGCCAGCCTCCACAGGAGCTCGGATGAACATCCGATTGCACAATCTTTCTTTCGGCCACTTGGGCGGAGCGCGCAACGAACTCCGATAGTTCAGTTGGAAATGTCGGGGGAAGCGAAACTCCTGCCAAACGGATGCATCGAGATGATGCTCCACTCGCGCCGCTTCGCATATGGCGTGAAAGTTTCGGCCGCCGGATTCCTGCCAAACGACGCATATTTCAACATCGAGCCCACAGGTACCCGTCGCATACAGCTGATTCCCGTCGTCTCGGGTAATGTGCCATCCCGATTGAGTATCACGGCGGTAAATGCGGAGGCCTCGCTCTCGATCCCCATAGAAAGGTCTATGTGACTCCTCGTCACCTCTGCCTACGTTTCGGCTCGTAGTTTTTTTAGAGTTGGCCCGTCATTCGGAATTAGATGATTCCTTCCGCCTCGTCGTCGCCAAGGGTTTACCGATCCTCCTGCTTCGGGCGAATCACGCGCCACTACTTCGCATTTCCAGCGCCGACATCGTGAACTACCTGACCGCCCTGATATCGTCAGGCAGTCATAGAATCCCAGGCGCTCGCCATCTTGGCAAAAGCGGCTGCGGAACGCGGCCATTCGTGGAGTGTCGCAGGATCAAAGTCCGCCCCATTTGGCCAAACCAGAGTATGCACCTCAGCGTCGAGCGAAACTCGGTTGAATAACGCCAAATCGCGAAGTGGCCCATAAAGCTCTCCCCGCAGAACCGGCAGAATATCGATGACTTGCCGCGTAGAGTCATCGAAGTCAACGCGAATGGTGTACGGCGCAACGATTTCGAAGCGTTCAACACGGCAGATCAGGTGTTCCATAAAGCTAAATTCTATTTTAAGGATTCGATTGGCGCTGCGCTCCGGATCACATTGGATGGGACCCGACTCGTACAAAGCCTCTCTTCGGTAGCGCGGGCCCGAAGTCCCCCTCTGGGGAGTTTGAAACGACAACGCGTTATTTAACGCCTATGAAACGTCACTGTCACTCCCTCGAACCCCTACTCGGATCGCAGCGCTTTCAGCGGCGAAAGTAAACTCGCGCGGAGTGCCGGAATAAACGAAGCGATCAACGCTGTAGAAGTGAGCGCCATAATCGCCAGAGCCATCACCACAGGATCGTAGGGGTTTGTTCCGTAAAGCTGATTACCAAGCACCCGGGCCGCTCCGTATGTGAGCGGCAGTCCAAACAACAGGCCAAGGATAATCAATGCGCTAGCGCTGCGGAGGATCAACCCGATCACGTCCAGACGATTGGCGCCCAGTGCCATTCGCACGCCGATCTCGGTCGTCCGCCGGCCCGCGTTGTAAGCGATCACGCCGTAGATGCCAATCGCGGCTAGAACGACAGACACAATCGCAAAAAGAGAAGTTAAGCGGGCGATCAGGCGTTGCTGCCGGAAAGCGCCCGCAACCTGTTCGCGCAGACTTCGGATCGAGTTCACAGGCAGGTTTGGATCGATGGATGCCATAACCTGCCGGATCTGTTCTCTGGACACAGCCGCACCGGGTTTCAAGACGAGGATGACATCGTGCATGTAATGGGTGAGCGAATCGCTCTGCGTGTCTTCGGGTTTGGGATAGACGGTATATTGCGCCTCCGGAAGAAAGAAAAATGGCGCAATGGGCTTGCCTGAGTTATCGTCGACCATGCTGGCATCCTTGGCCACACCCACAATTTCATACAAACGCGTCGCTCGCGGATCGCTATTACCGAAGAACTTGCCGATCGGGTTTTCCTGCTTGAAGAATTTCTTGGCAAAGGCTTGATTGACTACCGCCACGGGCTGCGAATTCGCGGTATCTTGTTCGGTAATGCCTCGACCCTGCAAGATCGGATTACCGATCGCCTCAAAGAATCCAGAGGTCACCCGGTCGACACCCGCACTGTTGTCGTCATTGGGTCCGGGCGTGCTTTGTCCATCTACGTAGATGCTGTGGTACCAATCACTGCTTTGCGGCGAATACATACACATGGCTACCGAAGCAACACCCGGCAGGCCCGCAAACGAATCGTGCAACCTGCGGTAGAGCGCAGCCAATTGCTCGACTCGATACCCGCCCAATTGCGGATCGATGTTGACCAGAGTGCGCCGTTCCTGGTCGAAGCCGAAATCCTGGTTCTCCAGGTTTCGCAGCGTGGCTGTCAATAGTCCAGCGCTCGATAGCAGCACCAATGAGAGCGCTGCCTGGAAAATGACTAAGGCCTTACGGGCTAGAGAACCTATGCGCGTCGTCGAGCGGTTTGAGCCGCGTAGCGCTTCTATCGGATCCACTCGGGTTGCCATCCAGGCGGGTACGATCCCAAAGGCAAGGCCGGTGAGCAGCGACACGGCGAACGTAAATAGCAGGATCGGACCCGAGGGCGACGCCTGGATCGGCACGCCGCCCATGCCTTCGATCGGCGGAAACACAAAATGTAGAATCAAACGCGTGCCGACGAATGCGACCGTCAATCCGGCCGCGCCGCCCAATATGGAAAGCGCAAGACTCTCCGCCAGCGGCTGCCGTAACAAACGCGCGGGCCGCGCGCCCAGAGCCATGCTCAGCGAATTTTGTGGCCGTTGCTCCATGCCGCGTAGCAGCATGAGGTTCGCAACATTGGCGCAAGCAATGGCCAACACAAACCCGGACGCCAGCATCAGGATGTTCAGCCAGTGTTCATACTGCTCGCGCATACTGGCAATGCCGGCTCCTCCAGGACTAAGATAGAGAGTTTGTTTGGGGAGGAGCTTTCGGGCGTTCGCATCCATATCCGCCCAATGCGAGTGCAGCCACTGGCTGAGTTCCAGACGCAGCTTAGCCTGAATGACATCCGGACTGGCGCCCGGTCGCATACGGCCAATGAGATCGAGCCAGTGGCCGTCCGCCTGATTCAACAGCGAGCTGTCGCCTTCGAGGAGTAATTCTGTCGACAGCGGCACGAAAAAATCGGGGGTCACATAGCGTAGACTGTCACCATAAAACGCCGGAGGCGTGACTCCGACGATAGTAAACGGCTTGCCATCAAGGTTAAAGGCGCTCCCGATGATAGATGGATCGCGGGCATATTGCTGCTGCCATAAGCGGTAACTCATCACGGCCACCGGCGGGGATCCGGCGCGGTCGTCGTCGTTGGTAATAGTGCGTCCTCGATACGCGTTCACACCGAACATGGCGAAGTAATTACCAGATACAAACTCGGCCCGATACGTATGCGCCGGCTCGGGATGATTGACGCGCTTGGCCCCGACATCTGTTCCTCCGCCCTGAAAGGCTGCCAGTTCCGAAAAACCATCGGTGTGATCGCGAAAATACCGATACAGTTCAAAAGAGAAAATCGAAAATTCCTGGTATTGGGTGTACCCTCCGTAAACGCAGCAATGCGCGTGTTTGCCGACGCGATAAAGTTGCTGCGGCTTCGAAACAGGTAGGGATTGAAGCAAAACAGCGTGCACCAAAGTAAAGATGGAGGTGATGGCGCCGATCCCTAGAGCCAGCGTGAGAACCGTGGTTAACGCAAAAACCGGCGAGTGGCGCAGACGGCGTAGCGCATGGCGGGTGTCTTGGCGCGTCTGCTCCAGCCAGAGCCAGCGGCTTCCTTCGTAGAAACGCTCGCCCGCGGCGGAAAGATTTCCCAGCATGCGCCGGGCTGTCCAATAGGCCTCTTCTTCGCTCAGGCCTTCGTTGCGGAGGCGGTCGATCTCTAGTTGTAAGTGCGAGCGAAGTTCATCGGAGAAATCGTTTTGCGGGCGCTTGCGGCCAAACATTTAGCTCTCCTGGGTTTCGAGTGTTTCGAGATCGAGAATCCGCGCCATGGCGTTCGAGATAGCGCGCCAACGGCCCGTTTCACTTGTTAGGTGCTTACGGCCCTTCGCGGTGAGTGTGTAGAAGCGAGCGCGCCGGTTATTCGACGAAACACCCCACTCGGCGGCAATCCAGCCCTGCGCTTCCATGCGCTGTAGAGCCGGATACAACGCACCGTGGTCGACCAGCAGCACTTCCTCGGAATTCGTTTGAATGGCGCGCGCGACTCCCTGTCCATGCTGCGGACCGAAAAGTAGGATGCGGAGGATCAGCAGATCAAGGGTGCCCTGTACTAAAGCAAGGCGTTCTTTTTCATCTCGGGTTGACATCTTACCTGAGTATGCGCCAACTCGTGTCAACTGTCAACCCAAAACGTTGGTGGCGTGTCAACGTCCCATAAGCGGCGCGACATCGCCCACCGTCAGACCATACTCTTCCATCAGCACAGGCTTGCCTGCCCGCTCGCCTGCGTCGTCGTCGTTTTCAGTTATTCTAGTGATCGCACATGTCCCAGCAGGCAACCGGGTTCGGAAACATTCAGATCTCGGTGAACGAGAGCGAGTCAGTTCACATAACAGTAAACGGCCAGTTAGCCGTTAAGTTGGCGTCGCCGGCTTTTCCTCGACCGATCTATGAAGGGGATCTCCAGGAGATCGACTTACTCAAAGCCGCTCATGCAGCCGTGCCTTTCGTCGGTCGGCATGAATTTCTGGATGAATGCAAAGACTGGTGCCTAAGCCCGCGCGCGGTGTCGTTCCGTGTATTGGCTGGACAAGGCGGTGCGGGCAAGACAAGGTTCGCCTTCGAGTTCTACAGTCGCATGAGAAAGCAGGCTGACTGGGGTGCCTACTTTCTGCGTTTCCTCAAGGATGAAGCCAAAGAGGTGGCTCTATGGCGCGAGATCAAGGTGCCGAACGCGCTGCTAATTGCGGATTACGCATCCGATTATGCAAAACCGCTCGCGGATTTATTGCGATCATTGACGGAGTCGCCTCCCAAGGCGGGATGTCGAATTCGCGTGCTGTTGATGGCGCGCACCGCTGACTGGGAACAGGGTTGGCTCAATAGCTTGAAATCTGCCAGGACCGGGGAAGAAGTGGACCGGCTCTTTCATCCACGTGAGCCGATTCATCTGCCGGCATTCACTGCTGAAGAGCGTCGGGAGATTTTCGAAGCCACGGTCAAACGCTTTGCCGACGTGAACCACAAATCACCACCCCCGATCCCTGAGCTTGAAGTTTTCGAACGGGTTGAGGTGGCAGAGCGCCTGGCGGATCCGCTCACCCTGATGATGGCGGCAGCCACGGCGTTGCATGCGGGCTCGGCAGCCGCCTTAGCCTTGAACCGGACAGAGTTAGCCTTTGAGGTGGCTGGGACTTTGGTGGCCGAGCGGATGAAGGGCGCGGTGGCCGATCACCAAGGACTGTTTCTCCACCTGGCGGCATTTGCCACATTGTGCGGCGGGCTCGGCAAGGCTGAAGCGCTGCAGTTGCTGAGTTCGGAAGCGGATGCCACCGGACTCGGGCGGGTAGCTGACCCGGAAGCCTTCCTCGAGAGGTTGCAAGCGTGGCTACCGGCGGTGGAGAAGGAGCAAGAACAGGCGGCGGAGGATTGGATCGGCGCTATCCACCCTGATATCGTCGGCGAGGCTTTTGTGATTGGCAAAGCAAAGAATGCGCATCTGCGGGGCGGCGAAGCAGCGGTCTTGCGAGCGTACCAGTGCCGCTCTAGTGGCACCGTCAGCACCGTTATCCGAGCTGCGCAGGATTTTTCATTTACCGTAACGAAACCACGGCCAGAGCCTCTGGCGTGGGTGGAAAAGCTCATTCAGGCAGCCGAGTCCAAGGGCGATCTCGCGAAAATGCTTGAGCTCTCGGATGCAATGCCGCAATCAAGCGTGATTTTGAGAGGCACCGCCTTGCGAATTGCGCAACTAGTGGCGGAACGCGTTCGAATTTCACACGGTCCGTCAGACGATACCGAAGTACGCTCTCTCCTCGCGAGCTCTCTCAACAGACTCTCCAACAGGCAAAGCGATGTGGGGCAGCGGGCGGAGGCGC
>PMSX01000293.1 GCA_003167495.1 Bryobacterales bacterium | reverse complement strand
TTTACGAAAAGCCCCTCAAGAATCTCGCTCTGCAAGAGCGCCGCCTCCGCAATCAGCACAAAGCCGATAGCGAAACCCTCAAACAGCTCCAACAAGAACGCATCGAAAAACAGAAGCGCACCGAACAAGCGGCCATTGACGAACGCAAAGCCGTCTTCCACCGCGCGGTCAAAATCTTCGATAACTGCCAAAAGCTAAGAAAAGATTTCGATCCACCTGCTTTTGGGTTCGAATTTTCATTCGCCGAATACAGCCACTATTGGGATCTCCAAAACGCCCACTACCAGCTCACCGAGGAGTATTTAGACTTCCACCAAGTCATCGCCAACCACCGCGCCACCCAAAACGCCGCTTAAACCCCGAGAAAAAGGGCGGCATCGCCACGCATACTTGTACCGAGGCGAAAATACCTTCGAATTCACGACGAATCTGAAACCCAGGCCAAATATCGAATCCGAGCGGGAAGCGTTAGCGACCTAGGTAGTTCGTCATGCCGCTTTGCGCCACCCATTTTCATCCGCAGGGATGGCTCAGCGGGCCAAAGAGGTTGACAACCGAATTAGACCGCTCTCACCGAATCCTAACCGCGCTCAAACTGTGGGGCAGAATGGCATTCTGCACGCCGATTGGCAATCGGCGTCTACTTCTCCCTTCGTCTTCGAAATCACAGCCTGTTCTCGTGCGTGACTTCCCTATCCCGAACCCCGACCGCACCCTATCTGCGCCGTTCTTCTCAACTCCTATCTCCCAGCCGTGCCGTTAGGCAGGGCTAGCCTTCTTGCAGCCCCGCAAGCGAAGGTAGCCATCGTTGGTCTATCCTTAACATGTAGGAGATCCATCAATGATCCGCCCTCTACTCTGCTTCTGCGCAGCCCTCAGTCTTCAGGCCGCGACACCTCTTCTTCAGAACCAATCATCCGACGCCTGGACACCCCTCCGCGGCGCCGTAGCACCCGACGATTCAGTCCGTCACAACAACAGTAGATCGATGCGTGTCGAGGCCACGGCGACAAGCCCGGATGCCAGTGTTCGCTCCAGTGCCATTCGCCTCACAATCGGTAAGACCTATGAAGTCAGCGGCTGGGTCCGAACGGAGAACCTCACCGTGAAGGATCTGAACCGATCTCCCATTGGTTCCGGCGCCGCACTGACGATGGAGTCCATGCCTTTTGATGTGCACTCCCAGTCGCTGGGAGGTACTCACGATTGGACGCGATTATCGCTTCGTTTCGTGGCCACCCAACCCGAAGATCATGTCTTGATTATCGCGGGCAACGGCGGCGCACTCCAGGGTAAGGCGTGGTTCGAAGGCGTCACCATCGATCAAGCCTCGCCCGCCGAAAGCTGGCCCGCTACTGACGCTGTACGCACGTTTGGTCCCGCATATCGCTATCCGGCCGCTGGATGGATCTACCTGCATATTGAAGGCAAACCGTATGAGCGCGGCTATCAGCACGGATACTTGATGGCGAAAGAAATCCCCGAATATCTAACGCGCTGTGCCATCGACCTTGCAGGCAAAGCCGACGAGGAAACCTGGAACCGGTATCGCACCACCGCCGATGCCCTCTTCTTGCGCGGATTCGATCGCGAGATCCTTGAAGAAATGCGCGGTATCGCCGACGGAGCCGATGCTGCCGGCGCGAAATTTCTGAACCGTAAGCTCGACCTTCTTGACATTGCGCTCGCCAACACCACCGTCGAATTGGGTGAGCTGGCGTCCGCCATGCCGAACACTCCCACCGGCATCGAAGGGAGCCACTTCAGCCTGCCGGCTTATGCCCGCCACGACTCGCCGATGGATCACTGTAGCGCGTTCGCCGCTACGGGCGCCGCCACGCGCGATGGGAAAATGATTATCGGCCATGTCACCTGGTGGTCGCAGACGCTCGCCGAACAGACCAATGTGATGCTCGACATCAAGCCTGAAACCGGGCATCGCATGCTGATCCAAAGCTACCCTGGTGGCATCGAAAGTGGCACAGATTGGTATCAAAATGATGCTGGTATTGTCCTCACGGAGACCACCATTGAGCAGACGCCATTCAATATCAAGGGCACCCCGGTTGCCTTCCGCGCCCGCATGGCCATCCAATATAGTGGCAACATCGATGACGTCGTAAAACAACTCGCTACCAACAACAATGGCCTCTATACCAACGAATGGATCATCGGCGACGCGAAAAACAATGAAATCGCTATGTACGAGCTTGGCACGAATCACACGAAGCTATGGCGCAGCTCGAAGAACGAATGGTTTGGCAACACCCCGGGTTTTTATTGGGGCGACAACAATGCCAAAGACCTCGCCGTGAATCTCGAGTACCTGCCCGACCCACAGGGCGCACCTCGCTACATCCCTTACGTCCCTGGCAGGCGCGACCTCGCATGGATGGACCTGTATCAGAAATACAAGGGCAAGATCGATCCGCAGTTCGGCTTCAACGCCTTCGATAGCGCTCCGCTTGTTGCATCCAGCACCATGGATTCAAAGATCGTCACTGCGGACATGGCGAATCACCTGATGGTTTGGGCTGAGTTCGGCCGTCCCAACGAGAGTGTCGCTGCTCCTCACAACACGAACTATGGCCTTTTCCCTGGCGGCTACTATCTCTTCAATGCCGAGCCATCGAAAGAGCTGAGCACCGCCATCGCTAGCAACGAACAAACGCGCATGCAAAAGGAAAGCAATAAGCCGGAAACCCGCAAAACCGAACCGATTTCGTGGCGCGACCGCAGCGACAAACTCTGGAAAGGCTGGCTGTTGCCTGCCTCCGATGCAGACATCTGGTTCGTTGCCGGCTCCGCCGAATACTATAGCTTGTTGCAATCGGATGACGTCACTAAGGCAATGGACCTGCAGAAAATTCGCTATCGCGGTCTCAAACTGTCCCCGGATACGCCGACCAACCGCTTCCAGATGGCTGAAACGGCTGGTACTCTCTTCCTCGATTCACTGCGGCACAAGATGGGAGATGATGCTTTCCTGAAATTGATGAATACCTATTTCGAGGCGAATACCACCAAGACCGTAACTGCACAAACATTCCTCGATGCAGCCGGAGCTACCTACGCGGTTCCCGATCCCGGTGAAGGCCCAGCATATCTTCCCGCTGATATCGCACGTAAACTCGCATCCGCGGTGATCGTTTATGGAACCACGCGCGAAGCTGGAACGAACCGCTACGTGGCCGAGCGGCTCCAAACCCAATATCGAGACCGTAATCAGAGCGACGTTCCTATTTACAAGGATTTCGAAACGAGTGATACTCTGCTAGCCAATAAAGACGTGATCTTCATCGGGCGTCCCGAAACCAACTCGGCGCTGGACGCCTGGGCCGGTAACATCGGCCTTGACTATCAAGGCGCAGCGTTCAAAGTGGATGGCAAGGCCTACCCCTCCGAACGGAACGCGCTTGTCTATGCATCGAGAAATCCGCACGACCCAGCTCACATGGTACTCGTCTATGCAGGCAATTCACCGCTTGAAACAGCGCGCGCTCTGCAGACCAAGGGTCAGGGGTCGGCTGTTGTTCTCGAAGACGGCAAAGAAGAACATGCCCCCTCAAGGCCGTAAAGAACTTTTCGTCAAGATCCAGCGCACGGCCGCACTGTCACTTTTTTTGTTCTTCCCAAATGCTGGCGCTAAAACCGGCGTCGAATACTTTCCACCTCCCGACAGCGCCATTGGTTGGCGCACACTAAACGACGCGGCAGCAATCCGCAAGCTCGCCGGCATGGACCTCCAGAAACTCGATCAAGCCTTCGAATACGCGCAGCGCTCCAGTCAACACGGCGGCTTGTTAGTCGCTCGCCATGGTTGGCTCGTCTACGAAAAATATTACGGCCGCGGTAACCGGGAAGCCATTCCCGCCATGGCGTCGGTGGGCAAAGCCTACACCAGCATTGCGTGCGGAATCATGCTGCACGACAACCACGACCAGATTCCCGAAGGTCTCGATCAAAAAGTCTTCAACGAAAAGTTTCTGCCCGAAGCACTTCCCCTGAACGATCCGCGCAAAGCAGACATCCGCCTCGGCCAATTGTTATCCATGGCCGCCGGCTTTCATGGCGACGGAACGAATCCCGGGTTTATAAATTTCGAACCTTCGCAAAAACTGGAAGCATTGCCGACCCCGCCTCAACCGCTCGATCAGGATCAGGCCGCTTTACAAACTCCCCTCTGGATCGCACCGGGCGGCGGCTATTCTTATGCGTCCTCTTCCCCGCACGTAGCTTCCATTGTTCTCAGACACGTAACAGGAATGGAGATGCAGCAATACATCGATCTGAAATTGGCCAAGCCGATGATGTGGGGGCGCTGGGGTTACGCCACCCATCGCCCCGAAGCCACGCTCCCGCACACCCCCGGCGGCGGCGACATTGCGGTCCGCTCCACCGACGCCCTCCGCTTCGCCTACCTGCTTCTGCATAAAGGGCGTTGGGGCCAACAGCAACTGGTGCCCGCCGAATACGTTGCTATGTGCGGCCGTCCTTCTCCCTATCAGAAGCACGCGCCCTTCAGCCTCATGTTCGAAGTCAACGACGACGGCCACGTAGCAGGCGCGCCCCGAGATGCGTTCTTCAAATCTGGCGCTGGCGGATTCGGCATCATGATCGTTCCGTCTCTTGATCTGGTGATCTACAAAATGGCCGGCAACGAAGGCCAGTACGATCCGGCGCGCACCGGTATTCCCCAGAATTATCCATACGACGGATCGCGCGATCACTGGAAACCCGCCGCCAAGAGCCAGTTCAGCGATGGGCCCATCGGCGTGGATGATGGCGTTCGCAGAGTGCTCGAGATGGTTGCCGCCGCCGTGGTCCAGTAAAGTAGGGGTCTGGCTCAAGTTTGATCATCAACCCGCCTGCTTACAACGAGACACATCCAACTAACGGAAGGTTGGCAGATAGACTGACCGGAACCCTCACAGACGCCTTGCCTGCCGGGTATCTCGAGTATCTCCGCCTCAAACTGCACAAGCTGGCTAACAGCCCGTGTCCAAACTCGTGCTAAAAGAAGTAAAAAAGAAGTTGCACAATTGTACTCAATTTGAGTTACGATTGAAAAACGGTAGTTAAGAAATAATATTCACCCGCCACCCTGTACACTATGTGGCTTTGCCTTGTAAGCTTCGAGCTAGAGCTCTTTTAAACCCCTACTCCCTCGCCTGTGGGCATCGAGTTTTGGGGATTGAAATCACCTCTCGGAGGGACATATGAGGACACGATATTTCGCAGCGCTTGCTTTTTTAACATTTTTGCTGGCTTCACTCAGCTTCGCTCAAACCGCCGGCAAGCTTATCGGCCAAGTCAACGATTCATCGCAGGGTTCTGTTTCCGATGCCGCGATCACCGCCGAGAACGTCGCCACCGGCCAGAAACGCACCGCCATTAGCGATAAGAAGGGGGCCTATACGATTCCAGATCTGCCAATCGGCACCTATAAGGTAAGCGCCGAGCACGCTGGGTTCAGTAAGATCGAGAAGCCGGATATACAACTTACTGTGGCGTTGACAGCAACCGTCGACTTTGTACTCCAACCTGGCGCTGTAACCCAAGTGATTGAGGTGCAAGCCCCCGCAGAGGCCGTCGATGTGCAGCCGGGCGAAACCATGACGACTTCGCAGGTGGCCGATCTGCCTATTAACGGTCGCGATTTCGCGCGCTTCGCCTTTCAGGCACCGGGATCGGTAGCCCGCAGCAACTACATCGCCGATATGTCGTTCAACGGCCAGCACACTGTCCACAATCAGTTCGCCATAGATGGCGTGGACTCCAGCCGCGTCGACCAGCCCTATATGTCGAATGGGTTCGAGCGCGGCTCGCGCCTGTTAACCGGCAGTCAGGAAACTGTTTCTGAGTTTCGCGTTCAGACCTCCGATTACCAGGCACAATACGGACGCGCGGCTGGATCGTATGTCAACATCGCTTCCAAAAGCGGCAGCAACTATATTCACGGCACGCTGTTCGACTATTTTCGCAACAACTTCCTGGATGCGCGTAACTTCTTCAACGACAAGCCCGACCCGCAGGCGCAATTCCGTTATAACGATTTCGGCGCAAATGTTGGGGGACCGATAAAGAAGGACAAGTCTTTCTTCTTCGTGAACTATGAAGGCTCGCGCCAATCCATTGGAGTGACCGGCACCGGCACAACCCTCAGCAGCTTGGCGCGCCAGGAAACAATGACCACGTCGCCGGCCCTCACGTCGATTGTCAATCAGTATCCAATCGGCACCAGCTCCACCTCGAATCCGCTAGTTGACAACTATACGACCGTACAGAGCCTAGCTGTAAAGGAGGACACCGGCAGCATCAAAATCGACCACTACTTCAGCGATAAAGACACCATGTTCGTGCGCTTTAATATGAACGAAGGGGACGTCAATGGACCGCTCTTCGGCGTCGATCCGAGCGCCCTGGGCCTGGGCGATCACCAGGACGTCCCATCGCGCACCACGAATATCGCCGTGCATGAACAGCACATCTTTAGCCCGCATTTCATAAATGAAGTCCTGCTTGGCATGCAGCGTTTCGCCAGCACCATCGGTTCCGAAGAGCCGTATCCGGAGATTTTCCTGAATGCCCTCACCATTGATCCAGGCACGCGCGGCATCTATGGCGAGGTCAACTCGAGCTACCAGATCGGCGACAACATGAGCTTGACGAAGGGGGCACACACGATCAAGTGGGGAACCACTCTTTATCGCATCCAGATTGACAACCATTCAACCGATACCTCCTCCATCAACTACACAACCATGCAGGACTTCATCGCTAATTCAGCCTCGAGTGCGAGTCTCTCGGTAGGTAATCCCGGTAGCGCAACCTGGGCTTATCAGGTCGGATTGTTTGTGCAGGATACCTGGCAGTTGCGGCAAGGTTTGACAATTGATTACGGCCTGCGCTGGGATTACGAGACACCTCCGTTCGATCCCGGCAACGCCGCCCAGACCTTCGACACCCGGACCAACGCTTTGGCCCCTCCCGGCGGAGCCTATTTCAAACCCAATTATCGCGATTACGCTCCTCGCTTCGCAGTGGCTTGGCAGGCGGCGCCCCGTGTTGTCGTGCGCGCGGGCTACGGTATCTTTTATCAGTCGTACCCGGTAGGATTCGGCGCCTATAGCGTTCCCACGAACAACCTCCCTGGCAACACAACCTTGTTACAGCAGCAGATCCCCAACCTTGGCTATCCGCTCACTCAATTTGTCAACCAGGGCACGGCTCCTCTGCCGACCGTTGCGGGTTTTAACTGGACGAAGCCCGATATCTACGCGCAGCAGTGGAACTTTACGACTGCCTTTCGACTCTCCGAAGACGAAACGTTGCAGGTGGCTTATGTGGGTAATCATGGTTTGAACCTGCGCCGCGATGAGAACATAAATCTCTACGATCCCGCCATTGGCGCAAGACCGAACCCTAACTTTGCCGATATCGACATTGAGACGGCTTCCGGACAAAACATCTACCACAGCCTTCAAACCAGCTTCACCAAGCGCTTTAAAGGCGGTTTAATGGCGGCCGGGAACTACACGTGGTCGCACGCCATTGACAGCGTCGACGACCAGGGGCTCTTCGACGGAGCGCCGCAAAATATCAACGACTACAAGGCGGAGCGCGGTAATAGCTCCGGCGACGCGCGCCACAGCGGCTCTTTCAACCTGTTCTATCTTCTTCCCGTTGGCCGTGGCCAGCGCTTCCTCGGCAATATGAACAGCTTTACGGATAAAGTGTTCGGCGGCTGGGAGATTGCCGCCCTGGGCACGATTCGCTCCGGCATTGCCACAACGGTGTACATTCCGGTCAGCGCCACCGGCAACGGCGACTATACGAACCAACGGCCTAATGTCGTGGCCGGCGTGAGCGTATATCCAGTGAACCAATCCATCACGAATTGGATTAATGCGGCCGCTTTCACCGAACCGTTGCCCGGCACCTTCGGAGATGGCAGCCGCGGCGATGTCTATGGCCCGGGTTTAGCCAACGTCGACCTTTCGGGCATTAAGAACGCCCACATCACGGAGCGGGTAACGTTTCAGCTTCGTGCCGAGTTGTTCAACTTCCTGAACCATCCCAACTTCGGTCAGCCCGCCACCACGATAGGCAGTTCCGGGTTCGGAGAAATCTTCAACACGCTCGGACGCACGGTGGGTTTTGGCACCTCCCGCCAGATCCAACTCGCAGTGCGCTTTAATTTCTAAGTGGAAACGGAAATCGTAGAACGCAAAAGGGGAAGGCCAGCTCTGTCCACCAAGTCCGTCGCTTTCCGCTCGAGCGCCCAAAGCGCCGCAAGGCTGCTTTGCCTATTCGTATTGCTTAGTTTGCGGGTTCGGGCAGCGGATCCAACCGATAATGCCCTCGCCATGAAGCCCGTCCGCAACGTCTCTTTCACCACCGATGAAGGCACCTGGATGTCAGTTACGGTTTCGCCCAACGGCCGGACACTGGTTTTCGAATTGCTCGGGCATCTCTACGCCATGCCCATCGGCGGTGGACAAGCAATGGCGATCACCGAGGGGCTTAGTTTCAATAAGCAGCCGCGCTTCTCTCCCGACGGCAAACGGATCGTTTTCGTCAGTGATCGCTCCGGCGACGACAACTTATGGGTGGTCAACGCGGACGGGTCGAATCCGCTCCCGCTGACCCACGAAGACAACGCGATGTTTACTTCTCCGGTGTGGGGCCAGGACGGTCGTTCAATTGTAGTCTCAAAGAAAAAACCGCATTTCTACGGCGGAGCATTCGAGCTCTGGCAATATGACTTAAACGGCGGCGCCGGTATACAGTTGCTCAAGAGCAAGCCATCTGCCGATGCGCCGTGGGATCAGTGGCACAACGCACTGGGCCCGTCTCTGTCTCCCGATGGCCGCTCTATCTACTACGCGCGGCGGCTGGGAGTCTGGGCCTCCGAAAAGCTCCCGTCCTGGCAGATTGCGAAACTCGATCTGCGGACCGGCGAAGAGGAGACTCTCACTTCGGCGCACGGCAGCGCCTTTCGTCCGGAACTTTCACCCGATGGCGTCAAGCTCGTGTATGGCACCCGCTACGACGCGCTGAGCGGATTGCGCATCCGCGACCTGTTGACGCAGGAAGACCGCTGGCTCAAGTTTCCGGTGCAGCACGACGATCAGGAAGGCAGTATTTCCAGCCGCGATCTGCTGCCCGGCTATGCGTTTCTGCCGGGAGGAAAAGAAATTGTGCTCTCCTATGGCGGAAAGTTTCACCGCGTCAACATTGAATCCGGCGAAGACAAGATGATTCCGTTCTCCGCGGCAATCACGCGCGGCCTCGGACCGCGTTTGAGCTTTGCGCAACGCGTTGAGACGGGGCCGGTGCGCGCGCGCTTGATTCAAGGCGCGGCCGCATCCCCCGATGGCCGGCAACTGGCGTTTTCCGCGCTGCGGCATTTGTACGTCATGGACGCGGAAGCGCAAACGCCGCCGCGCCGCCTTACCCAATCGAGCGCCGGAGAATTCCAGCCCGCCTGGTCGCCCGATGGGCGCTGGATTGCCTACGTCACATGGGAAAACGAACACGGAGGCCTTTGGAAGATACCGAGCGATGGATCCGGGCCGGCGCAACGTCTGACTCCCGCTTCGGCGCGCTTCAGTCAGCCGGTATGGTCGCCGGATTCTTCCAGGATTGTGGCGCTCAGAACCTCCGACTACCAGGCCATGAACCAGTTCGATCAGTGGGGCCGCGACATGGACATGGCCGATCTGGTTTGGGTGCCGGCCGGCGGCGGATCGGCAACCAGGATCTCATCCGCGGTTGGATTCGGCGGGCCGCATTTCGCTGCCGATTCGGAGCATGTGTATTTCACCATGAAGAAGTCTTCGGGGCCCTTGAACGCCGAGTATCTGCTCGAATCCATGAAGTTGGACGGGACAGACCGGCGCACCACCTTCACCCTAAAAGGCAAAAACATTTGGGGTGCCGAGATCTCGCCCTTGGTTCGAATCTATCTCTCTCCGGACGGCCATACCGCTGTGGCGCTATTCCGCAATCAGATCTACCTTCTCGATGCGCCGATGGGAGGTGGACCGGCGACCATCGATCTGAGCGCTCCGCCCCTCGCTGTCGCCCGGCTTACGAATGTAGGCGCCGACCAAGTCGGTTGGACAAATGGCGGCCGGACTGTGTATTGGACCGTGGGAGCCAGTTTCTTTCAATTGCCTTTTGACAAAGCCGGCCTGGCATCGCCCGCCCTGAGTATCGATCCCGCCGATTTGATCAAGAAGACCGGCAGTACCTCTTGGCCTAAGCAACTGACTCCGCTTGAGACCAAGGTGATTGTCGAGGTGCCACGTCACACTCCGCGTGGCACCGTTATTTTGCGCGGCGCCCGCGTGATTAGCATGCGCGGTGAAGAGGTTTTCGACAAAGCAGATGTCGTCGTGATCGACAATCGTATCGCCTCTGTCGGCAATAGAGTAGCGGACCGCACTTACCCTGGCGCCAAGATTATCGACGTGAGCGGCAACACAATAGTGCCCGGCTTTATCGATACCCACGCGCACTGGATACAGATCAAGCGCGATCTCTTGGATATCCAGAACTGGGATTTCCTTGCCACCCTGGCGTTTGGCATCACCACCGGCCGCGACCCGCAAACGTTTACCAACGATATGTTTGCCTATCAAGACCTCGCCGATAGCGGTGAATTGATTGGTCCGCGCGCCTACTCAACCGGGCCGGGAATCTTTTTTGTGAACGACTTTCAATCTGTGGACGAAGCGGCCGACGTGATCTCGCGCTACAAAAACTATTATCGGACGTGGTTGATCAAGTCTTATGCCGTCGGCGACAGACGGCAGCGGGAGTTCGTCGTGGAAGCTTCAAATCGCCTTCAAATGATGCCCACCACCGAAGGCTTTTCCGACATGGCTCTCGACCTTACCCATGTGATCGATGGCTTTAGTGGGGCCGAGCACCAATATCCCATCTTTCCCCTCTACAAAGACGTGATCGAACTGGTCGCACGGTCCGGCATTTTCTACACGCCAACTGAAATTATCGACTATGGTTCACCCGGCTCCGAGAATCGCTACTTTACAAGCACTGAAATCCATGACGACCCGAAAGTGAGGCGATTCATTCCCCATGAGTATCTCGATTCGCGCACCAGCCGGATGCTATGGTACCGCAAGGACGAGTACACCTATCCATTGATCGCGGAGTCGGCAACGGCCATCGCAAACGCCGGCGGCAAAGTATGCGTCGGAGGCCACGGCGAGTTGCAAGGGTTGAGTTTCCATTGGCAGCTCTGGTCCTTGCACGAAGGTAAGATGAGTAACAGGGAGGCGCTGCGAGCCGCCACGCTGACCGGTGCCGAAGCGCTGGGCCTTTCTCAGGACTTAGGGAGTCTCGAAGCCGGTAAGCTTGCCGACTTGGTCGTCCTGACCAAGAACCCGCTCGATGATATCCACAACTCCACCGCGATTCGCTTTGTCATGAAGAACGGCGAATTGTTCGACGGCAACACCCTGGACGAGATCTGGCCGGAACAGAAGCCCCTGGGGACCTTCTGGTGGTCGAACGATCGCCCGTAGGCCTTCGCTACCGTTTGCCCGTAAGAAGGCCCGTAAATCACCCGCCCCGGTGTCGGTGGTTGCACCAAACTTGCGCCACACCCCGCCGTAGTCCAGTAAAATGGTAGAAACAATCAAACTACATGCCCAACCGCTTGCAAAACCGCGCGGTCATCCTGCATCTCACGGTGCTTGCCTTGGCGAGTTGTGCGTATGCTGTCGATACGCCCAAAGAATCGGTGGAGGAGAAGTTTTCGAAGAGAGCCGCCAAGCTCTGGTCTTTGCAGCCCGTTGCGAAGCCCGCCGTGCCGGTCGGAGTGACGCCTTCGCACAATCCCATTGATGCCTTCATCGGCGCAATGTACCGCGAGAAAGGTCTGCACGCCTCACCGAAGGCCGACAAGCTAACACTGCTGAGACGCGTCTATTTTGATTTAATAGGTATTCCTCCCACCATCGCTGAACAAGACGCTTTTCTGCGCGATCAATCTCCAGATGCTTATGAAAAGGTAGTGGACCGCCTGTTGGCCAATGAGCAACACGGAGCGCGCTGGGCCCGTCATTGGTTGGACGTATTGCGCTATGCCGATCTGGATGGGGTAGACGGTTCAGTCATGCCCGCTGCTGCCAGCGTTTATCTTTGGCGAGACTGGGTGATCTCGGCCCTCAACAACGATATGCCGTATGACAGTTTTGTGCGCGCGCAAATTCTAGGCAACCGCTATCCACCGCAGACCCTGACCGACGACTTCGGACGGCGCTCGAGACCCGAAGGACCCGTCGCCGACACATTCGCCCTCGGCTTCCTGGCGCGCGCCGCCCTTGATGGCGAGGACAAAGATCGAAACCTCTCCTTGACCGCCGTGGAAACAGTCTCAAGCGCCTTCATGGGCATGACCGTAGCTTGTGCGAAATGCCACGACCACAAATTCGACCCCATCACCCAGAAGAACTTTTACGCCATGAAGGCGATCTTCGACCCGCTAGTGTTGAAGAACGTCATGCTGGCCACTCCGGCCGAGATTTTTCAGGCCGGACAGCAGCTCGACGAGTACAAGAAGAAGAAAGCGCCGATTGATGCCTCGATTGAAGCGCTAACCGGCTCGTATCGCCGGAAGCTTTTTGATGAGCGGGTAGCGCTGCTGACACCCGACGTGCAGGCGATTGTGCGGAAGGCCGAACGCGATCGGACGGCTGCCGAGCAGAAGATCTTCGACGATTATTATCCGGTACTGCGCATTGATCCTTCGAAGATCAAAGCCATCATGCCAAACGAGGAGGTCGGCAAGTACACTGCGCTCCTCAAACAACTGGCCGATCTAAAGAAACCGCCCCCTCTGCCTTCTTATTGGACCGTCGAAGAAGACAAACAACGGCTGCAGGAAAAAAGCTACGTATTGACCACAGGCGATCCTAAGCGGCCGGAATTGGACAAACCCGTAGACCCTGGTTTTCCATTCCAGCCCGCGGGTATCGATTTCCGCGATGGCAGACGCGAGGCTTTTGTCGGATGGCTGACCGCTCCCAACAATCCTCTTTTTGCGCGCGTGGCCGTCAACCGCATCTGGGGATGGCACTTTGGCGAAGGATTGCAGCGGGTCCCCAGCGATTTCGGTTTGCTGGGTGGCAAACCCAGTAATCCCGACTTACTCGACTATCTGGCATCGCAGTTTGTGGCGCATGGCTACAGCATGAAGTGGTTACATCGTTTGATCGTGACGTCGGAGACCTATCAACTGTCGTCCAGGGCCGATCCAAAGTACCTGGCCAGCAATACCGAAGCCGATGCCAGAAATTCGTATCTCTGGCGGTTCCGCTTACAGAGGCTCGACGCGGAGCCGGTCTGGGATTCGATTCATTACGTAGCGGGCGATCTTGATCTCTCTGTGGGAGGCAAGTCGTTCCGCTTATCGAACCCCGACAAGAAGCAGGAAATCTTCTTGCAAGGTGCTGGCCCCACCGACCCTCGCAAGAACCGCCGAGGCCTGTACATCGTCCGTGGCTATATCCCCAGCACCGATGTCATGAACAATTTCCTGACCGCCTTCGATGTCGACGATGGCCGTGTTCCCTGCCCCCTTCGCACCCAGACCGTGACCGCGCCCCAGGCCCTGTTTACAATGAACAACGATCTGATCGAAACGGAATCGGCTAAATTCGCCGACCGAGTATTGAAAGAAAGCGGCGGCAACCTAACCGTCGCCGTTCGTCTCGCCTACCGCGAAACCTTAGGCAGAGCGCCCACCGGATCGGAATTGGATGGAGCCTTAACCTATATAGCCGACCGTCCCGCGCGCGTCAAAGGCCTGGCTTGGCTGCTATTCAATCTGGATGAATTTCTTTACGTGAGATGACTATGACTGACTTGAGAAAGATTTACCCATGTGGACGAATCGACCGTCGCAGCTTCATGATTCGCTCGGCCGCGGGCTTTCTCGGTTCGGCCTTAGGATCGCTGTGGGCCGACGACGGCAAGCTTGCGGCGGCGCGCTTGCCGGGCGATCCAAAGGCCAAATCGGTCATCTATCTGTTCATGTGCGGTGGTGTCAGCCACATCGATACTTTCGACCCGAAAGACAACAAATACGCCGGTAAGATCATGGATGCCATCGGCTTCGGCGATAACAACGCTCCCATGAAGCGGCCGGTGATTCCTATTCTGCGAACCTACAAAAATCACGGCGAGTCGGGCATTCCTGTTTCCGATTGGTTTCCGAATGTCGGTGAGGTGATTGACAACATTGCGGTCGTTCGTTCTATGTATTGTCATCAGACGAATCATTTTCCGGCAGTGTTGGAAGGCGCCACCGGTAAGCCCCTGCGGCAGTTTGAACATCCCACACTGGGAAGTTGGATTTCTTACGCGCTCGGAACCGCGAACAAAGACTTGCCCACGTTTGTCAATATCGGCCGGCCCTCCTCTCCGGTGCAGCTTACCGGCGGTTATCTCGGCGCAAGTTACTCGGCCACCCCATTTCAGCCCGGCGATACACCCATCCCCGATTTAGTTCCACCGAAAGGTTTGAGCTCGAAGGAGCGTGACCGCCAGGTGCAGACGCTGCACGAATTGAACAAGAAATTTCGCGAAGACTACGCGATCGAAAGCGAAGTAGCGGCCCGGGCCCGAGCCTTCGAGCTGGCCGGGACCATGATGTTGAAAGCGCCCGCGATTGTAGATTTTTCAACCGAGCCGCAACATGTAAAGGACCTGTACGGCATAGGCGTGAAGGAAACGGATGACTTCGGGCGGCAACTCCTCCTTGCTCGGCGGCTGGCGGAAAACGGCGTTCGCTTTATTCAGATTTGCCACGCCGGCGGAGGCAATGGCGCCTGGGATGCCCATGACGACATGAAATCGCATGAACCTCTGTGCCGATCTGTCGATAAGCCGATCTCCGGCCTGATTCGCGATTTAAAACAGCGCGGAATGTTAGACAGCACTCTCGTCGTGTTCACCAGCGAATTCGGCCGCACGCCTTGGTCGCAGAACACCACCGGACGCGACCACAACGGCAAGGGCTTCACGTCCCTATTGGCCGGCGGCGGCGTCAAGGGTGGTCTCGTCGAGGGAGCCACCGACGAGGTAGGCTACCAGGCCGTTGAAAAGCCGCATTACATCAGCGATCTTCAATCGACTATCCTGCGACAGGTTGGATTAGACCATACCAAGATGGATTTCATCCTCAACGGCCGGCCGTTTCATTTAATCGAGGAAGGGCTCGGCCCGATTACGGCGATCCTTGCTTAGAGTCAAGATCGGCCGCCATGAACTCGCGGACAAGGGTCTTAGGGACCAACCGCCGGGTAGCGTTCAAAGCCTGTGTTTAACTATTGGGGAAGGAGACCGCCCCGTTTCCAGTTTGGAGGATTCTTGCGCAAACACCGGACACTCTCACTGATCGCTTCCCTGGCTGCACTGGCGCCCGGAAGGTCAGCCCCGCCGTTAACCGGCCAATTATTAGGCTTCAATCCAGAAACCGCAAAAGTGGAACAAGACTGGGAGGCCCGCTTTCGCGCGATTCCCGACGCCAAGCGAGTGCATGACAACATGCTCCATCTGGCCGCGCATCCGCATCACGTCGGATCGGACTATCAACGGCAAAATGCCGAGTGGCTGGTCGCCCGCTATAAAGAATGGGGCTGGGACGCGCATATCGAACGGTTCGACGTTCTGTTTCCCACTCCCAAAGAGCGAGTCTTGGAGTTGGTCGCGCCGTCCAAATACGTAGCTAAACTCGACGAGACCCCTCTGCCCGAAGATCCCTATACTCACGAGAAAACCACGCAGCTTCCCGGCTACAACATCTACTCGGCTGATGGAGACGTGACTGCTCCGCTCGTGTATGTGAACAACGGCATGCCGGCGGATTACGAAATCTTAGAACGTCACAACATCTCGGTGAGTGGCGCAATCGTGATTAGCCGTTATGGCGGCGGCTGGCGCGGCCTGAAGCCGAAGCTCGCTGCCGAGCACGGCGCGGTGGACTGCATTATCTATTCTGATCCCGCCGATGACGGTTATGGACAGGATGAGGTGCTTCCCAAAGGGCCCATGCGACCGCCCGATGGGATTCAGCGTGGCAGTGTGGCGGACACCACGCTTTACCCGGGAGACCCACTCACGCCCGGCGTCGGTTCCGTTCCAGGCGCAAAACGCCTCAAGATTTCCGAAGCGCAAACCATTATGAAAATCCCCGTCCTGCCCATCGGGTATGGAGACGCCAAACCACTCTTAGCGGCTCTCTCAGGACCTGTCGTGCCAGCCGAATGGCGCGGCGGCCTTCCGCTCACCTACCATTTCGGCCCCGGCCCTGCGAAGGTACACCTGAAGTTGGTTTTTGACTGGGGTCAGAAGCCCGTGCTCGATGTCATCGCAACCATGAAAGGTTCCGAAGAGCCGGATGTGTGGATCGTTCGCGGCAATCATTATGATGGCTGGGTCAACGGTGCCGACGACCCTATCTCCGGCCAGTCGGCTTTGCTGGAAGAAGCACGCGCCTTGGGCGAGCTCGCAAAACAAGGATGGCGGCCGAAGCGGACACTCATCTATACCGCGTGGGATGGCGAAGAGCCCGGCCTGATTGGATCAACCGAGTGGGCGGAAACTCATGCCGAAGATCTTAGCCAAAAAGCGGCGCTGTACCTGAACTCCGACGAAAACGGCCGCGGGTTCTTCGGCGCTGGCGGTTCGCACGAATTGGAGCAAATGGTCAACGACGTAACGAAAGAAATCATCGACCCCGAGACGAAGGTGACTGTCTGGAAACGCCAGCAGGCGTCCCTCGTCGTTCGCGGCGGCAGGCGCGCTGGTGGCACACCGAACCAGGATGTCCTGACACAGAATACGCTCCCCATTGAAGCGATTGGCAGCGGCTCCGATTTTGCGACGTTTCTCGATCATCTGGGTATTGCTTCTCTGAGCATTGGTTACGGTGGAGAAGACCGCGGCGGCACCTATCACTCGGCTTATGACACACCCTGGTTTACCGATCACTTCGGAGACAAAGAGGAGGTCTACGGACCCATACTGGCGCAAACCGCCGGTATTTTGGTGATGCGATTCGCCTCAGCAGACGTGCTGCCGTATGACTTTACCGCCATGGCCCGCACGTTGAAACAATATGACCACGAGCTAAAAGAATTGGTGAAATCGCTCCAGAAGGATGCGGAAACGCGCAAGAGAAACCTCGAAATGAATCTCTATCCTCTGACCGACGATCCCCGGCAAGGCCTCGAAGCCCCCACGTCGCTCGTGCCGCCTCCCGACATGAACTTCTCCTCCCTCGACGAGGCCATTGCCTCGCTGGAAAAAGCTGCCGCTCATTTCAACGCCGCTCGACCCGCAATGGAAACGCTGTCTCCCGACCAGCGGAAAGCACTCAACGCCGAGCTGACCACAGTGGACAGGAAACTCCTCGGTGACCAGGGTCTACCACGCCGTCCATGGGTTCGGAATTTGATCTATGCTCCAGGAGTGTATGCCGGATACGGCGTCAAAACTCTTCCCGGTGTCAGAGAAGCGCTGGAACAAGGTCGCTTTCCAGAGGCGACAGAGCAGTTGGGCATCGTCGATAAAGCTATAAATGACGAGGCTGCCTACATCGAGAAGATAATTGGGACTTTTGGCATCAGCAACTAGCTTTACCAGAGATTTTGTCCTCAAGCACTCGGGTCCGTGTTCGCCTGACCAGCCAGCTGTGAATTCGCCTACTGATCGAATCTTTTAGCATTTGGCCCGACGACGCTTCCGGAGGGATAGGTTTCGGACACAAGGCCGCCGGCTAGGTCGTAATTGTATGCCCCGGACGGCAGGTTTTGCATTAGGTGATCTCGCTGGAGCTCCTATCCTGCGGAGGGATCGTAAGCAGGCGGCTGAGGTTAATGGTATTTGCGTGTACCGTCCCGACTAACCCCGACTAACCGACTAACCCGACTAACCTCGTCCACGAAATATCCGAAATATCACGAGATATGCCTGCCCTTACCCTTGCTAATCCTTACCGACCCTCCCCGCCGATTCCGCGCCGTCCCCTGCGCCGGACAAGGAGGAACGACGCAATACAAGAGGCCAAGACCGCCACCGCGCTAACCATACATACGTTCGCGTGCCGCACGTATAAACCGTAGTGCTCATCGCGAAAGCTCGCCGCCCAGACGTTCGCGACCGCCCCCACAGCGAATGTAACGGATGCGACCAGCAAGAGCGCGCTAAGAACGTATCCGGAAAATATAGCTCGTCTCATCCGAAATCCTGACGTGCATGACCAAGTGCCCTAGTGGAGCACCGAATATGAAGACCACGATGGGGGGTATTTGGGGGGTATTTCGGGACAGTGTGCACCGGCTCATAGAAGGTAGTAGAGATATGTCTCCTCGGAGGCCTGAATCCGCGCGCAATGAGGGCAGGAAAGTTCGCCCGAAAGTTCATAGCCGAAGCGGACTGCTTTCAGCGTGGACGAGAAGAGCTTGGGTTCTTCGAGGAAGACGTGAGACTGGGGCAGTTGGTCTTCGAACCGCATGTTCTTCATGACGCGGGCGAATTCGGGACGGACTCCGCAGAGTAGAACAAATACGCCACGCTTCTGCATGTCAGCGATGAAGTGCTGGAATCGCTCCATGCAGACCATGTCGGGATTGCTCGTGCCTTTTACGCGGAGTACCACACAACGAATGCCTGCTTGCAGAGCGCGCTTTTCGAGGAGTGCGAAATAATTGTCCAATTCAGGAGCGGCTCCGAAGAACAGGTCGCCTTCAAAATCGAAGATGAGCATGCCAGTGCATTCCGGATCGGACGGAACTCTTTCGCGGACGACCGCCTCTTCGCTCACGATGAGCTCGGAACCGCGGAGTTTGGCGGCGCGCGGAACAAAGAGCAGGATAGAGATGCCCACGCCGATCAGGATTGAGAATTCGACGCTGATGAATACCGAGGCGAAGGCGGTGAGCAGGACGAGACCGGCGTCATAACGCGAAGCGCCCAGAGCCGACCGCAACCTCTTCCAATCGATGAGCCGCGAGGCGGTGATCATGAGCAAACCGGCGAGCGCGGCTTTCGGAACGTAACGCATGAGCGGGGCAAACATCAGGAGCACAGCCGCGACGGATGCCGCCGCGAAGATGCCGGACATGCGGCTGACCGCGCCCGACTGAAAATTGATAGCCGAGCGGGTGAGTGATCCGGAGCCCGGCAAGCATTGAAAGAATCCGCCGGCGAGATTCGCCAAGCCTTCGGCGAGGCACTGGCGGTTGAAGTCGAGTTGTTGGCGGGTCTGATGGGCAATCGCTTTGGCAATGGCCAGGGCTTCCAACAAGCCCAGGCACGCGATGGCCAGCGCGCTACCCGACATCTGAGAGACCCAGCCGAACTGAATTTCTGGAATGTGCGGCCTGGGCAAATTCGCGGGCACATTGCCGACTACGGAGAGGAGGGCTTTGCCGCTGGCGCCCGGCTGGGACCACCCAAAGACGGCGGCAACGGATGCGGCGGCGATTAGCGCGACGAGCATATCGAACTGTGGAAGATGGTATTTGCGGGTTAGCTTTCGCAGGGCGATAGCGAGTATGATTGTGCCCACGCCGATTTCAAGCGCGTGTGGATTGATGGCGCCACTTGTCACCGTCAACCAGAAGCGATAGAGGACATGCTGGTGGCCCGTGCCTTTATCATGCAATCCAAACAGATTTCCCACTTGCCCCAGAGCCACCAGAAAGCCGGCGCCCGCCATGAACCCGAGCACAACCGATTCCGAGATGTAGCGCGTCAAGTCGCCCAATTTGAAAACGGCGATCAGTATCTGGACGCTACCGACCATGATTCCGAGCAGAAACATCCCCTGGTAAGCGTCGAAGCGTGCGTCGGGATCGAAGAACGCGAGTGCGCTAAAAACAACGAGTGAAATCGCGTTGGTTGGTCCGTTGATGAGATGAGACGATGAGCCGAAGACAGAGGCAACGAGGGTGACGACGATGGCCGAGTAAAGTCCGAAACGTGGATCGACGCCGGCAATTAAGGCATAAGCCATCGCTTGTGGCAAAGAGATGGCGGCCACTGTGACGCCGGCCAGAAGGTCTTTTCGCGCGCTTGCCCAGCCGTAGCGCCGCACCCAGGAAAGATTCACACGTTGACCTTTCGCGGAGAGATGGCGTCGAAGATAGCGTTTTCGTCAAAGAATTTCCGATAGACCTCATCCCAGTTCTTGCCAAGGAGAGTGATGGAAAACAGATTGATGGGAGGCAAGCGGGCGGCATGGCGGCGGAGGATCTCGGCATTCACGGGGCGGTAGCCATAGCGAGCGATTGTTTCCTGCGCTTGATCGGTAAATAAGAATTGCAGATAGGCTTTGGCGGGAGCCTCGCGGCGCGTGCCGGCAACGTTGGCGTCAACCCAGGCCACCGATGGCTCAGCGCGGATACTGACCGGAGGATAAACGATTTGTAACTCACCGCCGGAATTCTCTGTTTCGAGCAGAGCCTCATTTTCCCAGGTAAGGTGAACATCGCCAATCTTTTCCTCAGCGAAGGTCGATGTAGCGCCGCGCGCGCCTGTATCCAGAACGGGCACGTGCCGGTACAAGCGAGCGAGGTATTCCCGTGCTTGTGCCTCAGTTCCACCGCGGTAGATGACAGATCCCCAAGCTGCGAGAACACTGAGTTTTCCGTTGCCCGAGGTTTTGGGATTTGGGGTAATGACAGATACGTCCTCGCCGACCAGGTCTGGCCAGTCCCGAATGCTTTTCGGATTGCCCCTGCGAACGACAAACACGATAGCGGACGAGAAGGGCTGGGAATCGTTCGGCAAACGCTTACTCCAATCCTGCGCAATCAGGCCGCGCTTTCGCAACGCATCGACATCGGGAAAGAGTGCGAACGAAACGACATCCGCTCTCAATCCATCAATTACGGCGCGGGACTGGCTTGACGAACCGCCGTGTGACTGCTGAATGTTCAGCCTGACGCCAGTTTCGCGTTGATATTCCGTTATAAATTGTTGATTTATATCTTTGAATAATTCGCGAGTGGGATCGTAGGAGACATTGAGAATCTGGTTTGATTTCTTAATATCTATATTTGCCAGGGTGACAAGGCCGACAGAGAGCGCGAGCGCAGCCAAGGCAAAGGCGTTCATCCAATGCGAAGTTCGTTTGTTAGCAGGCAAAGCCGTTCCAATTCTCTATATCCCTATGCCAGCGCTCCGTCCGCCCACGATGCGCCGGAGGACCGAAATGAGCGCATCGATATCGGCACAAGTGTTGTAAAACGCCAAAGACGGACGGACCGTACTCTCGACCCCGAAACGCCGCAGAATCGGTTGTGCGCAATGGTGGCCCGACCGCACTGCGATCCCCTCTTGATTGAGCGCCGATCCAATGGTCTCTGTCTGATGCCCAGCGATGACAAATGACAGCACGCCCGCCTTGTCCGGAGCAGTCCCAATGAGCCGCAGTCCCGGAATCTCATTCAACAGTCGGGTCGCATAAATCAGTAGTTGCTGCTCATATTCGGCGATGCGCTCCATGCCGATGCGCTGCACATAATCGATGGCCGCGCCCAAACCCACGGCATCAGCGATATTGCCCGTGCCCGCTTCAAAGCGCCCGGGCGCGGCATGATAGGTAATCCGCTCAAACGTCACATCCTTGATCATGTTGCCACCACCTTGCCAGGGCGGCATCTGATTGAGCAGATCTTCCTTGCCGTATAACACGCCAATCCCAGTGGGCGCGAAAACCTTGTGCCCGGAGAACACATAGAAATCCGGATTCAAGTCCTGCACGTCGATACGCATATGCGAAACCGCCTGCGCTCCGTCCAGAAGTACCTTGGCTCCCGTTCTGTGCGCGGCCTCAATCATCTGCTTGGCGGGTGTGATGGTTCCCAGCGCGTTCGATACCTGACTGAAAGCGACCAATTTGGTCTTAGGACCGAGGAGGTTCTGATACGCGTCCAGCAGAATTTGGCCATCGCCGGCAACCGGAGCGACTTTCAGCTTTGCGCCTTTCTCGGTGGCGAGCTGGTGCCAGGGCACGATGTTGGCATGATGCTCCAGCACGGACAACAAAATCTCGTCGCCTTCGCCGATATTCAGGCGACCCCAACTCTGCGCCACCAGATTAATGGCTTCAGTAGCGCCCCGCACAAAGACAATTTCCTTGACTGAAGAAGCTCCCAAAAACCCGCGCACCTTCTCGCGTGCCTCCTCATACGCATCAGTCGAACGGGCGGCTAGTTCGTGCGCAGCACGGTGGACGTTGGAGTTTTCGTGTTCATAGAAATACTTCAGCCGGTCAATGACCGACTGTGGCTTCTGGGTTGTCGCAGCGTTATCTAACCAAACTAACGGCCTCCCATTTACCCGCTCTTCCAGAATGGGGAAATCTCGGCGGATCTGCAAAACATCGAACGGTTCGCGGCCTGCCGTGGTTGCGAGACCGCTGACGCTGCGCGGACCGGCAACTCCATATTCAAGAAAATAGTACGGAACGAGGGCCGCTTCAGGAGTTGGCGGCACACCCGGTGCCAACAGCGATCGCAACTCCGCTTCGCCGGGTATCCCAATCGCCGGCGCCACTGTTCCTCCCAATGGATTCAGAGGATCAAGTGATGCAGTGTCCGGAACCACTGGAGCTGGCGCCGACGCCACTCCCACCCCACTCGGAGGCGCTTGGAAGAGCTGATTCACCAGCTGCTCAATTGTGTCTACGTCTGGAAAACCTTCGGGCAGACTGGTCTCAAGCCCACTTGTATTCATGGTATTTTCCCGTATCCACATCGTCCAGCACGGCCAGTGCGTCGTCAGTTAAGACTGCGAGAGAGCAATAGAGTGATACCAAGTAGGAGGCAATCGCGCGGTCGTTGATCCCCTTGAAGCGGACGGAAAGTCCCAAACTTTGCTGACCGGGCAGATTCGGCTGATAGAGGCCAATCACACCCTGCCGCCGTTCGCCTGTGCGAATCAGCAGGATAGTCGTTTTGCCGTTTTCCAAGATGACCTTGTCAGAAGGGATCAGCGGGATGCCTCGCCAGGTAACAAACTGCGACCCAAAAAGCGAAACCGTCGCAGGAGGCACGCCGCGGCGCGTACACTCTCGACCGAACGCCGCAATCGCGGCAGGGTGCGTAAGAAAGAAGGCCGGCTCCTTCCAAACCTTCAACAGCAGCTCGTCCAGATCGTCCGGCGTGGGCGCGCCTGTTCGCGTTTTAATTCGCTGGTCAGCCGCCACGTTCTGCAGCATGCCATATTCTTTGTTGTTAATGAGCTCGCTTTCTTGGCGTTCCTTTATAATCTCAATGGTCAAACGCAATTGCTCGCCAATCTGGCTGTGGGGCACACTGTACAGGTCAGAGACACGCGTATGGACCTCGACAACGGTATTCACCGCGCTCAGCATGTACTCGCGTGCCGGTTCTTGATAATCGACGAAGGTTTGCGGCAGCTCTCGTTCGTCGCGGCCGGAACAATCCACCGCCACGTTCCCCTCATCCTTCACGCGGTTAAGCCGGTAAATGCCCGCCTCCACCGGCACCCACTGCAGCAGGTGCGTCAGCCAGCGCGGCGTGATGCGCTTCATCTGCGGCGTTGTTTTCGTCGCATTGGCAAGTTGCCTTGCCGCTGCATCGCCTAATGCCGTCTGTCGTTCCGGTTCAGCTGCCATCGTTTCTCCTAACTTCGAAGATCATAGCAGTTGTGGCGATGCCTCACTTGGGTGGAATTTGCGGTTCAAGGGGATAATTCTTCAGGTCTAAAGGACCATAACCCAGGTGGCCGCCATCCCGATCAATGTTGTTTTCGTCACAAGCCATCTCATAGAGTTCTTCTCCTGGAGCCATGAGTGAGAAGACCCGTTTGAAGGTCCACGGCTTCGTATAGAATTTCGGATCTTCCACCCAGACTTCATGTGCCAAATGATCGTAGTCTGGACGCGACCAGCGCTCCACGACATGCATGGCGTCGCTGTGAGGATGCGCGTCGTCGTCTATCCAACTCAATTTGTCTTTGAAGCCAATGGAGTCAATCACCAGCGTGTCGCCTTCCCATTTGCCAACGCCGTTACCGAAAAACGACGGCTCGATATCTTTGGGATGATCGCGGCCATCGATCGGAATGGAACGAAATGTTGACATGAGTTCGTAAAGAAAGGCAACCCGGTTGGAGTTTTGCACAATTTCGAAAGGCACGCCGCTGATGCTCGCGCGAGGAATGCCTGCGAAAAGGCAGAGTCCCTCGGGATTGATAGATTTTGTGACGTTGAATTTGAATGCTTCTTCGCCGGCCGGCGTGAAGGGTGGCCCGCCTACACTTTTGAACATGCCGCTGAAGATGAGCGGCCCTTGCCAGAAGCCCGAAAGATCGGGCTTGCCATTGGCATTGCGCGGCGCAGGTCTGATTTTTGCTGGCTGGGTGATTTCCCCCAGACCGTCGCCTTTCAATTCGGTATATGGATTTTCCTTCGGCTTGTCCGTTTGAGCGGATGCCAGAAGCGCGGCGAGCGCGAAAGAGGCTGCGGCTTTAAGCATAGTGTTTTCTTCTATCTAGACAATGTAGATCGATAAACAGGATTTTGTCAATTGACGCTGCTATATTCTTATTGTATTGTCTATCGACATAGGGGAATATGGAGACGTTCTACTATCTTGCCACCCCTGACACTTCGACTTTTGAAGGAATCACCATGAAAACGAGACTTGCTGTAGGCGGACTCCTTGCAGCGGTGCTGATAGTGACGCCGCTGCTGGCGCATCACTCTTTCTCCGCGGAATTCGACGGCACGAAGCCAACGCAATTGAAGGGAGTTGTGACTAAGATTGAGTGGGCGAACCCGCATGTTTATTTTTACATTGACGTCAAAGGCGACGATGGGAAAGTGGAGAACTGGGGCTGTGAGACGGCTGGTCCGGGTGGCTTGCTTCGCCGGGGGTGGAAGCGCGATTCTCTGAAAGTGGGCGATCAAGTTACAGTGAACGGTTATCGCGCCAAGGATGGCTCAAAGCTGGTCGATGCCAGGCACATAACGCTTCCTGACGGTCGTAGGATCTTCGGCGGCACACCCGGCGATGGTGGTCCGGACGACCCTTCAGCTAAGAAACCGGGGGCATAATTTGCTGCAGCAATTTTGCCAGTGGCTCTTTGATTCAGGAATAGGAACGGGCATTCGCGAATCAATCTGGGTCTTCCCAATTATTGAGACTGTGCATGTACTGGCAATAGCGCTTTTGGTTGGCACGGTTGCGATCTTGGATCTGCGGCTGCTGGGCCTGGCGCTGAAGGGCGAGCCGGTTTCGCGCGTCGCCGGCGGGGTTCTACCGTTAACCTGGACAGGATTTGCGGTGATGTTTGTGAGTGGATTTTTACTGTTTTGGTCAGAGGCGGCCAAGTCATACGCCAATCCGGCTTTTCGGATCAAACTGCTGTTACTGTTGCTGGTGGGTCTGAATCCCCTGATCTTCCACTTCACCGTCTACCGAACGGTGGGTCATTGGAATGAGCGGATTGTTACGCCATTGCGTGCTCGCTCGGCGGCGGTTTTCTCGTTGACTCTGTGGTGTGGCATTATTTGTGCCGGTCGTGCCATCGCGTACTTTCAGAAATAGATTGCTATGAGCCTCTTACCGTTATTTCAGTGGCTCGGCCGTACGGCAGTTGGCGTTTTCATGCAGCAATCCACTTACGCCTTTGCTGTTGTGGAAATGATTCACTTGCTTTCATTGGCCATCTTAGGTGGAGTGATCCTGATTATTGATTTGCGAGTGCTGGGCTTAGGCGTGAAAAGTCAAACTGCGAACGGACTGGCCCAACAACTGAAGCCGTTCTTGCTAGGGAGCCTTGGCGTCAGCGCGGTGAGTGGCGTTCTGTTGCTTTCGGAAGAGACCATCAAGTGCTACTACAGCCCTGCTTTTCGCGCGAAAATGCTTTTCTTGGCGCTCGCAGTTTTGTTTTACTTTGTGGTTCAGGAACGCCTGTTTCGCTCGCAGCTCCACGCGAAGTGGGCGAGCGTTGTTTCTCTTCTGCTTTGGCTTTCAGTGGGACTGGCTGGCCGGGCGATTGGCTTCCTCTAACGACTGACGAAAAGTACTCGCTCCTATGGGAGATCGGATCAACGACTCGTGGCCATGGTATGTGGCAGGTCCTGTGATAGGACTTTTTGTGCCGGCGCTCTTGATTGCCGGTAATCGAGTATTTGGCGTTTCCAGCAACCTGCGGCACATATGTTCCGCCATCGCGCCGGGCGGGTTGGAATATTTTCGCTACGACTGGAAAAAGGAAGGGCTTTGGAATCTGATCTTTCTGTTGGGTATTCTGATCGGCGGTTTCCTCGCTAGTCATTGGGGAGCTGAGCACGAAATCGCCATATCCGAACAGACAGAGGCGGCGCTCGCGAAGCTCGGCGTTCACGACTTTTCCGGAGTCGCGCCGCATGAAGTATTCAATTGGCGTGCGTTGCTTACACTGCGCGGATTTGTGTGCGTGATTGTGGGAGGTTTACTGGTTGGCTTCGGCACTGCGTATGCAGGAGGTTGCACGTCGGGACATGCTATCTCCGGTCTTGCGAATTTTGAGTTGCCCTCCTTGATTGCGGTTTTCGGATTCTTTGCAGGCGGTTTGGCCGCAACGTATTTTCTGCTGCCGTTTCTTTTCTCGTGACTATGGCAAAGACAGAAACAATCAAAACTGGGACTCGCACCACGGCGACGGCGAAATCTGCGTTGGCTGCCTACTTATTGCTTGGAATCGCTTTTGGAATTGTCCTGACGAAGTCAGAGGTTCTTTCCTGGTTTCGGATTCAGGAGATGTTCCGTTTTCAGTCTTTCCGCATGTACGGGATCATTGGCACTGCGATCGCGACGGCCGCCGTATCTTTGGTCATCATCAAACGATTCCACCAGAGGGCTTTGTCTGGCGATGCCATATCGATTCCGCCGAAGAAAATTGGTTCTGGGGTGCGCTACGCCGTCGGGGGCGTGATTTTCGGGATTGGATGGGCTCTGACCGGAGCCTTGCCCCGGGCCACTTTTCGCGTTGATCGGCAATGGTGTTTCCGTCATGTTGGGAGCGGTGGCCAGCGCGTTGGTTGGGACGTGGATTTATGGTGTAGTGCGGCCTCGGCTGCCGCATTAAACGGCCGCGTGAGCGCAATGTCCGGGGCAAATCGGGCGATTGTTAAGAGAAAGCACTTTTTCACTTGACTGTCCCGCCTATTCATCCTATTCTCTATCTATGAACGGTAGATTGAGACCCCGAGTAGTTCACCGCTGCTGTTGTGGCTAACCTTTTAAGGACAAACTCCGCGTAAATCGGACGAAAGCGCTGCCGCGCGGGCAACCTTCGTTTCGAAACGTTCCAACCCATACATTCAGCTTTTCGAGGTTCCCATGACTTCTTCATCCAAATTGCTTTTCACATTGCTGGCCTCTTTTGCCCTGCAAGCGGCCGCAGACGGCAAAACTCCTAACACAGAGGACAAGGCTCTTTTACAAAAAGCCCAACAGATTCACCACAAGATTGTTACGTTCGACAGCCACGTCGACGTGCCCGTTGATCTGGACGCCGCAACGGATGGCAAGTCGCAATTTGATTTAGTGAAAGTGGAACGTGGGCATCTAAGCGGTGCAGCGCTGGCCGTTTTTGTCCCGCAGGCAAAGCGCACGCCTGAGAATTACGAAAAAGCTCGCGCCGATGCTGACGCAAAGTACGAAACCATCGTCAACGTTGCCAAAAAGGACCCGAACCGAGCGGCGCTTGCCTATTCGCCGGCGGAAGTTCGCAATATCGCCAAACAGGGGAAATTCGCCGTTGTTATAAGCTTTCTCAACGCGTTCCCATTAGGAAGAGATCTTTCGCAAATTGATACCTGGTATGACCGCGGCGTCCGAATTTTTGGCTTCAACCACGCGGGCAACAATGACTGGGCCGATTCGTCGCGTCCGATCTCCGGCTTTGGAGATAAGCAGGATGAAACAGGTGGTCTGTCTGCCTTGGGGAAACAAGCTGTTGCGAAGCTCAACGAAAAAGGCATTTTGATTGACGTCTCACAGCTTTCGACCAAAGCTCTCTACGACACTCTGGCAATCACAAAAGCTCCGGTAGCCGCTACTCACTCAGCTGTGAAGGGCATTGTCGACAACTCCCGCAATTTGAGTGACGAAGAGCTGCAGGCCATCGCCAAGAACGGCGGCGTAGTGCAAATCGTCGCCTTCGGCAACTATCTCCGCCCGATCCCGCAAGATGTCCAAGACAAGGTGAAAGCGTTGCGCGCCGAATACGGTTTGCCCGAGAAAGACGACACCCTCCAGCAATCCTGGCCGGCTGAAAAACAGAAGGAATATACGGCCCGCTGGCATGAAATTATTGCCTCTGCGCCCAAAGCAACTTTGGCTCAATACGTGAACTCCATTGACTACGCGGTTAAGAAGATTGGCGTCGACCACGTAGGTATCTCTTCCGACTTTAATCACGGCGGCGGTGTCACGGGTTGGGACAACGAGGGCGAAGCGGAGAATG
This sequence comes from Bryobacterales bacterium, assembly GCA_003167495.1. Lineage (GTDB taxonomy): Bacteria > Acidobacteriota > Terriglobia > Bryobacterales > Bryobacteraceae > Bog-105. The sequence goes on along the minus strand of PMSX01000293.1, from coordinate 20,112 downwards.
TCACGGCCGAGCTTTTGCGGCGCGGCTACACCGAACCGCAAATTGCCAAGCTATGGGGCGGCAACTTTCTGCGCGTGTGGAGCGAAGCACAAAGCGCAGGCAAAAAACTTTCTGCCAGCGCTCATCATTCCCACAACAAGCAGGTGCACCATGTCTAAATTCGCGCCTTCCACTAACTGGTCCAGTTACGCGGTTTCGCTACTGCGTATCGCTGCTGGATTCCTGCTTTCCCTGCACGGGCTGTCGCATATCTTCGGCTTCTTCAACACGTCGAGCCACCCCGCGAAACCGGCTGCCCTCTTCACGCTCGTTTGGTTTGCCGGAATCCTGGAGTTGGTGGGTGGCCCGTTACTTGCTCTCGGGCTCTTTACTCGCCCCGTGGCGTTCATCCTCTCTGGTCTTCTCGCTTTTGCATATTTCTTAGCACATGCACACAGGGGCTTTTGGCCGAATCTTAACGGGGGTGAACTGGCTGCGCTCTATTCTTTTGTGTTCCTCTATTTGGCCTTTGTCGAACCGGACGCATTCAGCCTCGACCGCCTCATTCGAAAGGCCAATCGGAACCGCTCGCCTGTTGCGGGTGCCTGACACTCGGAACCTGGGAGCGAATGCCTAATGCTTGGCAGGCGCTCCTCCGTTCTCTTGTCGCTCGTGGTTCTCAGCTGCTTTGCCGCGGTCTCCGTGGCTGAACGCATTGATGCACCTCCTCAGCCTCCGCCACGAGTTGTCATCAAAAATCAGGGCTTCTTGCCATTTGCCGACGCGCCGATTAACTATCGATCGGCAGAATTAGATGATCCGATTGCACGACTGGAAAAGCGTTTGGAACGCGGTGAAGTAACTTTACATTACGATCCCGAGCACGGATATCTGCGGTCTGTCCTTGACGCCCTCCGCATTCGAGTCAGCTCGCAGACGCTGGTCTTCGCCAAGACCAGTTTTCAATTCCCTCAAATCAATCCGGCGAATCCGCGTGCTCTGTACTTCAACGATGACGTGTATGTCGGCCAAGTCGCGGGCGTTGTCTTATTTGGAAGAAATGCCCAAAGCACTCATCACTGCGCTTATACCTGCGCTGCCTCTTTGCCGTGGTAGCGAATTGATTATCAAAACGGACGCGTCCTGCATGCTCATTGTGGACGGCAAGCCAAAGCGGACTCTCACGCCTGAAAAAACGTTACGGCTTAAACTGTCACCGGGCGAACACTTGATAGAAGCTGCACCGACAGCGGGAGGAAGTAAGTGGCAGAAGACCATCGCCCTCACCAAACAAGCGCCACAAGAACTAACGATCTCCCTCGGTGGGAGCCTCGGCTTCTGGATTGATCCCTCGACCAAGCTGACATGGACCACCGCCGATAACGGCTCGGGCTTAAGTTGGAGCCAAGCCCAGCGCTATTGCCGTGAGTTGACATTGGCCGGTTTTAAAGACTGGAGCCTCCCATCCATTGACGACTTACAGCAGGTTTCTCTTACAACTGCGAACGAAGGCGGCTATCGGATCAAAGGCCCCTTGAGGCTCACTGGCTGGCAATGGAGCGCCACGCCCGGGACACAGAAAGGGGAAGGCTGGGCTTTCGATTTTGGCGATGGCGGTCGCGCCTCGGTGGCTGCGGGTGACTCTGGTCTCAACCGTGCACTCTGTATAAGGCGCTCCTCTCAGTGAGCATGCGGGCTGCCGCAAAGTTTTTTTACTTGGTTTTTCCCTCGCCAGCGTGCTCTTCTTGCTTTTCAGCTTTCTGCCAGCCCGAATTGGGGTTGTATTCCTTCATCGCTTTTGCGAGAACATCGGTCTTTTTGCCGAGATCCTTCTGATATACGACTCCATCCTCACCAACGATGAATGTCATCACGGCGGACGACCGGTATTCCGCCGGATAGGCGATGAAAGCGAACCCCCCGGTCATCTTGCCGTTTATAACGTAATCTTTCGCGCCGCCAGGGCCATTCTTTCCCTGACGCGTCAGGATGTGGAAATAGTAACCGCGGTATGGAGTGGGAGGGCCGTTTTGGCCTTTGGTATAGCCCTCGGCAACGGCCGCTGCGACTAGTGGTCCGATGGGGCTCTGGGGTTCGCCGGCGGCAGCTTTCCAGTAGAGCCCATTGTGCTGCCCTTCATCACTGAAGATATTCTGGGCATACTCGCTGTGCTGGGTGGAATAGTATTCCTTCTGCGCCGCTACAAGCTCCTGGCAAACGCGAATAGCCGACATTTCATTCCGGCCAATTCGCCGGTACAGAATTTCCATCTTGCCCGCCGCAGTGTCGAAATACCACAAGTTGCCTTTGTTCACGAGCGGTATAGGCGTGGGCCAGTTCTTCGCGCCGATATATAAAGTGGTACTTCCGTCTGGCTCTTTCATCAGACGGTGCATTTCCTGGTATCGCTGAACGAAATTAGCGCGGCTTTCTGCATCCTCCGTTTCGTCTCCCGACGAGACTACTTGCTTTCCGTCTGGTCCGAAGATATCGAGCATCGCCTTTTCGTCGTTATTCTGTAAGGCGGTGACGAGCGCTTTGCTCGCCTCTTCCGCCGACGCAAATGTTCGCTGGCCCTGTTGCTGGGCAATAGAGCCCGTGGGGCAGGACACCGCCAAAAAGATACCCACTATCGCTAACTTAGGAAAATTGGCCCAATGAAATTTGCCGGAGTTCCACTCCGCTCGCCGCATACGGTTTCTCTCCACTTCTAAATTTCGTTTTAGCGGCGTCCGCCGCCGCCCCCGCGAAACCCTCCGCCACCGCCGAAGCTGGCGGCTCCGCGTGACGAAAAGCTTCTTTCCTCTCCGCCATGATTGTAACCGCTGAAGCCGCCGGAGCGTACACCGCTCTGACCACGGGGTTCAGCATATCCTCGAGCAGCCCGGGCATCTCCGTCGAACGGCCTAGCTCCCGCACCGCGCTCGCCGCCCACTCCGCGCTCGACGTTCCTTGCTACGCCGCGTTCGCCGCCTGCCCGGTAGTAATTGTTTCGGTTGAAAAAGGTATTGCTCCGAGAGAAGTACCTGTTGTGGTCAAAGTTTGCGTATCCGTGATGCCAATCGAATCCCCAATGACCCCAGCCCCATCCAAAGCCTCCGAACCAACCAATTCCGAAGCCGAGTCCGAATGAGAGGTACGGACCGCCAAACCAGATTCCTGGATACGGATACCACCCCGGCCAGGCCAGAAGCGGATCTCCGTATACCAACCAAGGATCATACGCGGGTACGTAAACAACCTCGGGGTTAGCGGGTTGAATAACAATCGTGGAGGCTTGCGTCTCAACGGTTTGTTGGGGCGTTGTCTTAAGATTGCCTGCTTGTTGGGCCCGCTGGCGCATCACTTGCACGGCATTCATCACGTCCTGTTGCTGGTTGTAATAGGCATCGCCCAAAGACGACGTCCAGGAGAGGTTCTTATCCATATTCCCGAGGACGGATGGAAATGCCGTGAGCGCCTTAACACTTGGGTCCCAGGGCTGTTGGTCCGCAGCTTGACCTAAGGCTTCGCCCTTTAAGTCAGGATGCGCTTGCACCCATCTGTCAGCCTCGACAACTTGCTCGGGAAAGGTGGACGCCGCTAGGATCTGCGCCACCAGCGAATCCGGGTACAGCGCAATGGGCGCTACCAACTGCTGCAGCTGCCCGGGATTCTGTGGCGTGTGAGCCAGCTGGCCTGGAGGCGGCGGTGGGCTTTGGGCGTCTTGACGGGCCGGTAGGTGTTGGGGTGAAGTGGCGAGTAGTAGAGCCAACGACAACACGTAAACCAACCCGTGCTTGCCCGAGCGAGGCCTTGCACCAATTTTTTCTTTTTGCCAGCGTTTCATTTCGTCTGACTAATTTTAGTGTAACCCGATTTTATGGAGAGGCTCATAACCTACTTTCGGTAATAGCCCTGGGGCGCGAGGACGGTCCACTCTTTCAACAGCAAGGTCCGGGACGCAACCAAATTCACGCGGATCTTGCGGAACGTTCCAACGGGTTGCGGATCGGAAGGACGGTACCCGATCGTATATCGCGCGCGCAGTTCGTCGATCAACTGGGCAAGACGCTCTTCCGGCTGCTTGCCACGAAGACCAACCGCCTGCCCACCGGTTAATTCCGCGTATTTGTGGGCGTCGCCCGGTGGAAAGGACTTCTCCTGGGTGGCTTCCGCCGCTCGCACCATCGGTGCCAGAACGACCCAAAGCGGACTCCGCAACAAGATCGGCGCGACCACCACGGTTTCATCATGCAACGCGCGGAATGCTTCGACCTCGGTATGAGCGGCATGGCTCTTGTTGTAGGGGATATTTGGCAAGTTATCGGTTAGCCAGATGACCACGCGCCGGTTCGCCGGGCTGCTCGCTTGGCGAAGCTCGATGGCCGCCTGATAGATAGCCTCGTTGAAGTAGGCGGGTTCTTTCGACCTCATAGTAGCGGCCTTTTCGATGGCGCGCACGGTTCGGGCACGATTCGTGGTAAACCCGTCCACCAGGCTGGCGCGGCCGGAATAGACCATCACCGCGACTTCATCGGCGGCTTTGAAGTGTTCGAGCGCGGTTTCGGCCCCTTCCGCTAAACGTCTAAGCACTCCGCGGACGCTGTCGGTGAGGTCGAACAGCAGCACCACCGAGAGCGGGAATTCGTCACGGGAAAAATGGACGATCCGCTGTGGAACGTTGTCTTCGGACACTTGGAAATCGCTAGCTCGGAGCGCGGGTGCCGGTGTCCCCGTCTTGGTGCGCAGCACCTGTACGTCAACCAGCACGAGCTCCGATGTTGCGCGGAAGACCGGGGTCTGGTCTTGGGCGCATAGCCGCGCGGCCGCCAGCAACAGGCTAAAGACAACGAATTGCCTCATCACAAAATTATTACGTTCCTCGGGTCGGCTCGAGTGCGATTTACTTATCTTTCTCAGGAACTGGCGGTGCTGCTGGAGTGTCCGCGCTGAAGCTGTCTACAGCGCACTTCCATTTGCCATCTGTCCGCTTTTTCCATATCTCCAGGAACTTACCCCGCTCGGTCGTGGCTTTTCCAGCCGCTTCTTTCATGATCAGCTGATATACACCTCTGGCGTAGCCCAGATCTCCGCTCCGAGCCACCTCAACCTGATTCGCCTCCCACGAAACCGAAGCATCTGGAGCCAGCATGGGCGCCCACAGATCGCGAATCGCCTGCCTCGTGTTGGCGACCGGAGCGTCGCCGGGCATCACCACCGCGTCATCGCCATAAAACGCGACGGTTGCGTCGAGATCCTTAGCCCCGGCGGTCTTCGACCACTGCGCATCCACTTCCCTCAGCGTCTTCTCCTCAGCCTCATGAGTGTCGGGCGTAGTCCGGGCGCATCCGGTGAGTGACAGCAAACTAAGACTGCAGGCGAACGCCAGCGCCGCGGGCGCCTTGCGGACTTCCGAGTTGAGCCTAAACATCCGCTAATGCTAACACTTTATCGATCCGCTACGGCCTTTGAAAACCTCGCCTAGCCGAATCTCGTCACAGCGTCCGATATGGCCGGACCCGCCTTGTGAAGATCACGGGAAACGAAACTTTAAACAAGAACCGCACGTGATGCCTCCGTCTGAATACCTTCAAACTGCACAGTGATTGTACTACTTAAATCCGGCATTCAAGAACCAAGCATTATTTGGTACGCTGCATACACCTATGCGCCTTTACCAATGGCTGTTCTTTCTCGTGCTCGTCGCGGGCTCAGTGTTCCCACAGAACGCGAACCCGATAGCCGACCGCCTCGCCGCCCAGAACGCAGTCTTCGAAGAGCAGTACGAATCCGATTTGCGCAATTTTCCTGAGCGCGCCACCGCCTTTGGCGATTACCGCTACAACGACAAGCTCGCGGATTACTCGCTCGAAGGCATAGTTCAGCGCCACAAGATTGATGAGGCCTTCGTTGCGCGACTTGAAGCGATCGCAACGACGGGCTTCAGCGCTCAAGACCGGCTCTCTCACGACCTCCTACTTCGCGTCCTCCAGCAGCGAATTGCGGACTTCAACCTCAAAGAATATGAGATGCCGGTCAATCAGCAGAATGGCATTCACACTAGCCTCGCGGATCTGCCGCTCTCTGTGCCGCTCGATTCAGTTAAGCATTATGAAGACTACATCGCCCGTCTTCACCAGTTCCCTCGCGTCCTCAGCCAGACGAGCGAAGTTCTTCGCGCCGGCATAAAAGACAAGCTCATGCCCGTCCGGTTCCTGCTTGAGAAACTTCCAGTCCAATGCCAAGGAATTATTGATGCCGACCCTTTTCTGATTCCCACAAAGAAGTATCCGGCGAGCATTTCTCCCGACGACCAGAAGCGTTTGACCCAGCAGATTACGGACGCTGTGGACACTGATGTCATTCCTGCGTATAAGAATTTCGCGAACTTCCTCCGCACGGAATACGCACCTAAGGGCCGCACGGCTCTCGCTGTCGTTTCATTGCCGGACGGTGAAAAGCGCTACGAAAACGATATCTACGGGCGGACCACAACCCATATGACGCCTGAGGAGATCCATCTGCTCGGCCTTCGCGAGGTTGATCGTATTGAAGGGGAGATGGATGCGATTGCCAAGAAGGAAGGTTTCGCGGATCTTGCGTCATTCCGCGTCTCGCTCAAAACGAATCCCAAGTTCATTCCGACCTCCTCAGAACAGATCCTCGACGATTTCCGCCATTATATTGCCCAAATGCAGCCTAAGCTTCCCGAACTCTTCACGCTCCTTCCGAAGTCGCCCGTAACCGTTGAGGCTATACCTGCCTTTCAGTCTGCCGCTGCAACGCACTACGTCACAGGTACTCCCGATGGCAAACGACCAGGGCGTGTTGTCGTCGCCACGTCCGATTTTGGACAGCGCTCACTCATCGACGATGAGGCGATCGCGTATCACGAGGGAATCCCTGGACATCATATGCAGTTATCTGTCCAACAGCAACTCACCGGATTGCCGAAGTTCCGCCTGCATGGCCTTGGCTTTAATGCGTACATCGAAGGCTGGGCCCTGTACGCCGAGCAACTTGGCAAAGAGGTTGGCTTCTATCGGGATCCAGTTTCGGACTACGGCCGTCTCTCCTCTGAACTCTTTCGAGCGGTCCGTTTGGTTGTCGACACCGGAATTCACTCAAAAGGATGGACCCGCGATCAGGTTGTAGACTTCATGCGAAAGTCGGGAGCAGTCGACGAGCCCACCATCCAATCCGAGACGGACCGCTACATCGCGTGGCCTGCGCAGGCGCTTAGCTACAAACTGGGCCAGCTCAAGTTCCGCGAACTCCGCGACCGCGCCCGGAAGGAATTGGGGCCGAAATTCGACATCCGCGCCTTTCACGATGAGATGCTCAATGGTGGAACATTGCCCCTCGATCTCCTTGATGCGCGCACTGACGCATGGATCGCAGAACAAAAAATGAAGTGACGGCAATAATGTGTATGCTTTGTAATGCGACCGCTACGCCAAGACGACTCATGCTGGCACCGATGCCTGACCGCCCCGTAGTCTTGCGGAGACGTCGCCCCGACGCGACGGTTCGTGAAACGTCAATTGCATAATCCGAATCGGTGGGTGGTTGGGAGGAATCAAAGTTTCGTCATGTTGACCAAGCTGACTCGGGCACCGGGCGACAAATTGCATTCCTCGAAAGGGCAAGCATGAGTCAGGACGGAGTAAGTCTGCCGCCGTTCCCTCCCGAATATCGCGGATCGGGTTTGCTGCTCCATGTCACTTCACTGCCTTCGCGTTATGGCATTGGTGACGTTGGACCGGGTGCGCTGTCGTGGATCGACCGGTTAGCTGTAGCGGGCCAAAGCTGGTGGCAGTCTCTGCCGCTTGGTCCGACCGGTTATGGTAACTCACCCTATCAACCCTTGTCCTCTCTTGCGGGCAACGCACTTCTCGCCAGTCCCGATTGGCTTATTGACGATGGACTCCTGCGATCGAGTGACTGTGAGTCCAAATCGTTCCCACAAGACCAAGTCGATTATGACGCCGTCATTCCTTTTAAACACGGCCTCCTCGAGAAAGCTTGGGCTAACTTCCAGGGAGGTGCGCGCGCCGATTTGCGAGTCGACTATGAGCAGTTCTGCAATAACCAAGCGCATTGGCTAAATGACTATGCACTGTTCCGGGCGCTGAAAGCTAAGTTCAAGGGCGCCTATTACCTGGAATGGCCGAAAGAGTTGGTTCAGCGAGAGCCTACCGCGCTCGACCAAGTCAGGCACGAACTTGCGGATCAAGCGGGTATGGCGTCCTTCGCACAATTCCTGTTGTACCGCCAAGCCGACCGCCTAAAGGCCCACGCGCACGAGAAGGGCGTGAAGTTGATTGGCGACCTGCCGTTCTTCGTCTCTCCCGACTCAAGCGACGTGTGGGCTAACCCGGAGTTGTTTCTCTTGGACGAGCAGCGCCATCCGCGCTTTGTCGCCGGCGTACCTCCCGATTACTTTAGTTCGTTGGGGCAACTTTGGGGCAATCCTCTTTATGACTGGGCCGTCCTTCGGAAGTCGGATTATCACTGGTGGATTTGCCGCCTCCGCGCGCTGCTCGCTCATGTTGATGCCATTCGCCTCGATCATTTCCGCGGCTTCGTCGCTGCTTGGCACATACCCGCCGGCGCACCCACCGCACAGACGGGAAGTTGGCAGCCGGGCCCTGGCGCTGATTTGTTCCGGGCGGTTCAGAAAGAGTTGGGCGCTCTGCCGTTCATCGTCGAAGACCTGGGACTGATTACACCCGACGTTTATGCACTCCGCGATGAGTTCCATCTGCCGGGAACGCGCGTACTGCAATTTGCGTTCGACGGCCATGCCGATAATCCACATTTGCCTAGTAACTATGTCAGCAATACCGTGGTCTACACGGGCACTCACGATAATCCCACTACCCGCGGCTGGTTTGAAGATCTGCCCGATGACCAACGGCAGAATCTGTGGAAGTATGCGCAAAGGCCTGTGGGCACAGCCCGCGACGCCGCACCGGCATTGATCGAGTTGGCTTGGTCATCGCAAGCTGCGCTGGCGATAGCTCCGCTGCAGGATTTGCTGAATCTGGGGAAGGAAGCGCGCATGAATGTGCCGGGTCGTGCCGCCGGGAATTGGCGCTGGCGGTGCACCGAGGATATGATCTCCGATCCCGCCTTCGACTGGCTGCGCGGCGTGACAAAATCTTCGAAACGTTTGGGCATGATTGAAGCTCCAAACAGCGGTAAGAATCTGGAGGCTGTTTCACCATGAAAGCGACACAAGCGCTGCATAATTTGGGCCAAAGTATATGGCTCGACAACATTACGCGCGACCTGCTTAACAGCGGCACGCTGAAACATTTTATCGATGAATGGTCAGTTACGGGACTCACGTCTAATCCGACAATCTTCGACCACGCGATCAAAAATAGCGCCGCCTATGACACGGCCATCCGCGAAAGGCTGAGCAACGGCAAATCCAGCGAAGATCTTTTCTTCGAACTGGCGCTTGATGACATTACGCGCGCCGCTGCGCTGTTTCGACCGATCCACGACCGCACCGGCGGCGTAGATGGCTGGGTCTCTTTGGAGGTTTCACCGCTGCTCGCCTACGACACGGCCGGCAGTCTTTCAGCGGCCAGGACTCTGCACACACGTGCGGGACAGCCGAATCTGTTCATCAAGATTCCCGGCACCAAGGAAGGCCTACCCGCGATCGAGGAAGGGATTTTCGCCGGCATCCCCATCAACGTCACTCTCTTGTTCTCCCGAGAGCAGTATCTGGCTGCTGCCGAGGCGTTCCTGCGCGGCATCGAACGCCGCATCGAAGGCGGGCTTCCGCCTAATGTCGGCTCAGTCGCTTCGCTGTTTATCAGCCGGTGGGATGTTGCAGTCACGGGCAAAGCACCAGAGTCGCTGCGTGACCAACTCGGAATCGCCATCGCCAAGCGCACATACAAGGCGTATCACGAACTGCTCGCCTCGCCCCGTTGGCAGCGGGCTCTCAACTTTGGCGCGCGTCCGCAACGGCTGCTGTGGGCCAGCACTGGCACAAAGGATCCAAAAGCGTCCGATACGCTCTACGTCAAGGCTCTTGCTGCTCCCTTAACGGTGAACACGATGCCGGACGGTACCTTGAAGGCTCTTGCCGATCATGGCGAAGTGAGTGCAATCCTGCCGGCGGACGGTGGCGATTGCGAGGAGGTTTTGGCTCAGTTCACGAAAGCCGGCATCAATGTGGATGATCTCGCCGCCCAGCTTCAACAAGAAGGCGCGGCGTCATTCGTCAAATCTTGGACTGAACTCATGGCCACCATCGACTCTAAGAGTACCCTTCAGAAGAAGGCAGTCGCGGGGTAAAGCGAGGAGAATACAAACATGACAACACAGGCACAAACGACTCAGGTTTCTGAACCATTGACGAAGCGGACGGCTTGGAATAAGCTCCAGACGCATCACAAGGAAATTGGCGAAGTCCACCTGCGAAATCTTTTCGCCGACGATCCTCAGCGAGGGGAGCGGATGACGGTTGAAGCCGAGGGAATCTTTCTCGATTACTCGAAAAACCGCATCACTAATGAAACTGTGCAGCTCCTGATCAAGCTGGCTGAGGAGTCGGAGTTGCGTTCGCGAATCGACGCCATGTTTCGCGGCGATAAGATCAACGTCACTGAGAAGCGCGCCGTCCTGCACGTGGCCCTTCGGGCACCGCAGGGAGCCTCTATCACGGTTGACGGGGAAAACGTAGTTCAGGAAGTTCATGCCGTGCTTGACAAAATGGCGGACTTCTCCAATCGGATCCGCAGCGGAGAGTGGAAAGGGTTTACCGGCAAACCAATTCACAATGTGATCAACGTGGGCATCGGCGGCTCCGATCTTGGACCGGTGATGGCATACGAGGCGTTGAAACATTACAGCGACCGCAAACTAACGTTTCAATTCGTCTCGAATGTGGATGGGACGGATTTCGCGGAAGCTGTTCACAGTCTCGATCCCGCGGAGACGCTCTTTATCATCTCATCCAAAACATTCACAACGCTCGAGACGATGACGAATGCGCATTCCGCTCGCGCCTGGTTGCTCGCTGGCCTCGGCGGCGAGGAAAAATCGATCGCCAAGCACTTTGTTGCGGTATCGACAAACGCAACCGAAGTGGCCAAGTTCGGCATTGATACCGCAAATATGTTCGGTTTCTGGGATTGGGTCGGCGGACGCTATTCTATGGACTCCGCGATCGGTCTTTCGACTATGCTGGCAATCGGGCCAGAGCACTTTCGCGCAATGTTGGATGGATTTCACCAGATAGACGAACATTTTCGCACCGCCCCATTTGATCGCAATCTGCCTGTGCTTTTGGGTCTTCTCGCCATCTGGTACAACAACTTTTTCGGCGCACAGACCGTCGCGGTTTTGCCCTACGAGCAATATCTAAAACGCTTCCCCGCGTACCTGCAGCAGTTGACCATGGAGAGCAACGGAAAGCACGTGACGCTCGATGGCACCCGGGTAAACTACGCAACCGGACCTATTTATTGGGGTGAGCCGGGCACCAACGGTCAACATTCGTTCTATCAACTCATCCATCAGGGGACTCGGCTGATCCCGTGCGACTTCATCGCGTTTGACAAGGCGCTCAACCCGCTCGGGCGTCATCACGACATGCTATTGGCTAATGTGTTCGCGCAAACGGAGGCCTTAGCTTTCGGCAAGACTCCGGAGCAAGTCAAAGCCGAAGGCACGCCGGATTGGCTTGTCCCGCACCGTGTGTTCGAAGGCAATCGGCCGTCGAATACAATTCTCGCTGACAAATTGACGCCTCAGACACTAGGTAAGCTGGTCGCACTGTATGAGCATTCGGTCTTCACCCAGGGAGCTATCTGGCAGATCAACTCTTTCGATCAGTGGGGTGTCGAGCTTGGCAAGGCGCTGGCGCAGCGCATCATACCGGAGATCGAGAGCGCGACTGAGCCGCCCCTCACTCATGACAGTTCCACGAACAACTTAATTCGCCGCTACCGCGGAGCCAAGGGATAAATTATGCAACTCGGAATGATCGGTCTTGGGAGGATGGGAGCAAACATGGTGCGGCGTCTCCTGAAAGGAGGGCACCAGTGTGTCGTCTTCGACATGTCGCCCAAATCAGTAAGCGACTTGGTGCAGGAGAAAGCGGTTGGGAGTTCCTCCCTCGAAGACCTCGCCGCGAAGCTCGATAAGCCGCGAGCGCTCTGGTTAATGGTGCCCGCCGCAGCAGTTGACAAGACGATTGCCGATCTCCTGCCCCACCTTGAACAGGGAGACATCCTTATTGACGGCGGCAATTCTTACTATGTCGACGATATCCGGCGCGCCAAGGAACTGACTGATAAGGGGATTCACTACGTCGACGTGGGAACGAGCGGAGGCGTTTGGGGATTAGACAGAGGCTATTGCATGATGATTGGTGGTGAGCTAGACACCGTCAAACACCTAAACCCGATCTTCGCGACACTTGCTCCTGGCGAGGGTGACATACCTCACACTCCTGGACGTGAACAAAGTGACAGCACCGCTGAACAGGGTTATCTGCACTGTGGCCATAATGGCGCCGGCCACTTCGTGAAGATGGTCCACAACGGTATCGAGTACGGCATGATGGCTGCCTATGCTGAAGGCCTCGGTATTCTGCACGACGCCAACGTGGGAAAGCACGCGAGCGCTATCGATTCGGAGACGACACCCCTTCGCAACCCCGAGCACTATCAGTACGATCTCAATTTACCGGACATCGCCGAGGTGTGGCGGCGCGGAAGCGTAATCGCGTCGTGGTTGCTCGACCTCACGGCGGGCAGTCTGGCGAAAGATCCCGCCCTCTCAAAGTTCGCCGGGCGTGTTTCGGATTCCGGCGAAGGCCGTTGGACCATCAAGGCCGCCATTGACGAGGCCGTCCCGGCACCTGTTCTTTCCGCCGCGCTGTACCAGCGTTTCAGTTCGCGCGGTGAGGCGGATTTCCAGGATAAACTGCTGTCTGCTATGCGCTACGGGTTCGGTGGTCACTTGGAGAAAGCGGCGGGCGCGTAGTCGAAAGAAGAGACTCCGATGAGCGATTCCCATTCGGATGCGTTGGTCTTTTTCGGCGCTACCGGCGATCTGGCCTACAAAAAGATTTTCCCGGCGCTGCAAGCGATGGTGAAACGGGGACATCTGAACGTCCCCGTGATCGGCGTCGCGCGCGGTTCTTGGAACTTGGAGCGGCTTCGGGCGCGCGCGCAGGACAGCCTCCAGAAAAACGGCGGCTTGGATGCCGCGGCCTTCGAGAAACTGAGTGGACTTCTGCGATACGTGGGCGGTGAGTACGCCGACGCCGCAACTTTTGAGGCGCTCCGGAAAGCACTCGATGGCGCGCAACGGCCGGCGTTTTATTTGGCCATTCCACCTCTGATGTTCGAGACGGTTGTGGACCAACTGGCCAAATCGGGATGTGCCCAGAATGCTCGAATCATTGTGGAGAAGCCGTTCGGTCATGACTTGGCTTCCGCGCAGGAGCTGAACCGCTGCCTGCATCGGGTCTTCCCCGAATCCGCGATCTTTCGGATCGACCATTATCTGGGTAAGCGGCCAGTCAACAACGTCGTGGTGTTTCGATTCGCGAATGCCTTTGTAGAGCCGTTCTGGAATCGAAACTACATTGAGAGCGTGCAGATCACAATGGCGGAAGCGTTCGGCGTAGAAGGCCGAGGCGCTTTCTACGATCAGACCGGCGTTATTCGCGACGTGATCCAGAATCATCTCTTCCAGATTTTGAGCAATCTGGCGATGGAGGCGCCCGCCCGCACCGACAGCGAAAGCATCCGCGATGAGAAGGTGAAAGTGCTGAAGGCGATTCCGCCGGTCGATGCCAACAGTCTGGTCCGAGGCCAGTTCCGAGGGTATCTGCAGGAAAAAGGGGTCGCGCCCGATTCGAAAGTCGAGACGTTCGCGGCTTTGCAACTCGAAGTCGACTCCTGGCGCTGGAAGGGCGTGCCTTTTTACATTCGCGCCGGAAAGAATTTGCCAGTGACTTCCACGGAGGTTGTCGCGCGCTTTCGAACGCCTCCTACAGTCCTCAAAAACAATATTTCCCAGAACTACATGCGGTTCCGCATCAGCCCTGAGATGACTATCGCTATGGGAGCGACGGTGATGGGTCCCAGCGAGCAGATGGGAGGTGAAGCGGTTGAGATTATTGCCAGCCGTCACCCCTGCCCGGAAGAGATGGATGCCTATGAGCGGGTCCTGGGTGATGCGATGGCAGGCGACGCTACCTTGTTTGCCCGCGAGGATTATGTCGAGGAGGCATGGAGAATCGTTGATCCGGTGCTGAAAGCCGGAACTCCGATATACCCGTACGATAAGGGCAACTGGGGTCCGGGTGAGGTCGAGCAGCGAGTTTCGCCTCAAGGAGGCTGGCACAACCCGACGGCGGCGGAGTCCAAAAATTCTCCTCTTTCCGGCAAGACTGGATCAGAGATGGAAAAGGCTCAGGTGGCTTGAGGTCTGTCGTTAAGAACGCTGGGCTCAAAGCGTGCTCATGCCGCCGTCAATCACCAGTTCGCTCGGCTTGTGTTGCACTCCCTCGCGGTCGTGGCTCAGCCTGACGCATCCTCGCAAATCTCCTCATTTGCATTGATACTTAGCTGTCTATATAATTAGAGGCCTGAGTATGGCGAACCCGGATTCTCTGCAAGGCTCACTCAATCTGCTTGTCCTAAAACTTCTTTCTAGACGTCCCCGGCTGCATGGGTACGCGATTATGTCCGCCATCCGAGACACGTCGGAAGAAGTCTTGCGAGTGGAAGAAGGTTCCCTCTACCCGGCGCTGCATCGCATGGAGGAGGCCGGCTGGATTCGCGCCGAGTGGGTGAGCAAGGATAGCGGCCGGCGCGCGCGCATTTACGAATTGACTGCGGCGGGTAAGAAACAATTGGCCGCGGAAGAATCGCGTTGGCAGGCAGTGACTTCGGCAGTTAATCGAGTATTAAAAATGGCCTAAAATATGTCACTTTGGTCCCGCCTCTCCAACGTCTTCCGAAACGATCGGCTAAACCGCGAGATTGAGGAAGAGCTCAGATCGCACATTCAGGAAGCCATCGAGCATGGCCGTGAACCGGATGACGCGCGCAAAGCGTTTGGCTCATTCGTCCGCCACAGGGAAGAAAGTCGCGACGTCAGACTCATCGCGTGGCTTGACTCGCTCCGTGCCGACTTGTTTTTCGGCTGGCGGCAACTGGCTAAGAGACGAGCGACTTCGGCGGCTGCGGTCCTCTCTCTTGCTTTGGCTATCGACGCTTGCACGTCGGCATTCCGCCTCGTCGATGCGCTGTTGCTTCGGCCCATGCCTGTGGCGCACGCGAATCGCCTATACGCCATGTTACTGCGCGGAACGAAACCAGATGGCTCAGTCCGAACCAGCGACACCACTGAATATTCGAAGTTCCGTGCGATGAGGTCCGCCGTCAAAAGCGACGCCGAGCTGGTGGCTGTTTCACCGGTAGATCGCGTGGATCTTACCTATTCATCGGACTTGGAGATGGAGAGAGCACACCGGCAATATGTGTCCGGGTGGATGTTTGGCGCCTTTGGACTCAAGCCGGCCCTGGGACGCTTGTTGAGCGAAGACGACGATCTGAAACCGAAAGCACACCCGTATGCGGTGCTGTCTTACGACTATTGGACGAGCCGTTTCGGACAAGATCCGAAAGTGCTTGGCCGCGCGTTTCAAATAGGCAACGATCTCTATGAAATTATCGGGGTCGCGCCCATGGGATTTACCGGCACTGAGGCCGGGACGTTCACCGACATCTTTCTGCCCACGGCGATGTATGAGGGATTCATACATGATGACTGGGGTTGGATCCGCACGTTCATACAGATGAAGCCCGAGGGAAATCCCGGCCGTGTGCGCGAGCGTATGCAAGCAATCTGGAGTGCCATCGAGGGCGAAAGGGCAAAAAGCTTCAAGAGCTGGCCTCAGGAGAGGTTGAAGAGCTTTCTCAGGCAAAGGGTATTACTGGAACCGGCGGCCGCTGGACTGTCCGAGATGCGCGAGAGCTATCGCGTGGCGCTGTGGGCTTTGGCGGTGATTGTTGGCCTCGTATTGTTGATCGCGTGCGCCAACGTCGCGAATTTGCTTACGGCTCAAGCCTCAGCTCGAGCACGCGAGATGGCGCTGCGCGTTTCCATCGGCGCAGGCCGCTGGCGGTTGGTTCAGTTAGTCCTCGTGGAAAGTGCGTTGTTGGCCATGCTCGCGACGGCGATTGGCGGGTTCTTCGCATGGTGGTCGGCGCCGTTTATTGTCTCCAGGATCAATCCACCGGATAATCCGGCCCGTTTGATTTTACCCGCAGACTGGCGCGTCATGGGATTCGCAGTGGCGCTCAGCATCGGTGTAACCTTTCTGTTCGGTTTGCTGCCCGCGCTGCGCGCTTCCGGCGTTAAGCCAGCCAGTGCGCTCAAAGGCGGAGACGACGTCCACTCGCGCCGCCGTCTCATGCATGTCTTAATCGCAACCCAGGTGGCTTTTTGTTTTGTTGTGCATTTCGCGGCCGGCGTTTTCGTCTCTACGCTCCACAGCCTCGCTCATCAGCCGACTGGCTTTTCTTCGGAGCGGCTCCTGACGCTGGAGGCGCTGGCAAAACGGCCGCAGCCAACGGAGATCTGGTTCCAACTGGCCGACCATCTGCGCGCGCTGTCCGGTGTGGAAAGCGTCGCGCTCGCCGGATTCCCGCTGCTGAGCGGTAACGGCTCCAACGGCTTCGTTGCGGTAAATGGCGCACCACCGCACGAACTTCTTGCCCATTTTCTGAACGTGTCGCCTGGTTGGCTCGATACGATGAAGATCCCGCTAATCGATGGTCGCGACTTTCGTCCAATTGACCTGGCGCCCGATGTGGCAATTGTCAACAAAGCGTTCGCCCAGGAATATTTCAACGGCGAAGATCCAGTGGGAAAAATGTTCGATCAAGGCAAGCTCCGGCACAAAATTGTAGGCCTGGTGCGCGATGCCCGCTACCGCGACATGCGTGAACCTATTACGCCCACCGCTTATATTCCGTTGCGCGACGCACCACCCGAAACGCTCGGCAACGCGACACTTCTTGTCCGAACCGCCAGTTCGAACCCGCTCGCGCTCGCACCAATGCTGCGTCGGGAGGTGGCGCGGGTGCGGTCGGAGTTCCGCGTGAGCAATGTTCGAACGCAGTTAGAAATCAACGAGGCGCAAACGGTGCGCGAACGGCTGCTGGCGATGCTCGCTTTGTTCTTCGCGGGTGTCGCGATGTTGCTGGCAGGACTCGGCCTGTATGGCGTGCTCGATTATTCGGTTCTACAGCGCCGCCGCGAATTCGGTATTCGCATTGCCATCGGAGCGCCTGCCGCCGATATCGTTCAGAGGGTGACGGTGGACGTTTTCTCGATGGTCATATTAGGGTCGGCGGCGGGCGCGGGCGCTGGCTTGTTCTTAGAGCCTTACATCCAGAGCTTGTTGTATCAGGTCAAGCCCTCCGACCTACATGCTGTGGTTGTGCCGTCGCTGACCATTATTGTGGCAACTCTGCTGGCCGCGCTGCCGGCGGTGATTCGCGCCATTCGGATCGACCCGGCGGCCATGTTACGAGCGGAATAGGCCGCGTGCCGGGTATTCGCCGACATCGCGAGCCTATATATCGTTAGCGCCGGGAGAGGTTTTGGTCTATAGCGCTGCCCGATTCAACCTTCTGCCCTACATCCGCGATAGCGTTTTAGGGTCGTCCCGGCTGGACCACACGGCGAGATTAGTTGATGTCATAAACAGCCGTGCTGACGGGGCTGATCGCGTGACCAGCGGCCACGCAAATAGCCTTGATCGTTTCGGATTTGGCTACGGATAACGGCTTACCATACAAAACCGAAAGCGAGGTCGACGCCTCAGGCGTTGAACCATTGGTCGAATAGTATATAGCGTTCGGCGAATCGCCGCAGCTAAGCGCCACTGTCTGAGCCTTATTGTAGGTCCCTCCTGCAACACTGAATGTCGGAGCGTCGGCTCGCGTGGCAGCGGTACCTGATAGGCTCAAAGGATATCTTAAAATGTCGCGGTTTGAATTATCGAGTTGAGCTACGCCTTGTGAATTAATAAACGTGTGCGTGCGCACCAGGTAAATAGCCAGACTGTCCCCAGAGGCAATCACGTCGAAATTCAGGGTCTTCGAATCGGCATCAATGAGGGTGCCGTATCCCACCGGAAGCGTTTCGCCGGGCTGCCAAGTGCCCGTATCCGTAAGCGTGTTCGGAGGAAACAGGAAGACTGGAGCCGACCAATGGACCAAATCACTTGAAACGACATAATAATATGACCCTGTAAGACTGCCTAAACCAACGAACAAATTGTATTCCGATAGAAAGCGAATATTGTTAATACCGATGAGAGGATACGTGAAGATCGGAGCACATGAATAAGTTGATAGGCTGTTATTATACGCTGCGGGGTTGTTCATAAGCACCGAGAAAGACGTGCCATTCCAGGCATACCATGTTGCCAGGTTACTTGAACGCATCATGCACGGCCCGACGTCGTTAGATTCTTCAATTACTTCCATATAATAATTGCCGTCGTTAGGATTCTTGATGATGTTCGAATTATTCCCAACACCGCTAGTCGACGGCGGAATGACTTTATATGGTATCGTCGCGACTAAACGCTGTGGCATTGGTTCAACTTTAAAAAGAAAGCCGCCGTTGGTGGAATTCACCTGGGTCAAAGATTCGAAAGAGCAATCGTATTTCGAGTTGGGATTGGCCGTGTCACAATGATACTCATCGTGCACGACGCCATACACGTGTTCGCCGTCAATAGAATAAGGCGAGCGCAACCATTCCGCATACTGATATTGCGTTGGATCACTGTTGAAATGCGGCAAATAGACTGACGAGCAATCCTGTGTAAGAGTATCGATTGTAGCTCCGATAAAGGAAAAATTGAAGCCACCGGCCGAAAACATATGTATAAGCCCGGTCTTGTCCCGAAAAGTGACCATCGGCCCGTCGGCCTTGTCAACTTTAGGCTCTGCGGACAGAGGCTCATTTGGCAACACAGGCGTCTCGCAATGGAAGTCGGAATTTGAAAGAAAAAGCTCGCTGGCCCCGCTGACTGATAGTTGGAACGGGGGCAGGGAATTGCTATTGATCGAGCTTGACGCAGCGGCGCTGGCGCTCATTAGCTTTGGCGCAAACGCGGCGCCCATTCTTGTTGAAGGCACAATGTTTGCCGCCGTCAACATCGCTGTCTGATCCGCTACATTTGTTCTCCTGACGGCCACGTCCTGCTGGCCCGCGACTACGTTCGCGCTGGCGACTGCCAGAATCAGAGCTCCAATAATCGAGTTTGGTAATACGCGCAATTTGGTTTTATTCAACATAATATATATCGTCCCCACACTGGCGCCCCCCCAGGGTCGGGACAGCCAGTTCAGGAGACAAGACACCGTTGGACGGTAAATCATTTCAGTTTTCATTCGGTTCGCAACAAAAATTATTTCGATAAGCTGGCGTCTGCGCCGAGCGCTCCGCAGCCAAGCTTCGAAATTTTGACCCAAATACTGCCCAACCGAGCGCCGTAGGTCTGCAATTGTCGATTCGCGATGACTCTGCTTTCACCCCTCACGCTCTTTTTCTCTCATGCCGGATGAGGGGAATTTAATTTAGGGACAATATCGCTCTCTTTGTAGGAGTTCAAATCAAAGCGCCGCACAAACGCCTGAGAATCTCGTCCAAAGCAGCGGTCCAAGACGGACGGGCACCTCGGGTTAGAAAGATTAGACCATGAAAACCTATTTCTCAGTTCCTGCTGTGGCGCTTCTGGTAAGCGCAGCCGGGATCGCGAGCACGATTGTCCAGACAGACCGTGTCGGCCTGACCGACGTTGGAAGCCAATTCGCTGTTCCGGTTGAGTTCAACCCGTTTAATCCCGCGCTCGGTACGTTGACCGGTGTCACTCTCGATCTGGGGGCCAGTTTCGCGGGTACGGTGGGCGTGGAGAACCTGAACGGCAATCCCGACATGGCGGAGGGCGTTATCGCAGGTTCTGTCACAATCGCGAACAACGGTGGTTCCCTGACTGCCGAAGTTTTTCCATCAGCTATCTCACCCTTGCGTGACCTTAGCGCCTTTGACCGCGTGCTGGATTATGCAGGCACCTCG